>DATCOE010000138.1:0-49453 GCA_036564885.1 Gaiellaceae bacterium | reverse complement strand
CTGCGGTTGGAGAGCCACTTCTTGTTCACGCACCGGTTCTGCCGGGTCGCCAGGGGCAACGAGAAGGGGCATGTCGAGAACCTCGTCGGCTACTCCCGCCGCAACTTCCTGGTTCCCGTGCCGTCGTTTGGGTCGTTCACGAAACTGAACGCGCACCTCCAGGAGCGGTGCCTTGCTGACCTTCAGCGTCGTCTTCGCGGCAATGGGCAGACCAAGGCTGAGCTGCTGGAGGCTGACCGGGCGGCTCGCCTACCCGAGCCGGCTGCGCCTCTACTGGATCCAAGACAACCTCTCCTGCCACTGGACGCCCGCAATCCGCGCCTGGGCGGCCGCCAACAACGTCGAACTCGTCCCCACCCCGACCTACGCCAGCTTCCTCAACCGGATCGAAAGCCACTTCGGCGCGATCGACGAGTTCGTCTGCAAAAACGCCGACTACCTCGACTGGGACAGCTACGCGCTCGCGATGGCCAAACACATCCGCCACCGCAACACCCCCCAAGAGCGAGCGCAACGCCGACTCGACGCCGCCAAACGACGCCAGCGCCGAACCGCCCGCCAAACACTCAAACTCGCCGCCTAAACGATCAACACGTTTCCGGTGCAACGTTATGAGAGGCCGCACTAGTCGACGTCCGGAGCGACCCGCTGATCCTGCCGGCGCCACTCGATCACGGACGCGAGGCCCTCGTCGAGCGGCACCTGGCCGCGGAAGCCCAGCAGTTCCTCGGCCTTCTCGGTGCTACCGAGGCGCTCGGTCACGAAGGACTGCTCCTCCGGCTTGAACTCCGGCTCGAGGTCCGATCCGGACAGCTCCAGCAGCATCCGGACGAGCTCGTTGATGGTCGTCGGGACTCCCATCCCGATGTTGAAGTTCTCGTCGGTCGCATCGCTCTTCAGCGCGAGTGATGTTCGCGCGCGCGATGTCGGCGACGTGCACGAAGTCGTACGTCTGCGAGCCGTCCCCGAAGATGATCGGCGCCTGGCCCGCGTCAATGCGGTCGAGCACCTTCATGATCACGCTCACGTACGTGCCCTTGTAGTCCATGCGCGGGCCGTAGATGTTCATGTAGCGCAGCCCCACGTAGTCGAGGCCGTGCTGCTCGTACATCGAGCGGAAGAACTGCTCTCCGGCGATTTTGGTGGCTCCGTAGAGCGTCCGATTGTTGAACGGATGCTCTTCGGTCATCGGAGTCGTGAGCGCGTTGCCGTAGACCGACGCGGACGAGGAGTAGACGACGCGCTTGATCCCGGCACGCCGCGCGGCCTCGACGACGTTCCACGTGCCGACGACGTTCACCTCGATCGCGGAGCGCGGCTCGTGGACGCACTCGTGCAGCCAGAGCGCTGCTAGATGGAAGACGAAATCGGCTTCGGCCATCAGCTCGTCGAGGAGCGAGACGTCGGTGACGGAGCCCTCGATCAGCTCCACCCGTTCGTCCTTCACGGCCTCCTCGAGGTTGCCGCGCGTCCCACGGACGAAGTTGTCCAGCACGACGATCTTCGCGACCGGTTCGTCGAGAAGCTGGTCGACGATGCGCGAGCCGACGAAGCCGGCGCCGCCGATCACAAGGATGCGCGCGTCGCGGATGTCGGGCACGGATCAAGAGTACCGGACGGGCCTGCGACGACGGCATACGATCAGCGGCCTGTGTCCGCGCCCCCGCTCATCGCAATCGACGCCGACGACGATCGGCTATATTGTCGGGATGTCAGCGGACCTCCGGTGGTTCAGCCGTGCCGGCTCAGTTCGTCTTCTGACCTCGCGCCCGGGACCGGAGAGCTCCACGCCTACGCTCGCGCGCTCTCGCACATACGCCGGCGAGCTACTGGCGACTCGCCCCGCGTTTATGCTGGCACCACAGTGAGAACTCTCGGATCGCGCGGCTTCCGCAGGATTCTGAAAATGCGCGCCCGCACCCGATACATCGCCCCGGTCGGGATCGCAGTCTTGGCGGGCTGCGCCGGCGCCCCTCACGCGGCGGCGCCGGCGCACGTGCCTCACCACGCCCCTCCACCCCTCCCCCATTTCGGAGGTCCGACGAACCCCATCGCAAACGGCAGCTTCGAGCTCGGCACGGTCGGCTGGAGAACGTATCCCAACTCGACACTCTCGATCTCGAGGCGCTTCGCGCGGTTCGGGTCGCGAAGCGTTCTCGTCAAGGTGATCACGCCCGGCTCCTACGGCGTGTTCCAGCAAAGCGTGGTCGGGCTCCCGACTCGCGGCAGCCGGTGGACGCTCTCGGCCTGGGTGAAGGGTAACCAGGAAGCGGTCGGCCAACGATTGGTCGCGCAGTTCAACGAGTCGGGCGGAGCCGCTTCGCCGGCCACGTACGCACACGTCACCACGGCGCTGCAATCCAAATGGACCCACGTGGTCGCCCGCGGAATAGTGCACGGGTCCGACCGGACCTCGCTCGACGTCTACTTCATCCGCCTGGGCAACATCAGCCGAGGCGAGGGGTTCCTCGTCGACGGCGCCGAGCTGCGCTTCAGCCCACGCTAGCGAGCTTCGAGATGAGTTGCGTGTAGTCGTACGACATGCGCCGCCATCCGTGCCGCTCGAGAACTCGCATCGCGTTCTGAGCGTATGAGACGCGCTTCTCTGGGTCTCGGGCCAACTCGATGACGGTGGCGGCGAGATCTTCCGCGTCACCAACTGAGTAAGACGCGACCATCGACGGGTCGAAGTAGTGCTCGACCGCGCTCGAGCGGGCGGCCACTGCCGGGACGCCCATGGCGACGAGCTCCATCAGCTTCGTCGGAACGACGACGTCCGTGAATCCCGGCAACTCGTTCGGCACGATTCCGACGTCCGCCTCCGCGAGGATGGCCGGGATGTCGTCGAGGACCCGGTGGCCGAGAAACTCGACCGAGGCCGCGACTCCGAGCCGTTCCGCCAGCGCGACGAGCTCGGAGGCGTACTCTCCGCCGCCGACGACCTGTAGGCGCGCGCGTGGTATGGCGGCGACCACCGAGGGCATCGCGCGGATCGCCGTCTCGAATCCGTAGCCCTCGATGAGCGTCCCGTGCGTGACGAGCACGAGGTCGTCAGCCGCTCTCGCGACACGGCGCGGCCGCGGCGAGAACAGGCGCTCGTCCGCGGAGTTCATCACGACGGTGAGCTTCGCCGCAGGGATCCCGCGCCGCTCGACCACCGTGCGCGTGGGATCGCTGACGGCGATCACGGCGTCCGCGAAGCCGGCCGCGGCCGCCTCCTGGCGAACGAGGAGACGGATCAGCCACGCGTGCCGGCCGCCGAACTTCGAGGAGAAGAGCTCCGGCATCACCTCCTGCATGTCGAGGATGATCCGCGCACCGAAGAGGCGCGGAACCAGTGCGCAGAACACGAGGACATCGGGCATCGTGTTCACCTGGACAACGCTGTAGCGACGACGGGCGTAGAGACGCGAGACTCGCGCCGTCGCGAGCACGAAGAACACCGCGTACTCGTACAAAGAGCGGCCGAGCCCGGCCCGCCGATGCTGGAGCCGAAGCCGGTGCACGTCGACACCGTCGACGTGCTCTCGCGCTGGCTCACCCGGACCGCGGAGACAGACGACATCGACGCGAAAGCCGGCGTCGTGCAGTGCTTGTGCCTCACGCCGGACGCGCGCCTCACCGGGAAAGTACCCCTGGCGGACGAGACAGACGGCTCTACCGGGCGAGCGCACGCTCGTAGACCTCGATCAGGCGGGCAGTGACCGCCGGCCACGAGAGGTGCGCGACGGCAGAACGCCCGTCCGTGCGCGCGCCGAAATCGAGGGCTGCTGCCAGGCCGCGCGCAAACGCCGCCGGTTCGCGAGCGGCGAGGAAGCAACCCTCCGTGCGGCCGATGACCGCCGCGACGTCCCCTACGTCGACCGACACGACGGGAAGGTTGCAAGCCATCGCCTCCTTCACCGCTCCGGGGCTGCCCTCGTTGTCGGACGCGAGCGCGAGGACGTCGGCCGCGCTCATGTAGGCCGCGACCTCCTCCTGCGGCCGTCCGCAGACCTGCTCGAGCCTGATCCGGGAGTCGTCCGCACGGAGGAGCTCCACGGCAGCGGCGATCACGTCCAGCCGCTTCTCGGGGCGGGGCTCACCGACGAAGAGGACGATTCGATCGTCTTGCACGAGACCCAACGCCGCACGCGCTTCCGCCTGCGGGACCGGCCGGAAGACGTCAAAGTCGACGCCTGCGGGGAGGACCGTCGCGTCAGGAAGGCCGAGCCGCTGCCGCATCCCCTCGTTGCGAACGATGACCTCGTCGACCACCCGGGAGAGCGCCCACGCGACGGGCGCCTGCCACGATTCGAGCACTTCGATCCCGGTGTGGGTGAGCACCACCGGGACGCGCCGCTGAGCCCGTGCGATCACGCCCGACAGGACATAGGTCGCGTGCACCAAGTCGTACCGCCCCCGCCTCAGTCGAGCTCGATACTCCGGCAACGCGCGTGGATAGTTGACAGTGCTCGCGCGACCGTTCACGAACTGCACGTCGACGTCGACGCCGGCATGCCGTAGAGCGGCCACCTGTCGCTCGACGAAGATTCCGAACTGGGGTGCACCGGGCTGCGGCCACATGTTCGTGACCGTGAGCACGCGCATCTAGATCCCAGGCGCAGGCCGTCGCGCCCGCACCTCGACGCCGTTCCCGCTGCGCTCGCAGCGATCGACGTCCGCCCCGAGGGCACGTAGCGCGGCGTCGAGCCGCTCCGGCGTCCGGAAATGCTTGTATCGGTCGGTGAGCGCGTCGTGCGTGTCGAGGAGTGCCCACTCCCGCTGCAGCCTCTCAGGCAGCTGCGGCAGGACGTGGTAGTAGGCGTAGACCGGGGAGAGCCGGGTGACAATCGGGCCGAACCGGCCGGCGGCGCGGTGGACGGGGAGCAATAGATCGACAAGCCGCTCGGTGATGCGAAGCGCCTTCGTGGGCTCGAGGCGTCGAAGTACGGCGCGTGCGAGCGGAGCCGTGCTCAGTCGCCAAGACAGAGGCGTCGCGTAGTGATCGAATACGAGCGTGCCGCCCGGTCGCACGTGATCGAAGAGCGTCCCGATGGCCGCCTCCGGGTCGGGCGTGTGTTGCACGACGCCGAGACAGAAGACGATGTCGAACTCCCGGGGTGCGAACGGCAGCCGCATGACGTCTGCCTGCGCGACGCGATGCGTTTCGCTCGGCGGGAAGTTCTCGGAGTTCGCATCGACCGCATCGGAGAGATCGACGGACGCGACGAACGCGCCGCGATCGAGAAGCACCTCCGTGAATCGACCTGCGCCGCAGCCCACCTCGAGCACCCTCAGCCGGCCGAGCGACGACCAGAGGGCCTCACCCAGGCAGCGCCGGGCGCGGTCTCGGGAGATTGTCGTTCCCGTGTAGGAGTCGAGTTGCGTCTCCCGATAGCGCCGCCACTGAAGGCCGAACGCCGCCGCGTACCCCGATCCGCTAACGAACCGTGGTATGTCGCCGCGCACGGGAAAGCGATCGCCGCTCGAGCATGTCAGCCAACCGCCCTCGTCGCGAAGCGGTGTCGAGTGCTCAGGACACCGCCATTCGGGGTGCGCTCCTCCGGCGCACCCGTCGTCTGCTGCAGCCATCAACTTGCGGCGACGGGCACGCGCACCTCCGCGGGCCTCTTCGCCTGAGCCTCCACGCCGTTCCCGCCACGGCGGACCCGGATGTCCTCCGAGCCCAGCTTCCGAAGCTCGCGATCGATCTGCGAGGTCGTCCGGAAGAACTTGTAGTAATCGGTGAGCGAGTCGTGGGTGTCGACCAACGCCCACTCCCGCTGCAACTCGTCGTTGAGCTCCGGGTAGTCGTCGTAGTACGACATCACCGGCGAGACACGATCGAGGAACTTCCGCCCGATCGGACCAAGCCTCCTGTGGAACGGGAGCAGGGTCTTTACAAGGCTCTCGGTGGCCCGAATACCCTTTTCAGGCGATGCGTGCTTGAGGTACAGCCGCACGAGCGGCGAGAGGCTGAGGAGCCAGCCGATCTCCCATGTGTAGTGGTCGAAGACAAGCCGACCGCCTGGCTTGACATGCTCGTAGAGCGCCTTGATCGTCGCCTCCGGATCGGGGGTCGATTGGACGACCCCGAAGCAGAACACAACGTCGAACTGCTGCGGCAGGAACGGCATGGCGACGACATCTGCCTGCGCTGCGCGACGCAGCGGGTGATCCCCGAACGTCTCCTGGTTGGCGTCGATCGCGTTGCTGAGATCGATCGCGGTGACGTACGCGCCCCGCTCGAGCAGGATCTCCGTGAAGCGGCCGGCTCCGCATCCGGCCTCAAGGACGTGCAAGCCGTCCAGAGAGTTCCAGAGCTCCTCGCCGAGACACTCCCGCAGCCGATCGCGCGAGATCGTCGTGCCCGTGTACGAGTCGAGCTGGGCCAAGCGATAGGCGTTCCACTGGGCCCCGAACGCATCGGCATACGTGGTTCCGTGGATGAACCGGGCGATTCCTCCCGCACGCGGGTACGAATGGCTCCGCTCGCAGACGAGCTCGTCGCCGCGATCGTCGAGCTCCAGCTTGTGTTCGGGGCACGCCCAAGTGGGCCAGTTGACGTCGTCGTTCATCAGGCTGCTCTCTCCTCGTGTCGTGACGGCCGCAATCGTACGCCCGCGCGCAGGCAGGTGCGCAGGCCCAGCCCGTCCCGTTCCCTCAGCCGAGACGGACCCATCAGGTAGGGTGCCACATCGTGCGCGACGGTGCCCAGGGGGGCGTCTGACCCGTGTGTGGGATCGCCGGTCACGTCTCGAATCGCGGTGTGGCCGACGGGCGGCTCGTTCGGCGAATGTGCGACGCCCTCGTCCACCGCGGGCCCGACTCCGACGGCTACCACGTCGACGGCGCGGTCGCCCTAGGCGCGCGCCGGCTCGCGATTATCGACGTGCGGCGCGGCGACCAGCCCCTCTTCAACGAAGACGGGTCGGTCGCGGTCGTGCTCAACGGGGAGATCTACAACTTTGAGGAGCTTCGCCGGCGACTCGCCGGACGCGGTCACGTCTTCGCGACGCACAGCGACACCGAGGTGATCGCACACCTCTACGAGGATCTCGGTGACGACCTCGTCCATGAGTTGCGGGGCATGTTCGCGTTCGCGCTGTGGGATGCGCGCCGGCGGCGACTCCTCGTTGCGCGCGATCGTGTCGGCAAGAAACCGCTGTACTACCGGGACGATGGCCGTGGCGATCTTGTCTTCGCGTCCGAGCTCGCAAGCCTGCTCGAGGACGACCGGATCGAGCGCCGCCCCGTGCCCGAGGCGCTGGACGCCTACCTGACACTTCTCTATGTGCCCGAGCCGCTGTCGGCGATCGAGGGGGTTCGACGCCTCCCGCCGGCCGCGCGGCTCACGTGGGAGGACGGGCACACGCGGGTGGACACGTACTGGGAGCTCGCCTATGACCCGAAGCACAACATCGGCCGAGAGCAGTTCCCTGCGTACGTTGCCGAGGCGCTCGACGAGGCCGTTCGCGTGCGGCTGATCAGCGAGCGGCCGCTCGGCGCCTTCCTCTCGGGCGGCGTCGACTCGACCGCCGTCGTCGAGGCGATGACCCGGCACTCGGCGCATCCTGTGAAGACGTTCTCGATCGGCTTCGAGTCGGAGCGGTACAACGAACTCCCGTACGCGCGGCGTGTGGCGGAGATCTTCGGAACGGATCACACAGAGCACATCGTGCGCATGGACGCAGTAGATGTCCTGCCGAAGCTCATCACGCACTACGGCGAACCCTTCGGCGATTCCTCCGCGATCCCGAGCTTCTACGTCGCACAGGCCGCCGCACAACATGTGACGGTTGTCCTCAACGGTGACGGTGGAGACGAGATGCTCGCGGGATACAATCGGTACGTCGCGCACGGGCTGGCTGCGCGCCTGGCGGCGCTGCCCCGGCCGGCCCGGGTAACTGCGGCGGCGCTCGCAGCGCTTGCGCCGCACCCTTCCCGCGCAGACACGAACTACGCCCGCGCCCTCCGGCTTGCTCGCGGGTCGGTCCTAAGCGCGGGCGAGCGGTACGCGATGCAGATGAGCTACCTCACGCCTGAGTCGAAGGCAAAGCTCTACACCGATGAGTTCGCCGAGGCGACGAAAAGCTCCCACCCCGAGCGTCGGATCGCAGACGTCTGGGACGCGTCGCGCGCCGCCGCCCCGCTCGACCGGCTGCTCGACGTCGACGTACGGACGTACCTCCCGGGCGACCTTCTCGTGAAGATGGACATCGCGACGATGGCCAACTCCCTTGAAGCGCGTTCGCCGTTCCTCGATCAGGTGTTCATGGAGAAGATCGCTCGGCTGCCCGTCTCCGCGAAGCTGGCCGGCCGGGTCAAAAAGGCCGCGCTCAAGCAAACCCTCCGCGGCGCGGTTCCGGACGAGCTACTGGACCGTCCGAAGTGGGGCTTCTCGATTCCGCTGGCGGATTGGTTCCGAGGCTCGCTGGGCGGAATCGCACGCGAGGTGGTCCTCGATCCGCGCGCACGCGAGCGCGCGCTATTCCGGCCCAAGGTGGTCGAGCGGCTCTTCGACGAACATGCGCAGCGCAGAGCAGATAGGGGGACAGAGCTGTGGCTGCTGTTCGTCCTCGAGCTCTGGCACCGCCGCTTCGTCGACGGGCTTTCCGAGTCCGCGCTGCTTTGATGCGGGCGCTCGTGCTCGCCTTCGCGGTCGCGTCCCTGTGCGGCCGCGGCGTCCCGAAGAGCGCGCAGAGCAAACCCGACGCCGCCACCGTCCACGAGCCGCACGCCCGGATCGTCGCCCGGCTCGAGGATCGCTTCCCCCAGGCGGCTGCGCTGCTGGAGGAGGCCGGCCCGGACCTGCCCGCTTTCGCGAGCTTCCCCAAGGAGCACTGGCGGCAGCTGTGGAGCAACAACTCGCTCGAGCGGCTGAACAAGGAGATCCGCCGCCGCAGCGACGTCGTCGGCATCTTCCCCGACCGCGCCTCGATCGTCCGCCTAGTCGGCGCCGTCCTCGCCGAACAAAACGACGAGTGGGCAGTCGCCCGCCGCTACATGAGCGCCGAATCGATCGCCAAAGCACTCACCGACCCCGTCGACGAGCCCGAGGAGGTGATGGCGATCGCAGCGGCAGCCTGAACGTCAGGCGAGGATGACGCGCTCAGCCTCGTACACCACTTGACGGGACGTAACCTCCGGACGAGCGTCCACTATCCACCGGTCCACGGATTCTCCATCTATGAGCACCGCGGGCGCTCGCTGCCGGTTACCGAGGCCTACGCCGCACGATCAGTCACGCTTCCACTCTTCCCGCACATGACCGCCGAACAGCGCGAGCTGGTCGTGGACGAGGTACGCGCCGCACTCGAGCGCTCGTAGTCCGCCCCTATCTCAGCGAACGGACTCGATCAACGCCGACAGCTCGTCGACGGAGTGCTCCCACGTGAATCCGCGGCGCACGACGAGAGCCGGTGCGGGCAAGGAGTCGCTGTCCACGATCATGCGTAGCAGGAGCGCGTAGACCGATTCTTCGGTCGACGCGACGACCCCTAGACCTTGCTCGACCACGATTCGCGCGGTGAGCCGGGCCGAGGGACCGAGCGCAATTATGGGACGCCCCGCGCCCACGTACTCGAAGAAGCGCGACGGAAGCGAGTAAGGATCGTTCTCGTACAAAGGCAGCAGAAGCGCGTGAGCGCGCCCGAGTTGCGGAAGCAGGTCGCGGCGGGGAATTGCCTCGGTCGCATCGACGAAACCGGCGACTCCCCGCTCGGTCGCTTCCAGAGCGGCTCGGTGCGAACCGCCGCCCACGAACCTGACGCGTAGGGTGGACGGCGTCAATGAGCCTTCGTCGAGCCCGCGGCGCAGCGCACCGAACAGTGGACCAAGGTCGAAGCCGGGATAGACGGTGCCCGCGTAGAGAAGCTCGACGGGCCCGGCGATCAACGGTGCCGACGCTTCCGTGAACTCCGCTGGATCGAAGCCGTTCAGCAAGGCATGGACCGGGAGCTGGTAACGCCTCCGAAGCTCCTGTGCGAGAACCTCGTTGACGGTCGTGAGTGCTCTCGCGCGCGTGAGCGTGCGGCGCTCGAGCACCCGATCGACGGCGCGCCTGATCGCTCCCGCCGGCCGATGAGGATTGCCCCACCAAAGATCGTTCAGGTCGGCGATCCACGGCTGTCCCTTCCTCGCCGCCGCCGCAACGACGTGACCGGATACCGGAGCCGTGCTGAACACGACCGTGTCACGCCCGACTGCGCGCCGAACCTCGGCGATTGCGAAGGGGATCCAGGACGCATAGACGTCTGGGACCGCGGCCCTCGCCTCGACCCGGCGGAGCAGGCTGAGCTCGACGCTCCCGCCGCGAACACGTGGGCGCCCGAGCGCAGTCCGCTTCAGGCGAAGACGCTTGGCGAGTTCGACGACGTCGGCCCACTTCACACGCCGTACGTCCAGTCCGGGATTCACCGCGTGGGTGTGGTCCGCGCCGTCCGCGCAGACGACAGTCACCCGATGCCCACGATCGACCAGACCGCCGGCGAGCGCGCGAGCGCGGACCGAGCCGGGATGTCCAATCGAGGCCGCCACCACGACGACATCGGCGAGCTCGGGCGCGGCCGTCACAGCAATGCGGGAGCGACGGGCAGTCGATGCGCGGGCGCAGCTTCACGCAACGGCACGTCCAGGACGGTCGCGCCGGGAACCGCGTGCGCTGCCCTGGCGAGCCCGGCGACGAGCGCGAGCATCAGGGCGGGGGCGTAGAAGATGATCCCATCGAAGAATGACACCATCACGAAGCTGATCAGCGCGGCCAGCGCGACGACGCCAAAGTCACGGACTCCCGAAGACTGGCGCGGGTCACGAACAACCCGCAAGACCGTCCAGCCGAGCCAGCCGAGGAGCGCCAGGTAGAGGACGAAGAGAAGAGCTCCACCGGCAACGAAAACCTCGAGGAAGTCGTTGTGCGACCAGTAGCCCACGCCCCTCGCATGGAAGTCGATCGCGCGGCTGAACGTGGCACCTCCCCCAACCAGCACGTGAACCGGGCTATGGAAGGCACCGTGCAGGATCTCCGACCAAAGATCGAGCCGCGGAGACCCGTGCGCGAAGCGCGATGCCACACGCCCGTGCACGAGCACAGCCGCGATCCCGGCGAGCCCGAGGAGGGCGCCCCCTGCAAGCGCGAGGCTGCCCGCGCGGCCCCGACTCTTGATCCCGACGACAATCACAACGGCGACGATGAAAGCCGCCGCCGCATACGACGCGCGTGAATACGACAGGATCACGCAGCCCCCCAGCAAGCCGGCGAGAACGAGCGGTAACGTCTTTGGGGCGCCCATGAGGACCGCGAGGAAGAGAAACGGAAGCATCAACGCCGAGAACACCGCGTAGACGAACGGCGTCTGGTCCGTCAGCGTGTTCAACGTCAGGTCGTAGTAGGTCGACCCGTACCGGTTCCTGATCACCGCGACCCCGACGGCGACCACTTCGAGCGACGCGGCGACGTACATCAACTCGACGATCCTCCGCTGAGTGACGGCGTTCCGCGCTCCGCTGTCGATCACATAGATCAGCGCGAGCCACGACACCAGTCTCGAGCCGTTCGTCAACGCGATCGAGATCCCCGGTCGCGTCAGTGTCACCGCGGCATACGTGATGGCGAACACGATCGGAATGGTGTACGCCCGCAGGTCGGCGCGCCGCGGCCGCTCGCGGATCACATAGATGGTCAGGAGGACGACGAGCCCTGTCCCCCAGATCTTGCCCAGCCCGGGCCGCACAATGCCCAGGTCGACCCGGGTGTGGACGAAGCTGTCGACGAGCGGCCGGACAGCTATGTATCCGACGATCGCGAGGCACCCGTTCCGCGGCACGGTGTATGCGAGCACGAAGACGCCGATCAGCAAAGCTCCGACCACCGGGCCCAGCACGCCTCCGGCGACGGCGACGGCGAGCGCACCGCCCGCGAGGAGCAGCCGCTTGTCGGTCACACTGCCTCTCCGACCTCGATTGCACCTGCAAGCCACGCAAGCTCCTCGGCCAGCGCAGCTGCAAAGTCGACGCGAGGTTCGAGCTGCAGGCACGCGCGGGCTTTCGCGATGTCGAGGACGAGCCGCGTGGGCGCTCTGGGCGAAGGAACCTCGTCTGCGTCCGGCTCCACTCCGACGGCCGCGGCGACCGCGGCCAGGACGTCACGCGTCGTGCGCGGCACACCCGAGCCGACGTTGAGCACCGGCGGTATGCCCGCCGTGAGCCCCGCGTTGACGAATGCTGTCGCCACGTCGGTCACGTGCACGTAGTCACGGCTGTCAAGCCCCCCGCCGTGCAGGACCGGACGCTCACCGCGCAAGAAAGCACGTGCGAACGACGGGATCGCGCGCGGCCCGTTCTCGCCCGGGCCGTACACCGTCGCGATGCGCAGCGAGACACCGTTCGCGTCGGAGACGATGGCTTCGGCCGAAAGCTTGGCGTCGGCGTAGGGCGTCGCCGGATCCGGCGCGGTGAGTTCGTCTGCAGAATCCTCGACCCACGAGCCCAGCACGTCGGCGGAACTTGCGAAGACCACGCGTGCACCGAGCTCGCCCGCCGCCCTCACGACGTCGTCGACCCCCCGCAGGTTGACATCGCGCTCGTGCGCGCGCCAGGCGTCCGCTTCTCGCGAAGAGGGCGGCACGTAGCCCAGGACGAGCACCGCTTCCGTCGGATCGTTCCGGAGCGCCGCCGCCGCGGAGAAGCCCCACCGCTCACGTTCGATCGGCCGGAAGCTCGCCCTCTCGTCAGTCGTGCCCGCGAGTCGCCAGGGTCGCTTGAGTGTGAGTCCAACGATCCGCGCACCGGCTGCAAGCGCGGCCGCAACCACCGCGGCGCCAATGAAGCCGTCGGCCCCCACAACGGTCAGCGTCCTCCCAGACGCCGGCTGCAGCCACGGCCGGGCCCGACCGAACTCCGGTGGCGCGACCCCACCTACCAATTCCGCAGCGATTCGGCTGCGGCTGCCACGGGGTCCTCGTGCTCTCTCACCCATCGCACATAACGCTCCAAGCCCTCACCGATATCGATGGACGCCGCAAACCCGAGCATCTCGCGCGCCTTCCGGGTGTCGGCGTAATGGTGCATCACGTCACCGGGGCGTTCGGCGTCGTACTCCGTTTCCGTGCCGCCTTCCAGGATCCCGCGCAGCCGCTCAGCGATGTCGAGAATGCTCACGCCCTGACCGTACGCAATGTTTACCGCTTCCCCAACGAGCGCATCCGAGACGGTAGCGGCCACGATGCCGCGTGCGGTCTCCTCGACCCAAGTGAAATCGCGCGTCTGTGATCCGTCGCCGAAGATCACTGGCGGCAGCCCGGCCATGATCCGTGTCACGAACTTCGGAATCACTTCGGCGCTCGTGCCGTGTGCATGCTCGCGTGGCCCGTACGAGTTGAATGGACGGATGACGGTGACGGGAAGTCCGTACGTTCTCATGCACCCCTGCGCGTACAGCTCCCCGGCAGCCTTGCTCGCGCCGTACACCGTCGTCGGCTCGAGCGGGTGGTCCTCGCTCATCGGCACGCTACGGGCTGTCCCATAGGCTTCGGAAGAAGAGACGTACACGAACCGCTCGGTGCGGGACTGAACCGCAGCAAGAGCAGTCACGAGCGTCCCGGTCGCGTTCACGTCGTGCGTCCGCATGGGGTTTCCCAGAGACGCGCGAAGATTGTCGCACGCCATGTGAATGACGGCTACCGCTCCTTCCAGCGCCCCTCGCATGAACTCGGGGTCGCGGACGTCGCCAACGACGATCTCGGCCCCTTCGTCGATCGCCGCAGCGACGTTGTCGCGCGAGCCGACGCTGAGGTCGTCAACGACGTAGACAGAGGCCCCTTGCGCGACGAGCGCATCGACGACATGGCTCCCGATGAATCCCGCACCGCCGGTAACAACGATGCGGCGTCCCGCTAGCTCCACGTGTCCCCTCCCTCATCGCAGACCCCTCCTCGTCGTCAGGCGGCGGAGGGCACACCCGATAAAAGCATAGGCAAAATTGCCATCGGCAATGCTCCTGATCAGCCGCCTGTGACGCTGCGCAGGTCAACGCCGTCGATCAGGAACGAATCTCCTCGGGCGATGTCACCGTTGACGAAGGCGTAAACATCGATCACGGCATCTCGCCTGCGGCTGATCCCGGTCGCGACAAGGTGCTGCCAGCGCGTGGTCATGATTGTGTCTACATGGGCGAGTCTTCGGTCCGGAATCCCCGCGATTCGCTCGTTTGCCTGAAGGAGAAACGGCTTTCCGCGTGTCGACACGGTTCCCTTCACCCATGCCGTGAGCCGGAAGCGGCGACCCGCCTTCGTACGGACGATCCCCTGCTCGTAGATACCGTAGTACGTCGGCGCACCGGCGCGCACCCGGAGGGCCCAGCGCCCGACCCGGGAGTCACTCGATTTCCGGACACTCGTGTCCGCGTAGAGCGTCCACGGCGTGGAGCCTCGCTCGAATCCGCCGTTGACCACTAGGTCACCTCGGACGAAGACCGAACGAAGGGTCGGTGAGGCAGGGCTGCCGGCTCGGCCTCCGATGATCACGGCGATCGCGAAGAAGGCGGCCAGCGCTAGGGCGAGAAGGGCTTCCGCAAGGGGGCGAATGCGTACCGCAATTCGCTGCCGGTGCCGGTGCTGTCCCCCCGGACCTATCGTCTCCGACGCCGCGGGTGACACCGCGCCAGCGTATCAGGGCGACACCTCGGCTATTATTCGAAACCACTCTCTCTGCGGCGAACAACTACTACATTCCAAGGCTCGGCAACGTCCCACGTGGAACTACTTGATCGCAACGTGACGAGCACCGCGGCAACCACCGAAACTACGACCCATCGCCGGCCCGCGCCGAGTCCGCCTCGTGACCACATGTTGCGGCGTGTACTCGCGCTGGCCGACGGGACGGGAGTCATCGCGGGCCTCTATCTCGGCGTCTATCTGAGCGGGCCACCCAAGCAGGCGCTCACCGAGTTTCTCTGGAGCATCCTCACGCTGCCACTCTGGGTCGTCGTCTTCAAGTCGTACGGGCTCTATGACCGCGACGCGAAGCGCGTCAGCCATTCGACCGTGGACGACATTCCCCAGATCTTCCACGCGCTCGTCCTCGGGACCCTGGTGCTCGGGTTGCTCTCGCACGCCAATCGCGGATACGAACTGACGCTCGTCCAGGGCGCGACTTTCTTCGCGACTGCCCTCATCGTCGTCTTCCTCGCCCGTGCAGTGGCCCGCCGCGTTGCGCGTGTCACGATTCCGCCGCAGCGCGTGCTGTTCGTCGGAGGCGGAGCGATGGCCGGCGTCCTCGCGCAGAAGATCCGCCAGCATCCCGAGTACGGTCTGCGCCCGGTCGGGTACGTCGACGCGGACGAATCTTCCAACCTTGCCCAACAGATGCCGCACCTCGGGCACGTCAGAGACGTCAGCGAGATCTGTGTCGAGCACAGCATCGACCGGCTGGTCATCGCTTCGCCGGCGGTCGAGGAAAGCGAGCTCGCGGACGTCGTGCGCACTGCTCGCGCACTCGATCTGAACATCAGCATCTTGCCGCAGATGGTCGACGTACTCGGCCCTGCCGTGGAGATCGACGACGTCGAGGGCATTACCGTGCTCGGCTTGAGCCCTCCGTCACTGACGCCATCCTCGCGCGCACTCAAGCGATCGGTCGACCTGCTCGTCGCCGCCCCGACCCTCGCACTGGCGCTGCCGCTGCTGACGGTGATCGCGATCGCCGTCCGCCTCGACTCGCCCGGCCCCGCGCTGTACTCCCAGGAGCGAATCGGGCTTCACGGGCGCCGGTTCCGTATCCACAAGTTCCGGACGATGATCACCGAAGCCGACCTTGTCGCCGCTGAACTCCGCGAGCAGAGCGCGCATCCGGTCTGGCTGCTGCTGGCGCACGACCCACGGATCACGCGGGTCGGGCGCGTCCTCAGGCGGTTCAGCCTGGATGAGCTGCCTCAGCTCTGGAACGTGATCCGAGGTCACATGAGCCTCGTCGGGCCGCGGCCGATGCCACCCGACGTCGATCAGCACATCTCCGGATGGGGCCGCCGCCGGCTCGACCTCACTCCCGGCGTCACCGGGCTCTGGCAGGTGCTGGGCCGGACGAGCATCCCATTCGAGGAGATGGTGAAGCTCGACTATCTATACGTCACGAACTGGTCGCTCTGGCAGGACATCCGCCTGCTGATCCGCACGCTCCCGGCCGTCCTCGGACGCCGCGGCGCAAACTAGCGCGGGCCCGCGTCCTGCAGGAGCGCGTCCTCGAAGGACACGAGCGAGCCGTTCTGGGTCAGCGAGCGGTCGACCGCCTCGATCATTCGCACCACGTCCAAGCCCAGCGATGCGCTCGAGCGCGGTTCCGATCCAGTCTCGATCGCCACGGAGAAGTCAATCAACTCGAGCGTCAGTGGCTCCGTCGCGTCGATGCGCGGCGAGACGATGTCTCCAGAGCGGTAGGCGAGCTGATACTCGCCGAAGGTCGTTGGATTACGCGGCACGACCCCGGAGTCGAAAATCCGGACCGGCTCATTGCTCGTGTCGTCGTACACGACCATCTTCTGCGATCCGACGATAGCCGTGCGGCGCAACTTGCTCGGAGCGAGCCAGGAGATCTCGACGTGAGCGACGGTTCCCGAACCGTACTCCAAGTTGATGAACGCCACATCCGGGATGCCGGGGATGATGCAGCTCCTACTGAGAGCGGAGACGCTCGTCGGAAGCTCGCCCAACCAGTACGCGAGGATCGAGAAGTCGTGAGGCGCCAGGTCCCACACGACGCTGACATCCGCTTGATGCAGGCCAAGGTTCACCCGGCTGGTCGAGATGAAATAGATCTCCCCGAGCTCACCGCTCTCGAACAGGTCACGCACCAGGTTGACCGAAGGGCTGTAGAGGAACGTATGGCCCGGCATCAGGACGAGGTCGCTGCTTTGGGCCAGCTCCAAGAGGTTCGCGGCGTCGACCGACGAGCCGGCAAGCGGCTTCTCGACGAACACATGCTTGCCTGCCGCCAGCGCGGCGGCGGCGAGGGCGAAGTGCGTCGAGACGGGAGTCGCGATGAGGATGGCGTCCACCGAGTCGTCGGCGAGCACGCGCTCAAACTCGGTCGTCTCCTGCACCGATCCATAGCGGCGACCGACCCGGGCGAGCAGGTCCGGGCGCAGATCGCACACATAGGCGAGCTCGAATTGAGGCAGGTCGTGCACGACGCGCACGAGGTTCGGCCCCCAGTACCCCAGGCCGACGACAGCGACCCGAAGGCTCCCGTTGTCACCTCTCCCGGCCATACGCTCCTTTCCGCCTCAAAACGCCTCGCATAGCGTCGGAGACCGTAGCCGCAGATTTGACCACCGTCAACCACCACCCTGAGTCGCGAGCTGCTTGTATCCCAGCGGGTTGAGCCGTTTCATCGACACGAGGCTTCGCCGTGCAGCCACAACATCCCCCGACTCCGTCTCGATACGAGCCCGCGTGAGCCAGAGCAGCCAGTCCGCGTCGTCCCGGGCGATCGCCTGGCGAATGCGCCTCAGCGCCAGCGGATAGTCGCCTTGGCGCTCCGCCACGAGCGCGAGCTGAACGTAGGGCGATGCCGCCCACGGCTCGACCGAACGGGCTGAGAGCGCTCGGGTTGTCGCGACCGTGAGATCACCGCGGCGCGCGGCCGCCTCGCTGTTCGCGACCTCCAGGTTGGCCAAGAACGGAATCGCCTGCAGCACGATGACGAGAAGGCAGACGCATGCAGCAACGAACCCGATTCGAACCGAGCCCGCCCAGTCGGTCACCTGCTCCGAGTCACGCTCCGGCGCGGTGGCGACGCCCGTCAGGAGGCCCGCGGCGGCCATCGCAACGCCGGCGACCGCGGTTAGCTGCCACATCCAATCCAGTCCGGCGGCGACGAGAAACGCTGCGAAAGTCGCCGTGAGTGCCGCGGCCGCGGAACGCCGCTCGACCGGCAGCGACGCGAGCCGCCTCCCGGCCGTGATGACCACCGCGGCGAACATCGCAAGGAGAGCGGCGAGCCCGATGATCCCGAGCTCACCGAGCACTTCCAGGTACACGGAGTGAGCGTTCCTCACGAAGAGCGCCATCGGACGATGCGCCTCCCACCAGGACTCGAACGCTCCTGCACCGGCGCCCCGCAGCGGGTGAGCCTCGAACTGGTGCAAGGCGGCCGTCCACATCTGCCACCGGCCGTTCCCGTTTGAGCTGAGCAGGTGCTCGCGCACGTAGTCGCTCGATACCACCAGGGGAACCGCCTGGCGAAAACTGTCGAAGCGCTGCACCGGATGTACAAAGGCCACCGCGGCGACCAACAGCAGGGTTGCGGCGATCGCGGGAAGCCGCTGCGGCAGAGCACGCGCAAGGAGGTCAGCCGCTCTCCGCGAGACGAGCCCGTGGGCGCAGCCTGTCGCAACGCAGACGACCGCGATCCACAGAGCTGCCGAGTGTGCTTGACTGGTTTCCGCGTGCGTTCCGAGCGGCCCGTTCGCAAGCAGAGGTCGCGCGAGCACGACCTCGACGCCGGCGGCCGTTCCGAGCCCGACGATCGCGAGCGTCACCGTGACCGCCCAGCGGTCGCGGACCAGCCACAGAACGATGAACATGGCGACGAGGGTCGCCGCGACCCCTGTCCGTGACGACGTGAGGTACAGCGACGTGCCGAAAATCGGGATCGTGACCGCGGCTGCGAGGCGCAGGGCTCGCCGCGGGTGATCGATCGCGATCCTTAGCAGAAGGGGGAAACCGAGCGCGATCATCACACCGAGCCCGTTCCAGTAGCCGATCGGGTAGTTGAGCCTCGCGAGCCCGAAGGGCAGCAGGCGAAACGCCGATCGGGTGTCGACGAGCTCCGGGAACACCCTGCTCGCAAGAGCCGCGATCACAACGACGGCGAGCCCCCAGGCAAGCCCGTCCGTAGTACGGACGACAGCCGACCGGCGGACTGCGAGCGCCGCGAGCAGGAAGATGCCAATGTAAAGCAGAACGCGCGTGAACTCTTCGTAGGCGCGCTCCCCGCTCGACGCCCATGCCATTGAGGCCGCCGAGATCACCGCGAACACGACGAGCAGTCCGGCAGTGACGGTCGCCGCCCGCGGAAGATCACGGAGGTTCCACACACCGACCGCCACACCGAGCGACAACGCCCACCAAACGGCGATCCCCACCGAGCTGCGGCTCGCAACCGAGAAACCGCCATTGTCGAACGACACCGCGATGACGCTGCCGGCTGCGATGATTGCTGCGGAGAGCGACCCGGTGCGCGCGAGCCAGCGACCGACGGGCCGTCGACGCTGCCGTGGGGCGGCCCCAGGCGCGGCGGGAGCAAGGCGCGATTGACGGCGAGTCGTCGACACGAATGTTAGTCGGCCGGGCCGGCCGAGACGGCGAAGGTTAACAGCGAGGCCCATGCCCACCGGCAGAGGTGCAGACGCGGACGTTGCTAGCATTCCCGGCGCATGCGCGTCTCGACTATTCGCCGACTTGCCGCGGCGGCCGTCACGGCGATGGTCGCAGCTGCTCTTTCGCCCGTCGCAGTCGCAGAGAATCCACCGCCGATCCCCGGCGCGTCAGCGGTCTGGCAGTACGTCGAGGTCGTACCGTCCGCCGGGGGACCCGTGGCTGCCGGTACGCAGCGGAAACGCAGGATCTCTCCGGTGCTACACAAGGAGATCGCCGGCGCGGGCAAGGACGCCGCCACGTTGGCGGGCATCGTGCAATCCGCGTCGGCACCCGCAGCGAGGCCCCAGCCGCATGGGGCTCGCGGGGCCGGGCAGCCCCAGTCCACGCCGGAGCCGCGGACATCTTCGCCGTCGGTGTTCGCAGCTCCGCTCCGGGTGGTGCTCGACCACCCCAGCCGCTGGCGCGTTCTCGGGCTCGCAGCGGTGTTGCTCGCGACGGCTGCGGCGATGATCGTCGGGATCGGCCGACGGCAGCGCGAATGGGTGCGGCGGCGCTACGACACCCAACCGACCCCGTAGCGTCAGGCGTCCTCCACGACCGCGTGAGGATGGGTGACCGGTGGTCCGTCGCAAAAACGACCGGCACCGGACACTGCCGACCCAGCGCTCAGGCATCCACGAAAACGGGGGACTCCAAGCAGGTGCATGGTTGCGCGTTACGGGTTACGGGTTACGGGTTACCGGAACCAGGCTCCCGCACACCCGTCTCGGGCGCATCCCGCGCCGAGCAACGGACTCACGACGACGACCGCTCGACCGGCACCCTGCACGCGGCAACGCCCTCGAGATGGCCGCGCGTCCGGCGTTTCATCGAGGCTCCGAGCGCTCCGCCGGCCGCTGGCTAAGATCGACGGCTTGACGACGATCCTCGGCCTCAACGCGTACCACGGCGACGCCGCGGCCGCGATCGTCGTCGACGGCGAGCTCGTGGCCGCCGCCGAGGAGGAGCGCTTTACCCGCGTCAAGCACGTCGCGGGCTTCCCCGCGCTCGCCGCAGCGTGGTGCCTGGACGAGGCCGGCGTCCGCCCGGACGAGCTCGACCACATCGCAGTTTCGCGCGATCCGCGCGCGAACATCGGGCACGATCTGTTCCGGACGGTGCGGCACGGCGCGAGCGCGCGATACCTGAAGGCGAGCCTCGACAAGGCGGCGAAAGTCCGTGACGTGAAAGCGGCGCTCGCCGGCGTCCTCGACCTCGACGAAGACGCGCTGCGCGCTCAGGTGCACGACGTCGAGCATCATCAGGCACACATCGCGAGCGCATTCTTCGTCTCGCCGTTCGAGGAAGCCGCGATCCTCTCCGTCGATGCATTCGGCGACTTCGCCTCGACCATCACCGCCGTCGGCCACGGCAACTCGTACGACGTGCTCGACCGCGTGCTCTTCCCGCACTCGCTCGGAATCTTCTATGCCGCGCTCACGCAGTGGCTCGGCTTTGAGCAGTACGGCGACGAGGGGAAGGTGATGGGCCTCGCGTCATACGGCGATCCGGCCCCGAACATGCGCGCGATGCGCGACGTGCTGCTGACGCACGGCGAATTGTTCGTCCTCGAGCTCGACTACTTCACGCACGACAAGGAAGGCGTCGACATGACCTGGGACGCCGGGTCGCCGCACATCGGTCGGATCTTCTCCGACAAGCTCGTCGAGACGTTCGGTCCACCCCGCGAGCCGGAGGGCGAGGTCACGAAGCACTACACAGACGTCGCCGCCTCCCTCCAACTGCGGCTCGAGGAGGTGTACCTCCACGTCGTGGAACGGCTTCAGGTTCGCACAGGCCTACCGAGCCTCTGCCTCGCCGGCGGAGTTGCGCTCAACGCGGTGGCGAACGGACGGATCCGCCCGGAGACGGGATTCGACGAGCTCTTCATCCAGCCGGCGACGAGCGATGCCGGCAGCGCCGTCGGAGCGGCGTATTACGTCTGGAACCAGGAGCTACATCACCCGAGGAGCTTCGCCATGCGCCATGCCTACACCGGGCCGGAATACGGTGACGACGATTTTTCTGCCGCGATCCGCGATGCCGAGCTCGAAGCGACGCGCCTCGACGACGACTCGCTCTTTCCGGCCGTCGCAGAACGGATCGCCGCGGGCGACGTCGTGGGCTGGTTCCAGGGCCGCATGGAATTCGGACCGCGCGCACTCGGCCACCGCTCGATCGTCGCCGATCCACGAAGCCGAGACATGAAGGAGATCCTCAACGCGCGGATCAAGCATCGCGAGCCGTTCCGCCCGTTCGGAGCGTCGATTCTCATGGAGGCGACCGGCGAGTGGTTCGAGCAGCACTACCCGTCACCGTTCATGCTGCTCGTCTACAAAACGCGCGCCGACAAGCGGAAGCTCATCCCGGCGGTCAACCACGTCGACGACACCGGCCGCGTGCAAACCGTCGAGCGTGACGTCGATCCGCGCTACTACCGCCTGATCGAGGAGTTCGGCCGCCAGACCGGCGTGCCGATCCTGCTCAACACGTCGTTCAACGAGAACGAGCCGATCGTGATGACGCCCGCCGAAGCGCTCGACACATTCCAGAAGACGCACATAGACCTGCTCGTCCTCGGCAACTACGTGCTGCGCGGCGACACCTCGTCGTAGACGGCGACCAGCGCGTCTGTCGCCGCCTCGAACGACAGCTCCTCCGTTGCCCTGACACGGCCCGCTGCGCCCAACCGGCCGCGCAGGTCGGCGTCCGCCAGGAGGCGCTCGAGCGACGCGCGGAGCGCCGCGACGTCGCCCGGCGGCACGAGCAGCCCCGTGACGCCGTCCTCGACCGCGTCCGTGAGCCCGCCGACAGCCGACGCAACGACCGGCCGCCCCCACGCCATCGCCTCGCGCGCGGCCACGCCGTAGCCCTCGCGCCGCGACGGCGCGGCGACGACCGCGGCGGCGCGGTAGTACGGCCCGAGCTTCGCAGGCGCCACGAAGCCCACCGCACCCGGAACCCGCTCCCGCAGCGGCCCGTCCCCGACGACCACGAGCGGCAGCCCCGCACAGGCCTCGACGAGCTCCAGTACGCCCTTCTCGGGCGACAAGCGGCCCACGTACAGCACGTGCGGCGGCTCGTCGGGCTCGCCTACCTCCTCCGGCAGCGCGACGCCGCTCGGAATCACGCGCACGTCGCGCGCGCCGAGCGCGCGCGCCTGCTCCGCGAGAAACGACGACGCGGCAACGACGATCCGCGCCCGCCGCAGGATCCACCGCGCGAGCCAGGGCACCCGCCGTGCCAGCTCGAGATCTGTTCCCCACACCTGGACGACAAAGGGCATCCGCAGCGTCGCCGCCACCGCCCCCGCCGCGAGCCAGTGCGCATGCACGAGCTCCGCGTCCCGCGGCACCGCCCGGCGGAAGTTCCAGAGGAACAGCGGCACGAGCAGCGCGAGCCACGGCCGCGCGCGCAGATTGCCGACGATCCCGTGCCCGTACGCGATCCCGAAATGCCGGAACGACGCCGGCGAGACGACCTCCACGTCGATGCCCCGCGCACGGACGTGCTCGACGGCGTCGCGGACGAACGCTCCGGCGACGTCCTCCGGGCCCCGCGGGTACGAGGTCGTGAGGACGGCAACCTTCACTCCCGCGCCTCCGTGACGAGCGACGTGAATGCGCCGAAGACGGCGACGCTGAGCACACCGAGCATTGCGGCGGTCGCGAGGACCGACCGGGCTGAGCGCACCGCTTCGACCGCGGCCGGATGGCGGCCCGCAACGACCGCAGCAAGGACGAGGCCGCCCGCAACCGCTGCGACACCGACGAGCGCTCCGGCTCCCGAGATCGCAGGCCGCGCCACGGTGCCGGGCAGCGCAGCGGCGATCGCAGCGGCCCAGAAGCCGCAGACGAAGAACGAGCCGACGACGTCGCTCGGGAAATGCCAGCCGAGCAGGATCAGCGAGAGACCGACGCCGGCCGCATAGGCAGCGCCGACGAGGGCTGCGGCCGGCCGCAGCACCGGAGGCGCCGCCAGCACGAGGGCGAGGCCGAGGGAGGCCGCGATGCTCGTGTGCCCGCTCGGGAACGTCGGCAGCCGCCCGGCGGGAATCGCCACGCCGAGCTGCGGGAGCCCGTGCTTGAGCGCCTCGACGGAACCGACCGAGCAGGCCACCATCGCGACCACAGCGAACGCGCGGGCAACGCGCTTCTGGAGCAGGGCGAAAACCACAAGCAACACCGCGGCGACGGCGACGAACGCACCGTCGATTCCGAGGAGCAGCGTCCTGGCGGCGCCGGCGGCCCTCACCGGCACCGACGCGTTACCGCTGACGTGCCTGAACAGGGCGGCGTCGTCATGGAGCCCTTGCCCGATATGGAGCGCGACGAGGAAGGTCGCGACGAATCCGAGTGCGCAGAGCAGCGCGAGGACCGGCAGCGGTCGCACAGTCGGCGGGATCCTCAATCCTCGAACGAGGTCGTCAGGAGTGCGACGTTCATCGCAGGGGAACGATGATCTCGGCATGGTGCCCGTGCGAGCGAGCGAGTCGCTCGTCGGTCGTCAGGAGGGGCACCTCGAGCAACTCGGCCAGCGCGACATAGGCGGCGTCGTACGTCGTCAGCGTGTGCCGCAGCTGCCAGATCCGCTCGAGCAACGGACCAGCCGGATAGCGCGTCAGCGAGAGCTGGGCAAGATCGCGGAGAGCGTCGAGGCCTCGTGCAGCTTGGATCCGGCGTTCGGCGACGACGCGCCGCAGAGCCGACGCGATCTCGAGGTCGATGAGATGTGGGGCATGCAGCGATTCGGCCCGGTCGAGCTCTTGCTCGACTGCCTGGGCCGCGGGCGAGGCCAGCAGGAAGTCGACGACCGCGGACGCGTCAACGACCAGCAAGTTGTCGGTCGCGAGCCTCTCGTTCCTCTCGGATGATCTCCGCCGCCGAGAAGTCACCGCGCACCGGGTCGCGCCGGCTGATCCGCTCGGAGAGCTCAGCGATGGTCGGATGCGACGCGCGGTCGACGATGTCTCGCAGCAGGTACTCCGAGAGCGAGAGCCCCTCCTTGGCGGCGCGCGCCTTCAGCGTCCGGTGGACGTCCTCGGGCACGTTCCTGATCTGGATGTGTCCCATGCACCGCACCATATCACATGCACTATGCATGTCCCCTTTGGCCTCGTTTCTGCGAAGACGATCGGCAGCGCGAGCGCGAGCGCCAGCAACCCGTAGAAGTAATAGAACTGCATCGTCAGGTAGAAGAAGTTCGCGGCCATCGTGCCGAGGAGCGCCGCGGTGAATCCCCACGCGAGCGGGCGCACGCGACGACCGTTCGGATCGCCCGCCGCGTCCAGCATCCGGCCGAGCGCGCGCGCGGCGCGCAGGCGCAGGAAGACGTAGCGGAGGAAGACCGCGAAGAGCAGCGCGCCGACGAGGCCCGTCTCGACGACGAGCGCAACCCAGTACGAGTGCGGGCCCCAGTTCGTCTTGCCGGTGACGAACTCGTAGTACACGGAGAAGTTGTTCAGCCCGAGTCCGAGCAGCGGATGCGAGTGGAGCACGGCCGGAACGAAGTGATAGACGGCAAAGTGCGCCGACGTCGAGCTGCCACCGGTCTGGATCCGCGAGCGCAGCACGACCGAGAAGAAATGCCAGCGCGAGTACAGGACGTATGCGAGCAATACCGCGAGGCCGCCGAGCGGCGCGAGCAACGCGCGCGACCACACGAACCGGCGGTACGGCAGCGCGAGCACGAGCAGCCCGACGAGCAGCCCGAGCGCGCCGCTGCGCGAGAGCGTCGCGAGCAGCATCAGCAACATGAACGCGAGCGCGATGCCGAGCGGCCACTTGAGCCTGTGACCGCGCTCGAGCCGGAGATAGACCGGCGTCAGGGCGAGCAGCGGCACGTCGAGCATCACCCCGAGATGGTTGGGATCGCCCGTCAGCGCGTTCGGGCGGTAGACGCTCGAGCCGTTCACCGACCCGTAGACGTTGATCGCGCTCGCGCCGCCTGTGAGCGGCGACAGCACCGTCGAGTCGAGGTTGTGCCCGGCGCGCGCGGCCAGCAGCTGCAGCGCGCCGTAGACGGAGTTCGCGACGAGGCCGGCGCCGAACCAGCCGAGCGCGCGCCAGTAGTACCGCTGCCCTCGTCGCGCGAGGTACGTGATCGCAGCGATCAGGAAGAGGAAGTGCAGGACGTACTTCACCATCCCCTTCGTGAACTGGTCGAGCGCCTGCTTCGTCTCGAGGTTGAAGTAGCCGAGCAGGTACACGAGCAGGAACGCCGCGAAGAAGCCGAGCACGATCGCGGCGGTCCGCGGCAGGGGCCCGCGGCTTGTCAACGCGAACGAGAGCAGGAAGAGCACCGTGAGCACGTCCGCGATGCCGAGCGAGCCGGCGACGTTCCAGTGCACCTTCTCGAAGGTCACGCAGAACAACGTCGCGAGCAGGAAGAAGCTCGTCGCGCGTGTCCGGGAGAGCGCGCGCGGAATGGCGACAGATGCTGCGCTCACGGGAGACTCCGCAAGAGGTCGGCGAGATCCTCGACACGGGCGGCGCGCGAGAGCTTCTCCCGCCACTGCAGCGAGAGCGGCGTGCCCTCGAGCCGCCCGTCCCGCCAGCGCGCGTGCAGGTCGAGCAGGGCGTCGCGGATGCCTGCCACGTCGTCCGGCCCGGCGACGATGCCCGCGTTCGTGTCGCGGATGAGCTTCGCCGCGGCGCCGTCGGGCGGCACGAGTGCGAGGATCGGCCGCTCGGCCGCGAGGTACTCGAACACCTTCCCGGAGAGGATGCCGCGCCCCCGGCCGCCCGCCTCGGGGATCAGGAGCAGCAGCGCGTCGGAATCGCGCTGCAGGGCGAGCGAGGTGCGGCGCGGCACGTAGTCGATGAGCTCGACCCGGTCGCCGAGGCGCAGGCTCTCGAGGAACTCGCGGTCGCCGGGCCGGAACTCGCCCAGGAACCGGACGGTGACGTCTTCGAGCCCCGAGTCGGCGAGCGCCTGCAGGAACGGCTTCGGATCGCG
Organism: Gaiellaceae bacterium; assembly: GCA_036564885.1. GTDB lineage: Bacteria > Actinomycetota > Thermoleophilia > Gaiellales > Gaiellaceae > Palsa-739. Next base: position 23,102 of record DATCOE010000138.1, on the reverse strand, counting down.
CTTGCCGAAGAACGAGCCCGCATGTGTGACCCGCAGGCGGTCCGCACGCGTGTACTCGAGCCCCGCGAAGTCGTCGAAGTCGCAGCCGTTCGCGATCGTGACGACGCGCCCCTTCGGCTCGAGCAAACGCGTCTCGTCGGAGATCGACTCGGCCGCGGTGACGATCGCGTCGGCCTGCCGCGCGACGAGCCGCGCGATCCCGGCGCGCGACTTCTCCTTCACGAACGCCGCCGCGCCCTCGGTAGAGCGGTGCGGGTGCAGGACGATCGAGTCGCGCAGGTCCGCGACCCACGCGGCGCCCGTCGCCTTCTTCACCGCCGCGCCGATCAGGTGCACCGACCCGGGCGGTGAGGTCGTCAGCACGACGTTGATTCCCTCGCGCCGCGCGATCGAGATCGCCTTGGGGATTGCGGTCACGTTCCACGTCACGTTCTCGTCGGGCAGCAGCAATCTGCGGCCGATCGTCGAGGCACGCCGCACCGCGAGGTCGAGCCCGGTGCGCCCGTGCAGCTCGTCGGCGATGCGCCGCCCCCCCGGGCCGACGTAGCGCGCCCGGTGCACCCAGGCCTGCGTCGGAAGCGGCAGCTCCGCGTCCGAGTGGATCCACTTCGAGTCGTCGGGCGCCAGCACGTGCGTCTCGATGCCGAGCGCCGGCAGATGGCTCGCGAACTTCAGCGGCCGCTGCACGCCGCCGCCGCCGGACGGCGGGAAGTACATCGTGACGAGGAGAAGCTTCATAGGCGGTAGACGCGAAAGCGATTGTCGCGGAAGACGAGCGTCGCCCCCGGCCGGACCCGCTCGCCGCGCCGCAGCACGAGCCAGCCCGCATGGTAGGAGCGCGGGATCGAGAGGGCGCGGGTCCGCAAGAACTTCTTCAGGTCTGCGACCCGGGCCGCGAGGCGGTTGGCCTTCGTGTTCGCGACGTGGGCCGGTGGGCCGTTTGCGACGTAGACCGGCGCGTATGCAGAGATGCGGTAGCTCGTCTCGAGATCCGCGTAGACGACGGCGCGCTTCGGCACGTCAGTCCGAAGGAACCTGACGAGGCCCGGGGTGAGCGCGTTCGGATCGGACGCGAACTGCGTATCCCAGTTCGCAAAGCCGTGCACGGCGACCGGGAGAACGAAGAGGAGCACCGACAATGCGGCCGCGAAACCCGTCCGCTCGAGGCGTCCGCCGCCGAAGCGCGCTGTCCGCGAGCGCACGAGCACAGCCGCAGCAGCGAGCCCACCGAGCCCGCCGAAGAACGCGATCCACGTGGCGATCGCAGGACCACCCCGTTCGAGCTTTGGTCCGAAATCGCCGGGGAACTCGAGCTGCAACACGATTCCCGCCGCAAGGGCGGCCGGTGGGAGCAACGGCCCCGCGACGCGCGCGAGCACGGCGGTGCCGCCGACGAGCGCAAACGTGAACGGCACGAACCCGGCGGCGCGCCTCGACTGCGACAGCGACACGAGGTCGGAGAAGTACGGGAACACGAGGGGCAGGAGCTCGAGTGCGAGCACGAGCACCGCGCCGCCGAGCACGAACGCGCTCCAGCGCCGCCGCCCCGCGAACGCGGCGAGCGGGACGAGGACCAGCGCGGCCACGGCGATCGCACCCGTGCGCGCGACGACGCCGGGCCCCAGGTGATAGCTCGAGGGCGAGTGGACGACGAGGTCGGTGGCGTACTGCTTCAGCCCGCGCGCCCGCTCCGACGCGGCCGGGTCGTGCGACCGCGTCTCACGGACGAGCGGCAGGAGCCAGGCGAACACGAGCACCACGGGTGTGCCGAACGCAAGCAGGCCGCCCGCGCTCCGGCGCGCGTCGACACCCGCGATCAGCGCACGGGCGAGCGCGAAGCCCACGAGGGGGATCGCGACGAAGAGCGCGTACGTCGGGTGCACGAAGGCGAGATCGAGCCCCGTGGCGCCGAGCGTCGCCCCCACCTGCCAGGAGGGCGCACGCACGAAGCGGAAGAAGAGGGCGATCACCGCCGGCACGAGCAGCTGGCGGGCCACGGTCCCCGGCAGCTCGAGCGTGGCGTACGCGCCGCCTCCGCCCGGCGCGAGCGCGATGAGCGAGACCTGCACGAGCACGGTCCCCGCGGCGAGCCAGGTGGAGCGGAAGACCGCCCGCCCCAGCTCGAAGGCGAGCACGAGCGCGAGCGGCGCGAGGATGCTCGACTCGTGCAGCACCACCGACGTCGGATCGACACCGCCGAGCTTTGCGACGAGCGCGAGCCAGCCGTGCCACAGCGGAAAGGCGTACCCGGGGTGCAGGCCGCCGTCCTTGAACTCGTCGACCGTGCGCAGCGACAATGCACCGAGCTCGTCGAGCTTGCGGATGCGCCCGAGGTGGAAGAGCGCGTCGCCGTGCACGATCCCCTCGACGCTCCAGAGGGCGATGCCGAGCCCGAGGCCGGCGAGCGCGACCACGCCCGGGCCGCGCACCGCGCGCCGGTCGCTGCGTCGCCGCGCGCGCCACGAGAAGGGCAATGCGACCGCGCCGGCGACGAGCACGAGCGCGAGCGTCAGGTTGAGCGAGCCGTGCACCGCGAAGGTGAGCGCGAGCGCCGCGGCGGCGAGCGCGCACGACCAGGCGAGCGCTCCAGCCGCGCCCTGGCGGCCGAGCGCGCGAGCAACGAGCCGTCCGGGAAGCAGCAGCACGAGCGTCGCGGCCGCGAGCCGCAGCCAGAGGCCGACTCCGTGCTCTGGGAGCAGCCGGGCGACGCCGAGGAGCGGCACGGCCAGCAGGAGAGGCGGGGCCTTCAGGCTCATGCGATCAGGTCGCCGACGGGCCCGGACCCGAGCCACGCGGCTGCCTCGCGGTACATCCGGCCGCGCTCGCCGCGGCTGAGCGCACCCCGCAGACGAAGCGAGAGCCGCAGCAGGACGCGCGCCCGCTCGGCATAGGCGGCGCCGCGATGCTTCGCGAGGAACCGCAGGTGCCCGCGCTGGTTCTCGATGAAGAGCTGCCCCTGGTGCGACGCGCCGTACACGTGCGTCGCTCCCGCTCCCGGGAAGAAGAGCGACTTCCAGCCTGCGCGACGGAAGCGGTATGCCCAGTCGACCTCCTCGCTGAAGAGGAAGAAGCTCTCGTCCGCCGGGCCGGCCTCGTCGATCGCCGCGCGGCGCACGAGCCACACCGCGCCCATGAGGAACTCCGCCTCGCGAACCTCGTCGTGCGCGAACCCGCCGGCGTAGAACGCATTCAACACGCGCGAGCGCGGCGCGAGCTTGCGGAGGAAGAGGTACTCGGTGGCGAGCCGCCAGAGCGTCGGGAAGCCGCGCACCGAGCGCTGCAGGCTGCCGTCGGGATTACGCAGACGCGGTCCGACGACGGCCGCGTCCGGATGCGCGTCGGCGAACGCGACGAGCGCCTCGAGCGCGCCCTCGTCGAGCCAGGCGTCCGAGTTCAGTAGCAGCACGTAGCGCCCACTCGTGCACGCGATGCCGGCGTTCCAGCCGGCGGCGAGGCCGCGGTTCTCCTGCTCGAGGACGACGACGTCGGGAAAGCGCTCCCGCACGAACGCCGCCGTTCCGTCGGCGGAGCCGTTGTCGACGAGCACGGTCTCGACGCCCCGCACGCTCGCGAGCGCCTGCTCGATCCAGGGCAGGCCGTTGTACGTCACGACCACGACCGAGGCGTCGCTCTCCGCGGCACCGGTCATCGCGGCCCTCGTCATCGCGGCATTGGCGCGCGCGCTCCTCTGCGCAGCGCCTCCCACCCGACGATTCCTGCTCCCGGCAACGACAATGCGATCGTGACGACGAAGAAGAGAAAGCCCGTTGCGAACGCACGGTCGGCCGGCACGCCGAGCGTCCCGAGGAACGAGACGAAGAACGACTCGCGGACGGCCAGGCCGTTCACGGTAAACGGGACGAGCATCACGAGGAACAGCAGTGGGCCCATCACGTAGTAGGGCCGCGGCGAGAGGTCGACGCCGACTGCCTTCGCGGCGCACCAGATCGCGAGCACGCGCACCGCTTGCACGACGAGCGTCAGCGCGAACATCGAGAGCAGCAGCCGCGGAGTCGCGCGGAACGAGTGCACCGCGATGTAGACCTCGCGCAGCGGGCGCTCGACGCGAAGGAACCGCAGCAGCGGCCGCGTGCGCTGCAGGAGCCAGTGCAGGCGCGTGGAGAAGAGCATCACGCCGGCGCACGCTGCGCCGACGACGAAGGCGAGCTCGATCCACAGATAGCCGCCGACGTCGTAGCGGCCGACCGCGAGCGCGAACCCGGCGGCGGCGAGCACGAGCGTCGCCGTCCCGCCGAGGGCGCGCTCGAGCAGCACCGTGCCCGCGGCGGCGCCGCCCACTCCCTCGTGCCGGCGGATCGTCTCGTAGATCCGCGACGCGTCTCCGCCGAGCGAGGTCGGCAGGACCTGGCCGGCCGCATAGCCGACGAAGTAGCTCCGCACGAGCCAGCGGAGCGAGTCGTGGACGCCGCGCGCGGCGAGCAGGCGCTGCCACCGCCACGCCATCGGCCAGACAGAGCCGACCATGATCGCGAGCGAGGCGAGCCACCACGCCGGCGCGGCGTGCGCGAGCACGTGCGCAGTCCGGCCGATGTCGATCTTCCAGACGATGTAGGCAGTGCAGAGGCCGGTGACGACGAGCGTCGCCGCAACGCGCAGCGCACGCCGGCTCACGCGAGGGCCTCCACGGCCGCAGTCACGAAGTCGATGCGCGCGGCCGCCTCGTCGGCGGCGGCGAGCGCCTCAGCCCGCGTGTCGCCCGTCGCGAGGATCGCGCCTGCGCGATCCGACGCCCGCCGAAGGTCGTGGAAGACGTAGCCCGGCTTGCGGTAGACGCGGATCCCGCGCACGCCCTCGACGGCAGCGGCACGCTCGAGCCCACGGACCTCACGGAGCTCCCCGCGAGGCGCGACGAGAAAGCGGACGCACGCGCCGCCGACCTGGAGCGTCGGTGCCAGCTCGTACGGATGCACCTCCTCGCCGAGCGCTGCGGCGACGGCGAGCGCGTTCGCGTCGACGCCGAGCGCCACACGGCAGAGCTCCGCGTCGTGACTGCCGCCCACGCGCGCCGAGAGCTTCGCGAGCAGCGGGCCGGCCTCGCCGAGGAGCACCTGCGTCGTCGTCGGCCCCCGGTCGATGCCGAGCGCGCGCGCGGCGGCGGCGGCGGTCTCGACCGCTGCACCCACCCCGGCGGGATCGAGCTCCGCCGGCCACAGGTGGACGAGCGGGACGCCGAACGCGGGCGGCGGCGCCTGCTCGCGGTCGGTGACGGTGAGCGGCACGAACCTCCCGGCGAGCGAGAACGCGTTCACGGTGACCATGCGCCCGCCCACGAGCTCTTCGACGAGGCAATATTCGCCGCGCGACTCCGCGAGAGCGACGGCCGCAGCCGCGGCGAGCGCGTCGTGATCCGCCGCGAGCGCCACGCTGCGCTCGCCCGAGCGGTCCGGCGCCTCGACGACGACGGGGTAGCCGAGCTCCGCGGCCGCCTCGGTCACCTCGTCCAGCGTGCGGCAGACGATCGAGCGGGGCTGCGCCAGGCCGGCGCCGGCGAGCTGCTCGCGCTGGCGCTGCCGCGAGACGGCGAGCACGGCGGCCTCCGGCGTCAGGGGGTGCGGCAGCGCGAGCCGGGCTGCGACGCGTGCGGCCGTCGCGACGGCGTGGTCCGTACCGGGCGCCACGATCCCGTCGACCCGCTCCGCGCGGGCAAGGCGATCGACGGCGGGCTCGTCCTCGATCGAGACGATCGCGCGCCGGTCGGCGTAGCGGAAGCCCGGAGCCGAAGGGTCACGGTCGGCGACGACAACCGTCAGACCGCGCCGCCGCGCTGCCGCGAGGACGCCGAGTTGCGCCGGCCCGGCGCCGAGAACGAGGAGCCGCGCCGACTCGTCGAGTGCCACGGGCTCCATTGTCGCCGCTGCGCCCGTCGGCGCCGCCGGAGAAGCGGCGGGGGACAGGCCCCGTGCCGGTCTCGGCCCCCTCGTTCGGGGGACGCGCGCCGGGCGCGAAGCCGCCACGGTGCGACCGTTGTCTGCGGCCGGAGTACTCAATCGGAGGCTCGTCCTCGTCCTCGCGGCGCCCGTGTACGCGGGCGTCTTCGCGGCGTTCGTGATCGTGGAGCAGCCGGGGCTCGGCATCGGCCACTTCTTCTACGTGCCGATCTGCCTCGTCGCGCTCGCCACCGATCAGCTGCGCGGGGCTGCGGCCGGCCTCTTCGCCGCCGCGCTCTACGTGGTCGCGGTGCTCGTCACGCCGCAGATGCACACCGCCGACGTCTTCACGTGGTCGAGCCTGATCCGGCTTGTGACGTACACGGGCGTGGGCGCGCTGCTCGGCTGGTACGCGAGCCGGAACCGCAAGCTCCTCGGCGAGCTCGACCAGCGGGCACTCCGCGACTTCCTCACCGGCATCGGCAACGCGCGCTGCTTCGACGGCCGGCTTGCCGAGCGCTGTGCGACCGGCAAGCCGTTCACGCTCGTCCTTTTCGACCTCGATGACTTCGGCCAGATCAACGACGTCCACGGGCACGACGCGGGAAACACCGCGCTCTGCCGCGTGGCGACCGCGCTGCGCGACATCGCGTGGTCCACGGACGATGTCGCACGGATCGGCGGCGACGAGTTCGCGTTCCTCACGCATCTCCAGCCCGAGCAGGCACGCCACGTCTGTGCGCGCCTGGCCCGGATGCTCACCGCGGAGAACCTGCACCTCAGCTTCGGCACCACCTGCTTCCCCGACAACGGCACGACGGCCGTCGAGCTCTTCCGCAAGGCCGACGACCGCCTCTTCGCGGCAAAGCTCCTGAACCGCAACCGCCGCACCGTCGCCAATCCCTCCTCGAACTAGGCGGCCTCGAACAGTGCTTCGGCCACGACCCCCTCGCGGGCACGCCGCGTGGGGATGAGCGCCGCTGCCACCGCTCCGCCGACACTCAGCCCTCGGCCACCAACCCCCGATCAACAGAACCTGCTCGGTAGCTACATCTAGCGGTCGGGCAGCCGCCAATCGAAGGGGATCTCGCTGCTAGCCACGTCGATCCGGTACTTGTCGGGCCGCTCCTTGTCGTACGCGTGGGTCGGGAAGTTGACGATCACCACGTCGGCGTCGCCGATGTTCTGGTCGGCGTGCCAGACGCCCGGCGGGATCAGGAGCGCGCCGGGTGTCTCATCGGTGAACTGGAACTCCGCGAAGCACTGATACGTCCGCGAGCCGGTACGTCCGTCGACGAGCACCACGCGCACCCGGCCGGACACCGTGACGTACCGATCGGACTGGATCCTGTGCATGCCCCAACCCTTGATCCGGCCGGGCCGCACGGTAATGCGGTACGCGTACACGATGGGCTCCGCCCAGAACGCGTCGCGCGTATCGATCACCTCGAGGAGCGAGCCCCGGTGGTCAGCGTGGAGCGGGCCGAGCATCTGCTGGCGGACGCCGTCGATCCCGGTCGTGCGCCGCCGGCCGGCGGCGTCGACGGTCGCCTCGTCCGCAAGGCCTGCCGGGACGATGTCCAAGGTGTTGTCGGAGGAGCGCTCCATTGCGTCGGCAGCCTATCGCGGCGGCGATCGATGTTCTTTCGCCCTCCGCGCACGCGCACGAGCTCTCGACGAGGCGGGTCGGCTGGGGTCGACCGCACGACGACCTCTCAATCGCGCTCGAGATCCTCCGCCGGGGTGCCGCAGCCGATGTGCGCGGTCGGCCTGGCCTCGGGGAACGACGTCCTGCACCTGGAGGCGCGCTCGGCGCCGAGCCTGCGTGGCACACGCTGACCATGTCGTCCCGGACGCCGGAGTATGGTCGCTCGGTGGAGTTGCGTTGCGCGGATGGCACCGCCACGCTCGCAGGCGGAAGTCGAGCGGCCGGGAGGGGGCTGAGGTCGTCGCCGTGATCGAGCGGCTGCGAGGCCTCGTCCTGTCGCGGTGATCGACGCCACCGTTCTCGTTCCGACGCATCGCCACGCAGCGCTGCTACCGCATGCTGTGCGAAGCGCGCTCGCCCAGGAGGGCGCATCGATCGAGCTGTTCGTCGTCGGCGACGGCGTCGAGGACGACACCCGGGCCGCGCTCGAGCCGTTCCGGGCCGATCCGCGCGTGCGCTTCTTCGACCTGCCGAAGGGCGAGCGGCACGGGGAACGCCACCGACACGACGCGCTCGCGGAGGCCGCCGGGCGCATCGTTTGCTACCTCAGCGACGACGACCTGCTCCTCCCTTGCCACGTCGCCACGATGCTCGAGCTGCTCCAGGACGCCGACCTCGCCCACAGTGCGCCGTTCTTCGTGAAGCCGGGTGACGCGCTCGCCTACATCCCGTTCGACCTCTCCCAGGAGCCGCAGCAGGCGCGGCTCCGGCAGGGCGACTGGAACGCGATCGGGCTCACAGGTGCCGCGCACACGCTCGCCGCCTATCGCCTGCTTCCGTGGGGTTGGCGCCCTGCGCCGACAGGAGTGTGGACAGACCTCCACATGTGGCAGCAATTCCTGGACCTACCCAACTTCAGGGGTGTGACCGGCACGGAGCTCACGCACCTGCATTTCCCGAGCTCGGCCTGGAGCGAGTGTCCGCTCGAGGAACACGTGTCGTCGCTCGTCTCATGGTCGGCCGCGATTCAGAACTCGGCGGGCCGTCTGCGCCTGGCGCAGCGAGCGCAGCGCACGTCCGCCGAGACAGCCGCCGCCTTTGGCCTCTGGGCCGACGAGCGCAACAGACGCTGCGCCGACCTTGACGTGCAGATCGCCGACCTTTGTGCGGCCATGGCGACCCTGGAGTCGTCGCGCACCTGGAGGCTGCGCAACCGCCTGCTCGCTCTCAGGCCGGTGCGAGCGCTTGCCGCACGGCTGCCTGCAGCTCGCTGAGCGATTCCAGCGCGTCGCCCCGGGGCGACAGGAGCGGCTGGTCCAGAACCCCCTTTAAAGCATCGAGCTTTCCTACGGTGTCGCCGGTACACGGCCCCACTCGCTTCTTGAACGATCCGGGCTAGGCGGCCTCGAGCAACGGCTCGGCCACGACCCGCTCGCGGGCGCGCCGCGCGGGGATGAGCGCGGCTGCGACCGCTCCGAAGGCAACCACCGCTCCGCCGACGTAGACCGCAGTCGTCGTGCCGTGGACGAACGACTCGGCGCTCGCATAGCCGCCGACCCGCGAGAAGACGGAGGCCAGCACCGCGACGCCGAAAACGCCGCCGAGCTCGCGGATCGCGTTGTTCGCGCCCGAGGCCTTCCCCTCCTGGTCGGGCCGGACAGAGCTGAGCACGACGTTGGCGACGGGCGCGAAGAAGAGCGCCATCCCGATGCCCGAGAGGACGAACGGCGCGACGAGGTGCGTGTACGGCAGTGTCGGCGTGCTGACCGCAGCGATCCAGACGAGGCCGGACGCCTGGAGCGCGAGTCCGGCCGCCATCAGCCGCTGGCCGCCGATGCGGTCCGACATCGCACCCGCGATCGGCGCGACGAAGATCGGCATCGCCGTCCACGGAAGGATGCGCAAACCGGACTGCAGCGGCGAGTACCCCTGCACCGTCTGAAAGAACTGCGCGAGGAAGAAGATCGACCCGAACATCCCGAAGAACATGAGCAGCGACGCGATGTTCGTCAGGGTGAAGGTGCGGTTACGGAAGAACTCGAGCGGCAGCATCGGAGACGCGGTGCGCGACTCCCACCAGACGAACGCAGCGACGAGGGCGGCACCGGCGACGAGCGGGGTGACGATGCCGAAGCTCGTCCAGCCGTGCTGGTTGCCACGCACGAGCGCCCACACGATCCCGAGCAGGCCGGAGCTGACGAGCGCGAGCCCCGGCAGGTCGAGCGCGGAGTCGGAGCCTCGGGTCTCCTCGAGCCGCGCGAGCGCGAGCGGTGCGAGCACGAGCCCGATCGGCACGTTGAGCCAGAAGATCCAGTGCCATGAGATACCGCTGACGACCGCGCCGCCGACGAGCGGGCCAATCGCGATCGCCAGGCCGCCGATACCGCCCCAGATGCCGAGCGCGAGGCCGCGCTTCGCCGCGGAGACGCCGGCCGACAGGATCGTGAGCGTGAGCGGCGCGACGATGGCGCCGCCGACGCCCTGCACGGCCCGCGCGATGTCGAGCTGGTTCGCCGTCGTCGCGAGCGCGGCGGCCGCGGACGCGCCGGTGAAGAGCAGGATCCCGAACGCGAACAGGCGGCGGCGGCCGAAACGGTCGCCGAGCGCGGCGCCGGTGAGCAGGAGCACGGCGAACGTCAGCGTGTACGCGTTCACCGTCCACTCGAGCTGCGAGATCGTCGCGTGCAGGTCGCGCCGGATCACCGGCAGCGCCGTCGAGACGACGAGGTTGTCGAGCGAGACCATGAAGAGCGCCACCGAGGTGATGGCGAGCGTCCAGATCATCGTGCGCTTACGGTTGTGAGTCATCACTTCCTCCATGGTGAAAAAAGGGGACTCCTACATCTCCTTGCCACAGCCCTCGAGCAACTGCTGCGCCCAGGGCTCGGGGTCGTTCATGACCTGCATCGACGCGAGCACGTTCAGGAGCATGCCGTTGGCGAAGAAGCGCGAGATGTGCTCCGCCGGCAGCCCCGAGACCCTCTGTGCGTAGGCGACGAGGTCGCCGTAGCCGTTGCGGACGACCGCGCGGATGTCCGGGTCGTCGCAGGCCGCGTAGGCCTGGAGCTGTGCGCGCAGCCGGACGCGGTCGCCCGTCACGAGCTCGGCCACGTAGGCCTCGCCCATGGCGTGAAGCGCGTCCTCGCCGCGCTTGCCCTCGGCCGCCCGCTGGAACATCTCGAGCGTCTCCCGAAAGCACCGGGTGACGGTCGCGGTGAAGAGCGCCTTCTTCGTGCCGAAGAGGCGGAAGAGGTACGGCTGCGAGATCCCGGCCCGCCGGGCGATGTCGTCGGTCGACGTGCCCTCGAGCCCCCGCTCGGCGAACTCGACGAGCGCGGCGTCGAGGACGTCGGCGCGGCGCTCGGCGGCGGAGTGGCGGGTCGAGGTCATGGCGCGATAGTAAGTGATGACTCACAAGCTGTCAAGCGGCTCACTCCGGTAGGGACACGTCTGCCCTACCCACGTCCGGTGACTGTCACCAGACGTGGGCGCCGGGGACATGCCCACGTCCGTGGTCACGTGCCTGATTCGGCTTGCGAACGGGCCTCCCACGAAGCGAGCGGCTGTCCCGGCCACGTCCCGTGCCTGTCACGGGTCAGGTCCCGCCCGGGACGTCAGGCGCGGATCCGCTCGTACAGCTCGACGAGCTGCCCGGCGATCGCGTCGATGTCGTGCAGCCGCTCCGCGTAGGCCCGCGAGGCCGCTCCGACCCGGTGGCGCAGGGCAGCGTCGGCGACGAGCGGGCGCAGCCGCTCGCGGAGCGTCTCGGCCGTCGCGGAAACGACCGGCACCTCGATGCCGTACGCCTCTTCCGTCCTGCGGACCGCTTCCTCGTGCAGGAAGGTGACGACCGGCTTGCCGAGTGCGAGGCACTCGATCGCGAAGACGCCGTACCAGCCGGCGTTCAGCTGGTCCACGACGATGTCCGCCTCCCGGTAGAGCTCGAAGGCCTCGTCGTGCGTCAGCCCTTCGACGACGCGGAAGTCCGCGTCGAGCCCTTCGACCGCGGCGACGACGTGCTCCGTTCCCTTGCGGCGGCGAGACGACGGCGCGTGGAGGATCAGCGGCCGCTTCTTCTCGGAGCTCGGAATCGCCGGCGCGATGTTCGCCACCTCGACGCCCGGGAGGATGACGTCGGCGTCCGGCACCCAGCGAATCGCGTCGTAGCTCGAGACGATCTCCGCGTCCGCCGCAAGCCCGTACGCGAGCTGCTCGCGCGTCTTGCCGCGAATGTCCGAGCCGAGGTACTGGTAGACGCCCTTCTTTCCGAGCGCGTGCAAGATCCGGAACTGCACCGACTTCGGCACGAGAGTGACGCTCGAGTAGAAGTGGAAGACGTCGTAGCGCGGCAGGAGCTTCACGAACGCGCGCCACTGGGTCGTCTGCTGGCGCAGCAGGTTCCCGCGCCGCTCGAGCGAGATGTCCGCTTCGGGATGGAGCGTGTAGCGGTTGAACACGAGCAGGTCGGACTCGATGCCCCGGCGGCGCAGCGCCTGCGAGTTCGCCCACGGGATCCCGGCCGTGTTCACCGGGCAGTGCAGGACTCTCACGTCAGGTCGATCCGGTTCTCGGCGAGCTGCTGCCAACGCAGGGCGCGCTCGGCGTCAAGCTGCGACTCCATCGTCTCGCGCATCGTCCCGCCGGGATAGACCCAGATCTCGGGGTGGACGAGCAGTTGCAGCCAGTCGAAGCTCCCTGCCGCGAGCTCCTCGTGCGGGCAGCCGCTGCGCCAGTGCTGGTTCGAGTCCGAGCGGTAGCGCGCAGGGTCGAAGTACGGCTCCTGCATGACGTTCACCACGCCGCGGATCGGCGCGCTCATGTAGTCAGGGTCAGGCGTATGCCAGGCAATGACTGCGTCGAAGCGGTCGTCGAGGGTCGCGTCGGGAAAGACGCCGTGCAGGCCGACGCGATGTCCGAGGTCGCGCAGCCGTGAGAGCGCGGCGACACCGGAACGGGAGTCGAGGTTGTAGAAGTCGCTGCGCGTCATCAGGAAGTACGTCGCCTGCACATCGCGCTCCGCCTCGAGCTCGGCCATCGTCAGCGCTGCGGCGAGCGACATGTCGACGTCGTGGCGGAGCAGGACGTCACCGGCGCGCGGCTCGCGGTTGAAGAACGCGAAGCGGTAGCCACCCGCCCGCGCCGCGTCGAGGAGCTCTACGTAGTGCGCGAGGTCGAAGGCACACCGAGAGGGCACGTCACTCGACCTCGACCTCGACACGGCGGGCAGCCGCCTCGGCGCGCTCGAGCGCCTGCGGCCCCGTCGAGCCGACGGCGATCACGTAGCCGCGCCGGTCGCCGTCGACCTTCACGGGACGGATCGTCTCGCCGGCGACGATGTAGCTCGCGGCCTGCACGACTCCCGGCGCTGCGAGCACCTTCTCGAGGCTCGCGGGCGCCTTGACCTTCCCCGCCGGCAGCGGGCCCGGCTCGGCGGTGAAGAAGCGGATCGCGACAGGCTGGCGCTTCTTCGGCGCAGCGATCTCGTCGGTCACGGGCTCACCGAGCGCGAAGCGCAGCGCGACCTCGACGAGGTCGACGCCGACGGCGTGCTGCACGAGATCGGCCATCTGGCCGCCAGGGATCCGCGCCGCGACCTCGATCATCTTGATCGAGCCGTCGGTGCCGGCGATCAGCTGCGGGAACGCGATGCCGTTGCGAAGCCCGAGCGCGTGCACGGTGCGTTCGACGAGCGCCTCGGCCTCCGCCGTCCGCTTGCCGTCGAGCGCGGAGGGATACGCGTGGATCCAGCCGACGGCGAAGCCCTCGCCGGGCGGGCGCAGGCGATCGGAGAGCGTCAGCTGCATGACCACACCGTCCCGGACGACGGACATCGCGTTCATCTCGACACCTTCGACGAACTGCTCGACGATCACCTCGCCGCGGTGCGAGAGCGCCAGCGTCTGGTCGAAGCGCGCCTCGAGATCGTCGGCGCTCTCGAGGCGGAAGACGCCCCGCTGGCCACCCGAGTCGGCGGGCTTGATCACGTTGGGGAAGCCGACCTGGACGACCGCGGCGCGCGCCTCCTCGATCGTGCGCGCGGAGCCGAAGCGAGGCTGCGGCAAGCCGGCGGCCTCGAGACGGCGCCGCATCTCGATCTTGTGCGTCAGGCCCACGGCGACGTCCACACCGATGCCCGCGAGGCCGAGCGCCTCGGCGACCGCGGCGACCGCGACGACGGCCCGGTCGGAGGTGATCGTGAGCACGCCGTCGGGGCGGATCTTCTCCGCGAACTCGATCGCCTTCGGAATGTCGACGAAGTTCACCACCTCCGCGATGTCGGCGTCGCCAAGCGCGAGCGCATCGGGGTTGCCGTCGATCGCGGCGACGCGAAAACCGAGCTCCTTCGCGTGGAGGATCGCTGCGCGCTGGTGCCGCCCGGCGCCGAGGAAGAGGACCGTCTTCATGCCCGCGGCGACAATAGCCACTCGAGCGTTCGCCGCATGCCGTCCTCCAGCTCGACCTCCGGGCGCCAGCCGAGCTCACGCAGAGCGCTCAGGTCGAGGCGACCGAGCACGGGCGCAGGACCGGCGGGAGGATCGACGAGCTCGATCAGCTCCTCGGGCGCACCCGCGAAACGGCACGCCATCTGCGCGATCTCGAGCAGCGTGCGCCGGTCGTCGTCGCGACCGACGTCGTGCGCACCGGTCGCGTTCGCATCGAGCAGGAGCACCACCGCGCGAGCCGCGTCGGCGGCGAAGCAGAACGAGCGCTCCCACCCCCGGTAGACGGTCATCGGCTCGCCGGCGAGCGCCTGCCGGAGCATGGTGGGAATCGCGCCGCGGCTCTGTCCGGGCCCGTACGGGAACGCGAAGCGGAGAAGCGTCGCGTCGCCTGCGGCCTGCTCGCTCGCGCGCTTGCTCTCCGCATACGGCGTCTCGTCCTCGTACACCGCCGTCGTGGAGCCGTGCAGGAGCCGCACGCCGCGGTCGGAGCACGCGCGCGCGACGAGCTCGGTGATCGGCGCGTTCTGCGCGAGGCGCTCGTCCCCCGGCATGACGGCGGCGAGGTGCACGACCGCCTCCGGGGAGTGCTCGTCGAGCAGCCGCGCCATCACTCCAGGTTCAGAGAGATCGCCGTCGGAACGACCGAGGGGGATCGCCTCGTGCCCGGCAGCGGTGAGCGCCTCGCACACGTGGCTGCCGAGGAAGCCCCGGCCGCCGGTCACGAGGACGCGCAACGCTCTCGATCCCTAGACGTGCGCGGGCTTGCGGGCCTTGTACCAGGCGATCGTGCGCCCGAGGCCTTCGTCGAGCTCGACCTGCGCCTCGAAGCCGAGCTGCTCGCGCGCCTTGCCGACGTTCGGGATGCGCAGCTCGACGTCGACGTAGTTGAGCGGCTCGAAGCGGATCGCGCCCTGGCCGCCGGCGATGCGTTTGATGCGCTGTGCGAGGTCGAAGATCGTCACGGCCGAGCGGGGGTTGCCGATGTTGAAGCTCTGGCCGACCGCCTCCGGGCGCTCGAGGCAGAGCAGGACGGCGTCCACCATGTCGTTGACGTAGCACCACGCGCGGATCTGCGACCCGTCGCCGCGGACGATCAGATCCTCGCCGCCGAGCGCCGCCTCGATGAACGCGCGGATCGCGCCGCCGCCGATCTGTCCGGGGCCGAACACGTTGAAGGGGCGTACCGTCACGGTCGGCAGGCCGAGCTCGTCGTGGTAGGCGTGCGTCATGTGCTCACCCGCGAGCTTCGAGACCGCGTACGTCCAGCGAGCCTCCCCGACCGAGCCGATCGTCGTGACGTGACCTTCGTTCACGTTGTACGCGTGCGTCCCGAACACCTCGCTCGTCGAGAAGTCGACGAACCGCTCGAGCGTGCCCAGCGTCGCGACGGCGGCCTCGAGCACGTTGTACGTGCCGATCATGTTCACGCGCATCGTGCGAACCGGGCTCTCGAGCACGGTGTCGACGCCCGCGATCGCGGCGCAATGGACGATGTGGGTCGCGTCGCGCGCGAGCTCCTTCACCGCTTCTGCGTCGAGGACGTCGGCCTGGTGGAACGTGAAGTTGGGGTGCTCGCCGAGATCCGTTCCCGAGAGGGCGTCGCGATGGAGGTTGTCGAACGCGACAACCTGGTTGTCGTCCAGCAGCCGACGCGTGAGCGTCGTCGCGATGAACCCGGCGCCGCCGGTGATGAAGATCCGCTTCCCCTGCAAAGCCACGGTGGCGAGTCTAGCCTGGGCCTGGTGCAGGGAGAGCTTCAAGCCTGGCTCGACGCAGCTTCGGGGTCCGACGAGGAGTTCGTCGACCGGGCCTGGTGGCTCGTCGTGCGGCGCTCGCCCGAGCCGGACGCGCGTGCGGCTGCGCTCGCCAAGCTCGCGGACGGGACGATCTCGCGCGCCGGGCTCCTGCAGCAGCTGACCTCGAGCGACGAGTTCGCGCGCGTCGCCCTGCTCGACGGCGCGCTCGCCTTCGCCACGGCCGAGCGCGGGCGGCCGCGCGAGGTGCGCGGGCCCGCGCGGCCCCGCGGGCTGCACGCGCCGCCGGCGAGCGACGAACGGGCGATCGAGATCCCTTGGTGCCTCGCGCGCTACGACGGGGAGATCCGCGTGCTCGACATCGGCTACGCGTTCGCAGAGCCGGCGTACCTGGCCGGGCTCGTGGCGCTCGGCGCGGCCGAGCTGGCCGGGGCCGACCTCGCGACGGCCGAGGTACCCGGCCTCCGCCCGATCGCCGGCGACGTGCGCGACCTGCCCGTCGAGGACGGCGCGTTCGAGCTCGTCTTTTGCATCTCGACGCTCGAGCACGTGGGGCGCGACAACGAGGTGTACGACGTCGACGCGCCGCGCGACGAGCAGGGCGACGAGGCAGCGCTGTGCGAGCTGCGCCGCGTGCTCGCCCGTGAGGGCAGGCTGCTCGTCAGCGTCCCGACCGGCGAGCGCGACGACCAGGGGTGGCAGTTGCAGCGCACGCCCGGCGACTGGATCGCGGTGTTCGAGCGGGCCGGCTTCGCCGTCTTCGAGGACGAGCTGTACGTGCGCGACACCGACGGCTGGCGCAGCGCGACGCTCGCCGAGGCGAGTGCCGCCCGCTACCGCGACGACGGCGCCGGGGCGGTGCTCCTCGCGGAGCTGCGCCCGGCCAGCGTGGGAACGAAGCTGCGCCTGGCCGTACGCGACGTCCGGCACCGCGACGCCCCCCGGCGCAGCACCCTCGGCCCGCGTCAGTAGCATCGCCCAATGCCGACGAAGTCACTGACGACGATCCTCGTCACCGCCGCCGGCGCGCCCGGTGCGGCCGCACTCTTCCGCGGCCTCCGCGAGAACGGCGAGCG
Organism: Gaiellaceae bacterium; assembly: GCA_036564885.1. GTDB lineage: Bacteria > Actinomycetota > Thermoleophilia > Gaiellales > Gaiellaceae > Palsa-739. The sequence continues at coordinate 6,293 of DATCOE010000138.1, read as the reverse complement.
GGAGGTTCGCCTCATCGGCGTCGACATGTCGGAGCGCTCGATCGGCCGGCAGCTCGCCGACGCGTTCCATCTCGTCCCACCAGGCGCCGACCCGGGCTATGCGGACGCAGTGCTCGAGATCGTCGAGCGCGAGGGCGTCGACGTCGTGCTGCCGCAGTCGTCGCACGACCTCCCCCACCTCGCCGCAGCGCGCGAGCGCTTCCCGGTTCCGGTGCTCGTCTCGGGCACCGAGACGGTGCGCCGCTCGAACGACAAGGCGGAGACGTACGAGCTGCTGCAGCGGATCGGCGTGCGCGGCCCGGAGTTCCGCCGCGTCACCGGCGCGGCCGGCGTCGAGGCCGCGGCGAAGGAGCTCGGCTACCCGGACCGCCCGGTGTGCTTCAAGCCCGTCTTCTCGTCCGGCTCGCGCGGCTTCCGCGTGCTCGACCCGACCGTCGACCGCGCGCACCAGCTGCTCTACGAGCGCCCGGGTGCAGTGGCGATGCGCCTCGAAGAGGCGGTCGAGCTGCTGCCGGAAGACGGCGTCGACCTGCTCGTGATGGAGCTCGCCACCGGCGGCGAGCGCACCGTCGACGGCATCGCCGACGGCAAGCGGATCGTGCTCGGGCACCCGAAAACGCGCGAGGCGATGCGCACCGGGCTCGCGATGTACTTCGAGACCCTCGACGACGAGGGCCTGATGGAGACGGCGAACCGGATCGTCGCGGAGCTCGAGATCGAGTGGTTCTTCAACATCCAGCTCGTCGGAGACATCGTGATCGAGGTGAATCCCCGGATCTCGACGATCGTCTACCAGGAAGACCTCGATCTGCCCTGGCTGGCGGTCAAGCGGGCCCTCGGAGAGATCTCGGACGAGGAGCTGGCGGCGCTGCAGCTCCGGGTCCGGCCCGGGCGAGTCGCGCTTCGTTTCTTCGACCAGGTGGAATGGGACCAGTGATGGATTGGGACACTCTTCGCGCCACGCTCCAGGCAGCGTGCGACGACCCCGCCGACGACGCGGCCGCAGAGCGGGCGGTCGCAGCGGCCGAGATCGTCGTCTCCACGGCCGGGGAGCCGCCGGACGAGCTGCCGGACGAGGCCCGGGAATGGGTCGAGACGCACGGCGTTCCCGAGGAGACCCTCGTCGAGCTCGCCTGCCGCTCGATGAAGTCCCTCGCCGCGCGCTCCGACGAGTGGCACGAGCGCCTGAACGACCTCCGCTTCCGCCTCGGCGACGTCGCCGCGGCCTGATCCCACCGTGATACTGCGGCGGCCCGGCTGACGCCGGGTCTACCCTCCTCCGCATGAGGCTCGGACAGGAGCTCAAGCGGCTCGCGCGGCATTCGGTGATCTACGGGCTCGGCGGCCTCGTGTCGCGGATCCTCGCCGTCCTCCTGCTGCCGCTCTACACGAGCTACCTCGCGCCGGGATCGTTCGGGCGCGTGGAGATCCTCACGTCCGCCTCCGCGGTCGCCGTGATCGTGCTGCGCATGGGGATCTCGACGGCGTTCTTCCGCTTCTACTTCGACCACAAGGACGCCGCACGCCGGCTCGCAGTCGTGCGCACCTCGTTCTGGTTCACGATGACGATGGCGACGGTCGGCCTCGTCCTCTGCCTCGTCTTCGCCGGCTCGGTATCGCACGCGCTGCAGCTCGGCCACCACCCGGAGCTCGTGCGCGCGGCCGCGATCGGCTTCTGGGCGCAGATGAACTTCGAGCAGATCACGTCGCTCTTCAGGGTGGAGGAGCGCTCGGTCGCATTCGCGCTCGCCAGCATCGCGAACGTGCTGATCACGGTCGGCGCGACGCTCGCGCTCGTCGTCGAGTTCCACAAGGGCGCGCTCGGCCTGCTCATCGGCAACTTCGTCGGCACGCTCTGCGTGTACGTCGTGCTCCTCGCCTACCGCCGGGAGCAGCTCGGCCTCCAGTTCGACCGCGAGCTGTTCCGCGGCATGCAGCGCTTCGGCCTGCCGCTCGTCCCCTCGGCGCTCGCGCTGTGGGCGATCAACTTCGTCGACCGCCTCTTCGTCGCCGGCTACAAGGGCGACGCTGAGGTGGGCGTGTATTCGGCGGCGGTGAAGATTGCATCGGTGATCACGTTCGCGATGTTCGCCTTCCGCACAGCGTGGCCGGCGTTCGCGTATTCGATCGACGACGACCGCGACGCGAAGCGGACATACTCGTTCGTGCTCACGTACCTGCTCGTGATCGCGTCGTGGATCGCGCTCGGTCTCGGCGCGCTCGCACCGTGGCTCACGCAGGCGATGACCGATCCGCGCTACCAGCGCGCCGACAAGGGGATCGCGCTGCTCGCGTTCGCCGGCGCGATCTACGCCGGTTACACGGTGCTCGCCATCGGCAGCGGCCGCGCCCGGCGCACGCAGCTCAACTGGGTCGTGACAGGCATCGGAGCCGCAGTCAACGTCGGGCTCATCCTCTGGCTTGTCCCGCGCTACGGGATGGTGGGCGCCGCGATCGCGACGGTCGCGGCGTACGTCGTGCTGTTCGCCGGGATGACGCTCTACGCGCAGCACGTCTACCCGGTGGCCTACCAGTGGCGGCGGGTCGCTACCGCGGTGGGCGCGGGGGTCGGACTGACGGTGGCGGCGCGCGCGTCGCACCTCGGCCTCGCCGCGTCGCTCCTGCTCGTGCTCGCGTATCCGCTGGTGCTCGCGTTGCTCGGCTTCTATCTGCCCGCCGAGCGGGCGCGCCTCCGCCGCCTCGTGCCGATCTTCCGCTAAGACACGGCCGCTAGAGAGCTGTCCCCGAGACTGCTGGGACCTGGTTCGAACCAGGTCCCAGGGGTGAGCGGGCCGGGCCGACGCCGAAGGCTGGGACCAGGTCCGAACGAGGTCCCAGGGGTGCTCGGCCGCTTGATCACGCGGTTCACAGGATCCGAGCGTTCGAGCTGGGACCAGGTCCGGACCAGGTCCGAGAGGCGCCAGGCTGGGCAGCGTCAACCACCCCTGGGACCTCGTTCGAGCCATGTCCGAGGAAGGTCTCTTGTCGTACGGCAGCCGTTCGACAAGGAAAGCGCTGATTCTCTTGGCATACGGCAGCTGTTCGACAAGAAACCCCGGTTCTCTTGTCGAAGGCCTAACGCAGGGCGAGCAGCGCGGTGAGTTCGTCCGCGGTCGGCTCCCACGCGCCGGCCTGCACGTTCGCGCGCACCTGCTCCGGCCTCGTCGCGCCCGCGATCACGGACGTCACGGCCGGCATCGCAAGCAGGCCGCCGATCGCGACCTCGAGCAACGACACGCCGCGCTCGTCGGCGAAGCGCTGCAGCGCCTCGACGCGGTCGAACTGCTCGTCGGGAATCTCGCGGCCGGCGAGCCGGCCCTCTGCCGCCTGCGCGCCGCGCACGTACTTGCCGGTCAGCAACCCGCTCGCGAGCGGGAAGAACGGCAGCTGCCCGATCCCGAGCCGCGCACAGGTGGGAAGGATCTCGTCCTCGGCCTCACGGTGCACGAAGCTGTAGTGGTTCTGCGCCGAAACGAACCGTGCGAAGCCGTGCTCACGCGCGACACGGTCGGCCTCCTCGATCTGCGCCGCGTCGTCGTTCGACGAGCCGATGTAGCGCACCTTGCCTTCGACGACAAGCTCGTTCAGGGCGCTGAGCGTCTCGTCGATCGGCGTGACGGGATCCGGCTCGTGCATCTGGTAGAGGTCGATCACGTCGGTGCGCAGCCGCTTCAGCGACTCCTCGACCGCCCAGCGGATGTAGTCGCGCGAGCCGCGCGGCAGGTCGGGGCCGTCGTCCATGGGCTTGCCGAACTTCGTCGCGAGCACGACGCGGTCGCGCCGTCCCTCGAGCACCTCGCCGATGTACGACTCGCTCGCGCCCTGGGAGTAGATGTCCGCCGTGTCGAAGAGCGTGATGCCCTCCCCGAGCGCGGCCTCGATCACCGCGCGGGTCTGCTCGAGATTGCAGCGCCCGCCGAAGTTGTTCGTGCCGAGGCCGACGACCGTGACCTCGGGACCGCCGTCACCCAGTTTCCGCGTCCGCATGCCCTGACGCTACCCGCCGGGGGCAAGGTCGTGCGGCCGCGAGTGCACGACGACGAGCGTCTTCGTCGGCCGCGTGAGTGCGACGTACAGCTCGCGCAGTCCCTGCTCGCCGTCCTCGGCGATCGCGGCGGGCTCGACCACGACGACATGGTCGAACTCGAGCCCCTTGGCCTGCCGCGGCGTGAGGACCGGCACGGACACCTCGTCGTATGCGCCCCCGCCCGACGACGCCCCTGCGAGCGAGCGCGGCGCAATCACCGCGATCAGCCCGTCGAGCTCCGCGAGCGTCGCCGCCTCCCGCATCGCCGCCTGCATCACGTCGCCGTCCGCCACCCGTACCAGCCGCGGAGCCTCGCCGCCCTGCCGGAAGGCGAGCGGCGGCTCGAGGTCGGGCGCGATGCGCGCGAGCAGCGGCAGCGCGAGCTCCATGATCTCGGCCGGGACGCGGTAGGCATGCCGCAGCTCCTCGATCGTCACGTCGATCCCCTCGGGGAGATACGGCTCGAGCTCCTGCCAGCTGCGATAGACGACCGGCCCGGTCGCCTGCGCGACGTCGCCGAGGATCGTGAGCGACCCGTTGAGGGCGCGCCGGGAGATCGTGCGTAGCTGCATCGGCGAGAGATCCTGCGCCTCGTCGACGATCACGTGCCCGTATGCGCGCGCGGGGCCGTCGAGGAGCGCGCGCGCCTCGTCGAGCAGCGGCAGGTCGTGCTCGCTCCAGCGCAGGTCGGACGCACGCTTCGGCCGGTCGCGTAGCAGCAGCTTCTGCTCGTCACGCTCGAGAATCCCTTCCGCCGCCTCCGCGAGCGCGGACGGCGAGGTCAAGAGCCGCGCGACGAGCTTGTCGGAACGCGGCAGCGGCAGCACGCCGTCGAGGTACTTCGCGAAGAAGCCGCCCTGCTTGAGCGCGCGCTCGAGCTCGTCGAAGCTGCGCAGGCCGAGATCCTCGAGCTTCTCGTTGTAGCGCTCGTAGAAGCGGCGGAGCACCGCCATGCGGAATCGCTCCCGCGCGGGAGCGAGCGCGAGGCCCGAGCCGAGCGCCTCGTCGAGGAGCTCGGCCACCTCACGCTCCCGCACCGACACGAAGACGCCGTCGACGTAGAACACGAGCTCCCCGGGCGCCGGCCGTACGGCGAGCTCGACTGCGCGACGGACGACCCCGGCGAGGCGCGTATCCGCCTTCAGCCGCGCGACATCCGCCGCCTCGTCGCGCTCGACGACGATCCCGTCGAGCAGCTCCGTCACCGCGCGCTGCTCGACCGCTTCCTCGCCGAGCGCAGGCAGCACGTGCGCGACGTAGTCCATGAACATCGGGTTCGGGCCGACGACGAGCACGCGGCGTAGCTGCTCGCGGTGGGTATAGAGGAGCCACGAGGCACGGTGCAGCCCCACCGCGGTCTTGCCGGTGCCGGGGCCGCCCTGCACGACGAGTGCGCCGTGGGGCTCCGCCGTGATCAGGCGGTACTGGTCGGACTGGATCGTCGCGACGATGTCGCGCATGCGGCCTTCGCGCCGCCGGTCGAGCTCCTCGAGCAGGAAGTCCGACACCGACGCGCCCTCGACCGCGGTGCCGTCGAGCGACTCGTCGGAGATGTCGACGATGCGTCGCCTGTCGGTGCGGAAGCGGCGACGCTGCGTCACGCGGTGCGGCTCAGCAGGCGTCGCCGTGTAGAACGGCCGCGCGGCAGGCGCCTGCCAGTTGATCACGAGCAGGTCCTGGTCGTCGTCGTGCACCCAGCGCCGCCCGACGTAGAGCGGCCGCGGCGTCCCGTCGAGCGTCAGCCGGCCGAAGCACAGCCCCTGCTCGGCGTCCTGGAACGTTCTGACCCGCCGCTTCGCCCAGGCCTCCATCGCGATCGCTGCAAACTCGGTCGCCATCGAATTGCCGGTGCGCTCCAGCGTCGCGCGCATCCGGTCGAGGCACGCGTAGGCGTGGTCGACATAGGCCTGCTCCGCTGCGAGCTCTGGGTGCGACACGGGCCGCGAAGGCTAACGACGTAGGATCGCCCGGTGAAGCTCGGCCTCAACCTCGGCTACGCCCCTCCGGGAACGAATCCGGCCGAGCTCGTGCCGGCCGCGCAGGAGGCGGAGCGCCTCGGCTACGACTCCGTGTGGGCGGCGGAGGCGTGGGGCACGGACGCCGTCACCGTGCTCTCGTGGCTCGCGGCGTGCACGAGCACGATCAAGGTGGGCTCGGCGATCATGCAGATTCCGGGTCGGACGCCGGCGAACACGGCGATGACGGCGGCGACGCTCGACCTCATGTCGGGCGGGCGCTTCATCCTCGGCCTCGGCACGTCGGGCCC
>DATCOE010000137.1:0-15278 GCA_036564885.1 Gaiellaceae bacterium | reverse complement strand
GCGTCGACGTTCGAGGATCCCGGCTACTGCATGGAGTACGGCTCGAAGGTGTTGAACGCCGGCAACCCGGACCAGCGCGGAACAGAGGCATTCGGTCACGTGAATCTCGTGCAGGGCTTCGAGCACTCGATCAACTCCGTCTTCTGCAACGTCGGCAAGCAGCTCGGCGCGAAGACGATCCTCGACTACGCGAAGCGGTTCGGCTTCTACAAGACCCCGCCGCTCGAGACGCCTGCGGACGAGCGCGCTCCCAGCGGCCTCTACACGCCGATCACGCACAAGCTCAACGATCCCAAGGACCCGGGCTCCGTCGATCCGGGCCGGCTCGCCTTCGGGCAGACGACGATGCTCGCGACGCCGCTCCAGATGGCGATGGTCGCCGCGACGGTCGGCAACGGCGGCGTCGTGCCGAAGCCGTTCATCGTCCAGAAGGTCATCGCGCCGGACGGCTCGACCGTGCGCGACACGAAGCCCGGCAACCTCGGCCGCGCGATCAAGCCGCAGACGGCCGCCGAGCTGACGCAGATGATGGTCGCGGCCGTCCAGGGTGGCACCGGCACTGCGGCTCAGATCCCCGGCGTCCAGGTGGCGGGCAAGACCGGTACCGCGGAGACCGCAGTGAGCCACGTCTACACGGCCTGGTTCGTCTGCTTCGCCCCGGCCGACAACCCGCAGGTCGCGGTGGCGGTGGTGCTCGAGAAGCAGGCAAACGGCTTCGGAGGCGCCGTTGCGGCCCCCATTGCCAAGCTCGTGCTGCAAGCCCTCCTGCATGGCTGAGGCGCCCACTACTCTTTACTGACCCCTGTGGCCGTCTCGGACACGCTCATCGGCACGCTTTTCGATGGCCGCTACCAGGTCGTGCGCAAGCTTGGCGCCGGCGGGATGGCGAACGTCTACCTCGCCGAGGACCAGGAGCTCGGCCGGCGCGTCGCGATCAAGATCCTGAACGAGCGCCACGCGAACGACGAGCAGTTCGTCGAGCGCTTCCGCCGGGAGGCGAAGAACGCCGCGGCGCTCTCGCACCCGAACATCGTCTCGATCTACGACCGCGGCGAGGCGGAGGGCACGTACTACATCGCGATGGAGTACCTCGATGGGCGCTCGCTCAAGGAGCTGATCATCTCGCGCGGCCCCGCGCCGCTGAACGTCGCGATCGAGTACGTGCGGCAGATTCTCTCCGCGTTGCGCTTCGCGCATCGCCACGGGATCGTGCATCGCGACATCAAGCCTCACAACGTGCTCGTCGACGCGGAGGGTCGCGTAAAGGTGACGGATTTCGGTATCGCGCGCGCCGGGGCGAGTCAGATGACGGAGGCAGGCTCGATCGTCGGCACTGCGCAGTACCTCTCGCCCGAGCAGGCGCGCGGCACCGGCGTCGACCAGCGCTCCGATCTCTACTCGCTCGGGATCGTCCTCTACGAGCTGCTGACGGGCACGCTGCCGTTCAACGGCGACACACCTGTTGAGATCGCGATGAAGCACCTGTCGCAGACGCCGGAGCTTCCGTCGGCGACGCGGCCCGAGCTGCCGCGCGAGCTCGACCTCGTCGTGACGCGCGCACTCGCCAAGGATCCCGACGAGCGGTACCAGAGCGCCGAAGAGATGGACGCCGACCTGGAGCGCCTGGCGCGCGGCGCCGCCGTCTCCGCGGAGACCGAGGAGTCGGCGACACAGATCATGCGCGCGCCCACCGGCCCGATGTCGGCCACGGCGGCGACGATGATCGTGCCGCCGCGGCGCGGCGCGTACGCGCCGGTGCCCCCGCCCCCACCCCCGGTGTACTACGACCTCGAGGAGCCGATCCACCGGCGGCCGGTCTGGCCGTGGATCGCCGCGTTCCTCTTCGTGCTCGGCGCGGGGATCGGCGGCTGGTTCCTCTACAACCAGATCACGAACAAGCTCGCGTCGGACAAGGTCGTCCCCGTCAAGATGTATCTCGACATGCGTGAGGCGCCGGCGCGCGCGAAGATCAGCGCCGACGGGTTCAGTCCGGTGGTGAACCACCACGCGAGCCGGAAGACTCCGGCGGGCTTCGTCTTCAAGCAGGACCCGATCCCCGGCAAGCGGATCTCGAAGGGCGACCCGGTAAGGATCTGGGTCTCCTCGGGCGTGCCGAAGGTCGAGGTGCCCTCCCTCGTCGGGAAGCAGTCGACGGACGCCGTCGCAGCGCTGAATGACGCGCACCTGAAGGCCGCTGTGCTCCAGGTGCCGTCCACGACGCCGACGGGCGAGGTGACGGCGCAGGATCCGCCGGCGGGCACGAAGCAGCCGGAGGGGTCGGTCGTGCACTTCAACGTGTCGAAGGGCCCGACGCCGGTGTCGGTGCCAACTGTCGTGGGCCAGCCGATCGCCACCGCGACCTCGATGCTGCGGGCACTCGGGTTCAAGGTCAGCCCGACCTTCGTCGACTCGAACGAGCCGGCGAACAACGTGATCAGCCAGACCCCGGCCGCGGGCGACTCGGCAGGGAAGGGCTCGATCGTGAACCTCACCGTGTCGAACGGGCCGAAGACGTCGACCGTGCCCGACGTGACGAGCCAGGACCTCGGGGCCGCCGAGCAGACGTTGCACGATTCCAACTTCAACCCGCAGGTCGTCTACCAGGACACGACCGACCCGAACAACGAGGGGCTCGTGCTCTCGCAGACGCCGCCGGGCGGCACGCAGCTCAAGCCGGGCGCCAGCGTGACGCTCACCGTCGGTCGTTACTCCGCCGCCCCGCCGCCGCCGACCGCCACGACGCCCACCCCGTGACCGCTCGATGACCCGGCGCCTCCGCGTCGCGCTGCTCGCGGGCGGCCGCTCGAGCGAGCACGACATCTCCCTCGCCTCGGCCCGCTCGGTGCTCGCCGCGCTCGACCCCGAGCGCTACGACGTCGTGAGCGTCGAGATCGGGCGCGACGGGCGCTGGGCCCTCGAGTCGGGCGCGGCCGCGCAGGCGGCCATCCAGGGGCCGGGCGCTGCGCCCCATTCCCCGGAGACGCTGCCGGCGGAGACCCTGCCCGTGCCTGCCGAAGCGGGCACGCTCGCGGCGCTCGGCGCCGTCGACGTCGTGCTGCCGATCCTCCACGGCCCGTTCGGAGAGGACGGAACGGTGCAGGGCCTGCTCGAGCTCATCGGCGTGCCGTACGTCGGCGCCGGCGTCGCGGGGTCCGCGCTCGCCATGGACAAGGACCTCTTCAAGAAGGTGATGCGCGACAGCGGCATCCCGGTCGCACTCCATCACACGATCCGACAAGGCGACGAGGTCGAGAATCCGTTCGGCTATCCGGTGTTCGTCAAGCCGGCTCGGCTCGGCTCGTCCGTCGGCATCTCCAAGGTGCACGACGAGTCGGAGCTCGGCCCGGCTGTCGCGCTTGCCCGCCGCCACGACGAGAAGGTGCTCGTCGAGGAGTTCGTTCGCGGGATGGAGGTCGAGTGCGGCGTGCTCGGCAACCGCGTGCCGCCGCCGTTTGCATCGCTGCCCGGTCGCATCGACACGCTCGAGCACGAGTGGTACGACTTCGAGTCGAAGTATGCGGCCGGCGGCATGGAGCTCGTGATCCCGCCGGAGCTGCCGCAGGAGACGATCGAGCTCGTGCAGCAGCGCGCGGTCGACGCGTTCGTCGCCGGCGACTGCGAAGGGCTCGCACGGGTCGACTTCTTCGTGCGCGAGGACGGCGAGGTGATCGTCAACGAGCTCAACACGATGCCGGGCTTCACGGAGACGAGCGTCTACGCGAAGCTCTTCGACGCGTCGGGCGTGCCGTACGCCGAGTTGCTCGACCGCCTGATCGGCCTCGCGCTCGAGCGCGCCGAGCGCCGGTCGACGCTCGAGTACTAACCTCGCGCCTGGACCTCGTTGACGTGGGCCGTGCGGCTCGGCGGCAGGCTCGTCAGCCAGACGAGGTAGTAGCGGACGGTCGTCCCGCGCAGCGCGAACGTCGTCGTGCTGTTCACCGTCTGCACCGGAGAGTCGTCGGAGAAAGGTCCCGACGCGGACGTGCCGGCCTGGATCTTCGCTGTGAAGCCCGGCGTGTCGGTCGTCACCGCGAGCGACTTCAGTGCGATCGGCCTGCCCGCGTCGAGCACGAGGCCGACGCCCGACTTGAGGCCGCCGAAGCTCTGCGTGTTGTAGATGTCCGTGTACCAGTAGCTGGACGGGTGGTGATCGGTTGCGCGCGGTGCAGCGTCGCTGTGCTCCGTGTGGTCGCTCCCCTGCGGGTCGTACGAGCCGATTCCCTGAACCGACACGACCGAGGCTGCGACGACGCCGCCGCCGTGCGTACCGTTCTTCGAGCCACCGAGCCCGAGCACGCCCGCGACGACCGCCGCGGCTCCAACGAGCGCGAGCAGAACGTACAACGGCCAGCCCGCCCGCTTCCCACGCGCGCGGTGTGGCGCGCTCTCGCGCACCACGCGGCTGCCCACGTTGAGGCTGGGGGCGATGAACGTGCTGTCGGAGTCGAAGGAGCCGAGCTCTGCGAGGCACAGCCGGAGCTCGGCCGCGAACTCGCTCATCGACGTGAACCGTCGTGCGGGATCCTTCTCGAGCGCGTGCTCGATCACCGCGGCGAGCCGCACCGGCACGTCTGGACGCCGCTCCAGGATGTCCGGCACCGGCTCGTTGAGGTGCTTCATCGCAACGGCGACGAAGTTCTCGCCGGGGAACGGCACCTCGGCCGTCAGCAGCTCGTACAGGACGACGCCGAGCGAGTAGACGTCGGTGGCGGGCGTCACCTGCTTGCCACTCGCCTGCTCCGGCGAAAGGTAGTTGCTCGTGCCGAGCACGGTTCCGGTCTGCGTCATGCCGTGCTCGACGTCGAGCGAGCGGGCGATGCCGAAGTCGGTCACCTTCGCCTCGCCGTCCCCGTTCAGCAGCACGTTCTGCGGTTTCACATCGCGGTGCACGAGCCCGTGCGCGTGGGCGAACGCCAGCGCCTCCGCGATCGCGATCGCGAGCTCGACTGCCCGACGCGCCGGCAGCGGGCCGGTGCGGTTGACGAGCTCCTTGAGGTTCTCTCCGTCGATGAACTCGAAGACGATGAACTGGTGGCCGTCGGCCTCGCCGCGGTCGATCACCGTGACGATGTTCGGGTGTGAGAGCTGCGCGACGGCCCGCGCCTCACGCCGGAAGCGCTCGACGTACTCCTCGTCGCCGCCGTAGTGCGGATGGAGCACCTTGAGCGCGACATTCCGCTCGAGGAGCTGGTCGTGCGCCTTGTAGACGCTCGACATGCCTCCCGTGCCCACGAGCTCGAGGAGCTCGTAGCGCTCGGCGATCAGATCACCGATCATCGGGCCGCGCGCCCGCGCAGAGGCAGCGGTCGGGAGAGCGGGTCGCCACAGGGGTAGAACGCGGGACAGCCCCTCGCGGCTACGCGAGGACCGCGTCGAGTGCGTCTTCCCAGGCGTCCAGGGCCTCGTCCAGCTCGGGATCCGTGATCACGAGCGGGCAGAGGACGCGGTTGCAGTTCGAGTAGGTGCCCGCCTTCAGGAGCAGCAGGCCCCGCTGGGCGGCCTCCTCGGCCACCCTGGACGCGAGCTCGGGAGCCGGTTCCTTCGTCGCGGGGTCCCGGACGTACTCGATCGCGAGCATCGCCCCGAGGCCGCGGACGTCGCCGATCTGCGGATGGAGCTCCTGCCATGCCAGCATCCTGCCCCGAATGGTCTCGCCGATGCGCTCGGCGCGCTCGACGAGGCCCTCCTCCTCGAACACGTCGAGGACGGCGAGCGCGGCGGCCTGGGCGACCGGATTGCCGACGTAGGTCCCCCCGACGGCCGAGTCGCCGGGTGCGTCCATGATCTCCGCCTTACCGAGGACGCCCGAGAGCGGCAGGCCGGCGGCGATCGACTTGGCGACCGTCATCAGATCGGGCTCGACACCGTAGTGCTCGATCGCGAACATGCGGCCCGTGCGGCCGAACCCGGTCTGCACCTCGTCGACGACGAGCACGATCTCGTGCCGGTCGCAGATCGCGCGCACGCCCGCGACGAACTCCTGCGGCGCGACGATGAACCCGCCCTCGCCCTGCACGGGCTCGAGCACGATCGCGGCGACGTCGTCCGCCGCAACCTGGGTGAGAAAGGCCCGCTCGAGGGCGGCGAGCGCCTCGTCGCTCGTGATGCCGCGGTACTCGTTCGGGAACGGAACGCGGTAGACCTCGGGCGCGAACGGGCCGAGGCCTGCCTTGTACGGGTGCGTCTTCGAGGTGAGTGAGAGCGACAGCAGCGTGCGTCCGTGAAAGCCGCCCTCGAAGCCGATCACCGCGGGGCGCCTCGTGTAGGCGCGTGCGAACTTGACGGCGTTCTCGACCGCCTCGGTGCCCGCGTTGAAGAACGCCGCCTTCGCGGGGCCGCTGAACGGGGCCACTGCGAGCAGGCGCTCGGCGAGGGTCACGCAGACCTCGTAGGGCACGATCGTAAAGTCGGTATGGAGGAAGCGTGCCGCTTGCTCCTGGACGGCCTCGACGACCTTCGGGTGCGCGTGGCCGACGTTGAGGCAACCGACGCCGCCGGTGAAGTCGATGTAGGTGTTGCCGTCGACGTCGGTCAGCGTCGCCCCGCGGCCCTCCGCGGCGACGATCGGCAGGTAGAGCGACATCGGCTTCGCGATGACGCGCTCCTTCCGCTCGACGATCTGGCGGGAGCGGGGGCCGGGCACCTCGGTGCCCAACTGGATCGCGCGCGTCGTGGCCACGCCTCCCACGATAGCGGGACGCATAGACGCATAGGGCCGATACAGCGCTACAGCTGCGGCGCCGGGAGCGACGGCAGCGGCGGCGGCGCGCCGCCACGGAGCGCTTCGGGGGTGTAGACCCCGCCCGCGTTCCAGAGCATGAAGCCGGCGGTGTGGTGCGCGCGCGCCGCCGCGACCTGGGCGGCGACGTCGGCCGGCGAATACGTGCGCCCGAGCGAGAAGTCCTGGAGCCACGGGATGATCACCGCGCGTCCGCCGCTGAGCTGTGTCTGAAAGTCGGTGAGCGAGTGCGCGACCGTCGTCCCCGGCACGGCGTTCGGGTCGGGCAGGTTGTACTCGCCCGAGGTGTAGTGCGACGGGTACACCATCGGGTAGATCGCGTCGACCACCTCGCCGACCTGGCCGGGGTGCTGCCCGATGCCGAGGTCGTGCGTCGCGGAGAGCCCGAAGACGTCCGCGGAGACGCGCACGCCGAGCGGGTGCAGCCGGCTGACTGCGTAGCGGAGGTAGGCGGCGACCGTCTCGTTCATCGGCTGGGCGTGCCTGCCCGGGTAGCGGATGAGCGAAAGGTCCCCGTCGCTCGGGAAGCGGACGTAGTCGAACTGGATCTCGTCGAACCCGGCCTTCGCCGCGGCAACCGCGACGTCGACGTTGTATTTCCAGACAGCCCGCGAGTAGGGGTTGAGCCAGCCGAGCCCGCCGTTGGTGCGCCAGAGCGAGCCGTCGCTGCGGTGGACGGCGAGCTCCGGGTGCGCCCGCGAGGTGATCGGGTCCTCGAAGCTGACGACGCGGCCGATCAGGTACACGCCGGCTTTGTGGACCTTCGCGACGACCTCGCGCGTGTCGAAGTAGCGCAGCGCCGCGCCGTCTTTCACGGCGATGGACGGCGCGTTCCTCGTGAACGTCACGTTGCCGGTCTCGTCCTTCAGGTCGAGCTCGATCGTGTTCAGGCCGTCCTTCTTCAGGGCGATGTACGAGTCGAGCTTCCCGGTGAGGGTCATCAGCGGGCCGGTCAGGTGGATGCCGCGGATCTCCTCTGGAGCGGGCGAGCGGAACGGGCTCACCGGGGCCGCCGAGCTGACCGGGGTGAGCGTCACCGAGGTCGAGCCCGCTCCGACGAGCAGCTGGCTGAGGCCGAAGATCGCGGCCGCTCCGAGGGTGACGAGCACGCCGAGCGCGGCCAGGCGCCGGCGCCGGACCTGCCGTCGGCGGGCCTCTCGCTGCTGCCGGCGGAGCTCGGTGACCTCGATGTTGGTTGCGGTCGCCATTTGGGGGGACCGGATCGTAGATGCTCGCGCCGCGATCCGTGAGCGTCGGGGGCCTGGAGGCCTCCCCGCACGCACGTCTAATCCACATCAAGCCTCTAGAATCGCCTTGTGGTCCTCTCCGACGCGTCGATCGCCCGCGCCCTGGTCGAGGGCAGGATCGAGATCGACCCGTATGACGAGGCGCTCCTGCAGCCCTCGAGCGTCGACGTGCGCGTCGACCGGTTGTTCCGGGTCTTCCACAACAACCGGTACCCCTTCATCGACGTGAAGGTCGAGCAGGCGGAGCTGACGGAGCTCGTGGAGGTCGACGGCGACCAGCCGTTCGTCCTCCACCCAGGCGAATTCGTGCTCGGCTCGACGCTCGAGCGGATCCGGCTCGCGAACGACCTCGTCGCGCGCCTCGAGGGCAAGAGCTCGCTCGGACGCCTCGGCCTGCTCATCCATTCCACCGCGGGCTTCATCGATCCCGGGTGGGACGGACACGTGACGCTCGAGCTCTCCAACGTCGCCAACCTCCCGATCACGATCTACGCCGGCATGAAGATCGGGCAGATCTCCTTCATGCAGATGACCGAGCCCGCGACCATCCCGTACGGCGCGTCGGAGCTCGGGTCGAAGTACAAGGGCCAGAAGGGCCCGACGGCCAGCCGCTACTGGAAGAACTTCGAGTGACCGTCCTCGTCACCGGGCCCACCGGCTTCATCGGAGCGCACGTCGTGCACGCGCTGCGGGCGCGCGAGATCCCGGTTCGGGCGCTCGTGCGCGACCGCAGTCGCGCCGCTCGCCTCGCCGCCTGGGGGGCAGAGCTCGTCGAGGGCGACGTCACCGAGCCCGACTCGCTGCGGGCGGCGATCGCCGGGGCCGACGCCGTGATCCATCTCGTCGCGATCATCAAGGGCTCGCGTGCCGACTTCGAGCGTGTGATGGCGCAGGGCACGCGCGACCTCGTCGCGGCGGCAGAGGAAGCGGGCGTCCGCCGCTTCGTGCTCGCGAGCGCGCTCGGGTTGAACGAGCGCTCGAAGGAGCAGGTGCCGTACTTCGCGGCGAAGTGGGAGATGGAGCGTGCTGTGAAGGAGTCGGCGGTCGAGCACGTGATCTTCCGGCCGAGTTTTGTCTTCGGGCGCGACGGCGGCGTCCTGCCGACCTTCGTCCGTCTCGCGCGGTTCGCGCCGGTGACGCCGATCGTCGGCCCCGGAACGCAGCGTATGCAGCCGATCTGGGTCGAGGACGTTGCCGAGTACTGCGCGCGCGCGCTCGATCTGCCGGAGGTGGCGGGGCGGACGTTCGACATCGGCGGTCCGGACGCTGTCACCTGGAACGAGTTCTGGGACCGGCTGAAGCGTGTGCTCGGCGTCCGGCGTCCCGCGCTCCATGTGCCCTTCGGCCTGATGCGGGTGCAGGCGGCGCTCACCGAGCGTCTCCCCGGCGCACCGGTGACGCGCGACCAGCTGACGATGCTCCAGCTCGGCGATAATGTGGTCACCACGACGGACGCGACCGACACGTTCCGGCTACCGCTCGTCCCGCTCGACGAGCAGCTTCGGCGGGCCGCATCGTGACGCGAGGGCTCGTCTACGCCGAGCCCGGCGCGCGGCCGGCCCTCGAGGAGATCACGCTCGACCCGCCCGGTCCGCACGAGGTGCAGGTTCGGGTCGAGGCCTGCGGTGTCTGCCATACCGACCTGCACGTCGTCGAGAGCGGCGGCTGGGGGATGCCGTTCCCGATCCTGCTCGGCCACGAGGGCGCCGGCGTTGTCGAAGAGGTCGGACCGGATGTGACGACCGTCGCGCCGGGCGACCGCGTTGTGATCGCCTGGCGCGCCCCGTGCGGCGACGGTTGCCCGGCCTGCCTCCGGGGCGACCAGCGGCGCTGCTCGAACAACCTGCGCGCGGGCCGGCGCATGCATCGCGCCTCCGATGGTGCGCTGCTCAGCCCCGTGCTGCGTTGCGGGACGTTCGCCGACCGCGTGATCGTTCACGAGGCGTGCGCGGTCGTGGTGCCGGCCGAGCTGCCGGTCGACCAGGCGTGCCTGCTCGCGTGCGGCTTCTCCACCGGGGCGGGCGCTGCGCTGTGGGCGACGCCCGTTCGGGCCGGCGCGTCGGTCGCGGTCATCGGGTGCGGCGGGGTCGGCCTCGCGGTCGTGCAGGGCGCGCGGCTCGCCGGCGCGGCGCGCATCGTCGCTGTCGACGTCGTCGACGAGAAGCTCGAGCTCGCACGCACGCTCGGCGCGACCGACGTCGTCGACGGCAGGAGCGGCGACGCCGTCGCGCAGGTGCGTGAGCTCACCGGAGGCGTCGATTATTCGTTCTCGGCGATCGGCAGTCCGGCCGGCCTCGTCGACGCCGTGCGCATGTGCGGCTACGCCGGGACGGCGACGCTCGTGGGCGTGCCGCCGTCCGGGCGCACGCTCGACCTCGACGTCGAGCTCGATCTCTTCGGGCCGAAGGTGACGATCGCCGTGACGCACGGCGGCGACACGATCCCCCAGCAGGACTTCCCGTTCCTCGCCCAGGCGGCGCTCGACGGCAAGCTCGATCTCGCGCAGTTCGTGACGCGCACGATCTCCCTCGACGAGGCTGCAGCGGCACTCGACGAGCTCCACGCCCCGAAGGGCGTCCGCACCGTCGTGCGCTTTTGAGCAAGCGGGCGGCGAAGCCGCCCATTCCGCTTGCTTAGCCGAACGACGTACGCCGCTCGAGGTCGGCGGGATCGACGAGGTGGCCGTCGCGCTCGACGTAGCCGTCCTTGCCGCCGACGACGAAGACGATCGCCTCCTCCTCGAAGGGGTTCGAGATGCTCCGGTGCGCCGCCGCCTCGGCGTGGAAGAGGCCGCCCTCGCCGAGTTCGCGGCTCTCGCCCTCGACGTCGACCTTCACGCGCCCGCGGTGGACGAAGTAGAGCTCGTCCTGGGTGTCGTGGTAGTGCGCGAACCCCTCGTGGCCGGGGGGCAGCACGAGCGCGTTCACGCCGAAGGCAGTGACGCCGAGCGGCTTGCGGATCTTGCGGAAGCCGGGGCCGTCGCCCAGCTCGTCCAGCGAGGAGAACGTGTGGGTCATGAGGGCTCCTTGAGGCATTCGGCGGGCTCGTTGGAGTCGAGCAGCCGGCCGAGGAGCGACGAGACCGTCTCGAGCTCCTCCGGGCTGAAGCGCGACCCGAACACCGCCTTGATATCGACGAGGTGGGTCTTGCGGGCGGCCTTGAACTTCGCCAGACCGCCGTCGGTCAGCACCGCGTAGGTGACGCGGGCGTCGCTCGGGCACTCCCCCTTCTCGACCCAGCCCTCGCGCTCGAGGCCGTCGAGGAGCCGGGTGATCCCGGAGGGGGAGAGCAGGACGCTGCGGGCGAGGTCGACCCGCCGGAGCTGCCGGTCGGGGGCGCACGCGAGCTGGACGAGCACGTCGTAGTCGTTGAGCGTCAGGCCATGGGCGGCCTCGAGGCGCGCCGAGAGCTGCCGCGTGATCGAGGCATGAGCCCGGAGGAAGCTCACCCAGGCTCCCAGATTTGGCTCGACGGCTGTTTGAACACCCAATACTTGACTAGACAAGTATCACCCGCTAACATAGTTGACAGCGCAAGTATAGCTGGAATTCCAACAGAAGGGAAGACCCTCGATGTCCGCAATCGAAAGCACGAAGCAGTTCGCTCCCGCCGGAACCTGGAACGCTGATCCGGTCCACTCCAACGTCTCGTTCGAGGTCGCGCACGCGGGCGTCCAGACGTTTCGTGGCAGCTTCACCGATTTCCAGGCCACCCTCACGGGCAGCGAGTCGCCGACCCTCCAGGGCTCGGCCAAGATCGCGAGCGTCGACGTGAAGGACGAGCAGCTCAACGGCCACCTCCAGTCGCCGGACTTCTTCGACGCGGAGCGTCATCCCGAGATCTCGTTCCGGGCCACCGAGCTCCGCCGGCTCGACGACGACCGCGTCGAAGGCTCGGGAGAGCTCACGATCAAGGGCGTCACGCAGCCGATCGAGCTCGCCGGCACGATCGCAGCCGCTCCGGCGACCGACCCGTTCGGCCGCGAGCGCCTCGGCCTCTCACTCGAGACCGCCATCGACCGCACGCAGTACGGCGTCAGCTGGAACGCGCCGAACCAGAGTGGCGGCGACTACGTCGGAAACGACGTGAAGCTGATTGCCGAGCTCTCGTTCGTCAAAGCGGAGGCGTAGATGGTTGTCCTGGCCGTCTCCGGCAGCCTCCGGCGCGACTCGCACAACACGCAGCTTCTGCGTGCCGCGGTCGAGGCCGCGCCCGAGGGCGTCGAGGTCGAGCTCTGGGCTGGGCTCGGCGACCTGCCGCTGTACGACCAGGACATCGACACCAGTGAGCCCGTCGAGTCCGTCCGCCGCCTCCGTGAGGCATGGGGTGCGGCGGACGCGATCCTCTTCTCCACGCCGGAGTACAACGGCTCCGTGCCGGGCGGGCTGAAGAACGCGATCGACTGGGCCTCGCGCCCGGTCCGCGAGTCCGCGCTGACGAACCAGACCGTGTCGGTGATCGGCGCGAGCCCCGGCCAGTTCGGCGCGACGTGGGCGCAGCAGGACCTGCGCAAGATCCTCGGCGTTGCCGGCGCACGCGTGGTCGGCAACGAGCTTCCGGTCGCCCGAGCCCACAAACAGTTCGACCACGAGGGCCGGCTGCTCGACGCTGAGCTCTCCGGGCGGCTGCGGCTCGTCCTCGAGACGCTCGCGTCCGAAGCGGTCGTGCGCGGCCCCGTCGCGGCCTGAGCAAACGAGAAAAAGAAAGGGCCGCTCAAGGCGGCCCTTTCTCCGGATACCAGGCTGGATTCGGCAGAGGCGCGTCCTGCTCCGGCGAGTGCCGGGCGGCGCGAGTCGCGTCGTCCCCTACGCTGGCTAGGCGATTCCCCGTAGGTCCCGGGGACTGCACCTCTACCCGCTGGTACCTCCACTGCCCGTACTTGAGTCTGAATTCACTACCGGACCACCTCCTTTCCGCGGTAGACGGCAGATTAGCGGGTCCGGAGGTCGGCGCAAGATCAAAAACAGTTCAGCGCAGGACGACGGTCAGCTCGAGGCCTCTGTCGAGCGGCAGGGTGATGCTCTCGAGCGTCGGATCGGCTTGCCGGGCGGCCGAATAGTGCGCCAGCACTTCCAGGTGGGAGAGGACGTTGTCGGCCACGAACACCGCGGCCGGCTCGACCTTGCCGCGCGCCAGCTGGAACAGGTGCTCGTAGTCCTCCTTCTCCGCGTCGAGAAACACGACGTCGAAGACATCGTCGATCGCGGGGAGCGTCTCACGCGCGTCCCCCTCCACGAGGTCGGCCCACTGCTCGAGCCCGGCCTCCGCGATGTTTCGCCGCCACGCGTCGATCTTGTGTGGATCGTGCTCGAGCGAGAGCACGCGGCCGCCGAAATGGCGGACGCCTGCCGCGAGCCAGATGGTCGAGTAGCCGCACGAGCCGCCGATCTCGAGCACCTCGCAGTCGGCCTGTGGCGCGACGAGCGAGAAGAGGAACCGGCCGGTCGTCGGCGTGACCGCGCGTGCACGCTCCGACGACGGCAGCCCCTGCGCGCGCTCCGCGGCGTCCTCGCGTTCGAGGCGGGAAAGCACGGCGCGCACGCGGTCGTCCAGCAAAGCGGCGGAAGCATATGCTCCCGCGGTGCGGGCGGAGCTGACCATCGAGGTCGCGCGGACGCCGGAAGACGTCTTCGCCTATCTCACCGACGTTTCGAACCTGCCGGCGTGGCAGTCGGGCGTCCACACCGCGCAGATCGAGGACGCAGGGGTATCCAGGGTCGGCGCGCGCATCCGCGAGTCGCGGCACATGCTCGGACGGGAGCTGAACACGACGCTCGAGATCACGGAGTACGACGCGCCGCGCCTGTTCTCGCTGCGTGCGCTCGACAGTCCCGTGCCCTTCGTCGTGCGGCACGAGCTCGAGTCGCACGACGGCGGAACGCTGCTCACCGTCACGGGCGTCGGCGACGTCGGCCTGCTGCCGGGCTTCGCTGCCGGGATCATGGCCCGCCGCGCCGAGAAGCAGTTCAGGAAGGACTTCGAGCGGCTGAAGAAGCTCCTCGAGTCGTGAGCGAGCTCGGCGACCTGCTCGACATTGAGACGCTGCTCGATCTCGCGGCCTCGCTCAGGCCGGTCGACTAGCCGCGTCGATCTCGCGCTGCACGTCGTGGCGCACGTGGCACGTGATCAGGTGGTCGTTGACGACGCCGCAGGCCTGCATCCCCGCCCACAGCGTCGTCGGCCCCACGAAGCGGAAGCCGGCGGCCTTCAGCCGCTTCGACAGCTCCTTCGACTCGGGCGTCTGCGCGTGCCAGTCGGCCGTCGTCTGCGGAGGCTCGTAGCGCTCGGGCGCGTGCGACCAGACGAGCTCGTGCAGCGGCGTGCCCGCCGCGCGCAACTCGAGCACGCCGCGGGCGTTCGCGATCGCCGCCTCGATCTTGCCGCGGTGCCGCACGATGCCCGCGTCGCCGAGCAGCCGCGTGACGTCCCGCTCGCCGAAGCGCGCGACCGCGTCCGGGTCGAAGCCGGCGAATGCGCTGCGGAAGCTCTCACGCTTGCGCAGGATCGTCAGCCACGAAAGCCCCGACTGGAAGCCCTCGAGGCAGAGGCGCTCGTACATCCCCTGCTCGGTGGTGACCGGCCGTCCCCACTCCTCGTCGTGGTAGGCGACGTAGAGCGGGTCGCTCGCCGGCCAGCAGCGGGAAAGCTCGTCAGCCGACGTCGACACGAACGACGCCGTCCACGATCTGCACGGGATAGACCTCGACCGGAAGGTATGCCGGCAGGGACAACGCCGCGCCGGTCGCGAGATCGAAGCTCGCGCCATGACGTGGGCAGGTGACGCGGCATGTTTCCTGGTCCCAGTCGCCCTCGCACAGCGGGCCGTCGTCGTGCGAGCAGCGGTCCTCGATCGCATACAGCGAGCCGGAGCAGTTGTAGACGCCGACGTAGCGTCCCGGCCCTGCGACGACGAGCTTGACGGAGCCGGGCGGGAACTCGTCCGCCGGCGCGACGTCGAGTAGTGCCATTTAGAGGCCTGGCACGGGCTGGTCGCACACACGGATGGTGAGCCAGACGCTGCGCGCTTCGCCCGGATCCGGCTTGAACGTAGAACCACTATGCCCTGCGCCGGATCCGGCCGAATCGCTTGGTCTGGCCCATCCCCGCACGCACGTCCAACCCATGCCAGACCTCTAGAGGCTTGATGTGAATTGGCCGCACGCACGGCTGGTGTGCCAGACGCGGCGCGCTTCGTCCGGATCCGGCTTGAACGTAGAACCCACTATGCCCTGCGCCGGATCCGGCCAAATCGCTTGGTCTGGCCCATCCCCGCACGCACGTCTAATCCACAT
>DATCOE010000136.1:0-35423 GCA_036564885.1 Gaiellaceae bacterium | reverse complement strand
TCGGCCGAGCAAGCGCGACGAGATGATCGAGCACACGGGGCAGAAGCTCTATCCGGCGATCGAGTTCGAGGACGGAACGTGGTACCGCGAGGAGTCGAAGGACATGGAGAAGACGATCCGCGACGGCAAGCTGATGGAGCGCGCGAGAGGCGCGGCTCCCGCGACCTCTGGCTAAACCTGGCGGTGGTGGATCAGCGCTCGACGCCCTGCCGCCGCTCGCACGACGACGAACCGGCCCCTTCGCTGCGCGCCGAACGCGCGCCAGACTTCGCCTCGCTCCGGCGTCTTCAGGCGTCTTTCAGCGGTTCCGCCGCTGAGAACCCTGACGGCAGGATCGACGTGGGCCGCGCAGTGGGCTCGAACGCGACTGCCATGTACATCTACGACCTGGAGCCAGGTCGGAGCTCGTGCCCGTATCACTACGAGTACGAGGAGGAGTGGCTGCTCGTTCTCGACGGCACCATCGTGTTGCGCGCGCGTGATGGTGAGCACACGCTCGAGCGGGGCGACCTCGTCTGCTTCTCGCCCGGTCCTGGGGGAGCACACAAGCTCATGAACCGAAGCGAGTCCCCGGCGAGGATGCTGATGTTCTCGAGTACGCGGGTGCCGGCCGTGTCCGACTCCCTCGCCCATCGACGCGGCCTTGCCCGTGATCTGCGCCTTGGTGTGAATCGTCCCTCCGCCGTCTGCGAGCGCGAACGCGACGTCGGCGTTCGCGTGGCCCGGCCACGGAGAAGGCTCTCCGGGCACCGAAGTAGCCTTTGCTGATGGTGACGCGTGTCTCGTATGCTCTTCAGGAGGCGATCGTGCAAGATTGCGGCACGGTCTTCTGGTACAAGCGCCCGCTCAAGGGGCGGCGCCCCGGCTCTCCATCGTCTATCTGAGCGTCTCCAAAAGCGGCTTCGGAGCCGCACACGTACGAGTGAAATCGTAGGATTGCCACATGGCACGCGCCTCCGAAGGTAAGACACTGGGAGTTGCCGCCGGACGACGCTCACGGGATCCGGAGCGCACACGCAACGAAATACTCGAAGTAGCCACTGAGGAGTTCTCGCAGCACGGTCTCCATGGTGGACGCGTGGACGAGATTGCAGCTCGGACGCGCACGACGAAGCGGATGATCTACTACTACTTCGGAGGGAAGAAACAGCTCTACGTCGCTGTGCTCGAACGGGCCTACGCGACGATTCGTGCCGCCGAGCGGGATATCGACATCGACCAGAGCGATCCGAAGGCGGCCATTCGCCGGCTCGCCGAGTTGACGTTCGACCACCACGAGTCGCATCCCGATTTCGTCCGGCTCGTGAGCATCGAGAACATCGATCGGGCCGAGCATCTGGCGAATGGCGATTTCAGGAATCTCAATAGCCCGGCAATTGAGTTGATCACGAAGATCCTCGAGAAGGGCTACGCCGAAGGCGTGTTCCGTCGCTCGATCGATCCGCTCGATCTCCACATGATGATCAGCTCGTTCTGCTTTTTCCGAGTGGCGAACCGGCACACCTTCAAGGCGATCTTTGCGCGCGATCTGGTCGAGTCCCGCAGGCGTGAGCATTACCGGCGCATGCTCGGTGACATGGTCGTCGACTATCTGACCGCAGCCGATGAAGGGCCGCCCCGCTCGTCTCGACGTTCGGCCCGCTGAGCTCTCCGGAGCCGGCGACCCAATCCGGCGTGGCTAACTCGAGTCGAGCTGTACTATGTGGTCTGCCTAGTGATTCGTTTGAACCGAAGAGTGGACCGAACGATCGACACGAGATCCCGATGAAGCTTCCGAGCGAAGACACGCAGACGGTGCGGGCAGTCGACCGAGCACTCCAGATCATGGCCCTGTTCGATGACGAGCACAACTCGGTCACACTGCGCGATGTACTAGCGAAGACGCAACTGCCGAAAACGACGGCGATCCGGCTTATGCAGACGCTCGAACACAACGGCATGTTGCACTCCGGTCGCAACGGCGAATACGTTGGCGGCCTCAGCCTGCTGCGATGGGCGCGCCTCGCCGAGAGAACGTGGACGATCCCCGCCGAGGCCGGCGCGATTCTGGAGTCGCTGGCCGAGACCTGTGGCGAAACTGTGAATGTGTATGTCCGCAGGGGCATTTTCCGCGTCTGCGTTGCGCAGCACGAAGGACCACAGACACTGAGGCATGTCGTTCGCGTGGGCGATCAACTCCCGCTTTGGGCAGGTGGCGCGGCGAAGATTCTCTTACTCGAGGCTCCTGACGAACTACTCGAAGCAGTCGCTGCAGCATCGCCGGACGGCTTGGCCCACCTTCCGCAGCTGAAGCAGTGGATCGACGAGGCTCGCCGGGATGGATTTGCAACGAGCCGGGCCGAGCGGGAGGTCGGTCTGGCGTCGATCGCCGTTCCGGTGAGGAGCCGATCCGGCGCCGTCTTAGCGTCGCTCTCACTCGGCGGCCCGTCCGATCGGTTCACCGATGACAAGGCACCGGCGATGGTCCGGGTCCTGACTCGTGGCGCGGATGCGTTCGAGGAGGCCGGATACTTCGAGCATCTCCCTGCGTACCGGCCGTAATGGCGCCTCAATCCAACGGGGGGTCGGCCGAGGGGCCGCTCGCGGGGATCCGCGTCGTCGATCTGACGAACGTTCTGGCAGGCCCGTACTGCAGCTATCAACTCGTGCTGCTCGGAGCCGAGGTCATCAAGGTGGAGATTCCTGGAAAGGGCGATTTGGCGCGTCGACTCGGCGCCGACGAGGAGATGAACAGCGCGCTGCTCGGCGCCTCCTTCGTCGCCCAGAATGCGGGCAAGAAGTCGGTCGAGATCGACCTGAAGTCCGACGCCGGCCGAGACAGCCTCACGACGCTGATCGCCGAGTCCGACGTCCTGCTCGAGAACTTCAGGCCGGGCGTGCTGGCTCGTCTCGGCTTTTCCTGGGAACGGCTCCAGGAGATCAACGAGACTCTGGTCTACTGCGCAATCTCGGGGTTTGGGCAAAGTGGTCCGATGCGCGACCGCCCTGCGTACGACCAAATCGTGCAGGGTCTCTCGGGAATGATGAGCGTCACAGGCACTCGAGACACAGCTCCGCTGCGCGCCGGATACCCCGTATGCGACACGCTCGGAGGACTTGCCGCCGCGCTCGCGATCTCCGCAGCGCTTGCCGGGCGAGCTCGAACCGGCCGCGGCTGCCAGATCGACGTTTCCTTGCTCGAGGTCGCGATCTCGGCGATGGGATGGGTCATCTCGAACTTCCTCACGACGGGTGTCGAGCCACAGCCGATCGCAAACGAGAACTTCACCGCCGCTCCGTCAGGTGCGTTCCGCACGTCCGACGGGTTGCTGAACATTGCTGCCAACCAGCAAGATCAATTCGAGGCACTCTGCGGCGTTCTCGAGCGCACTGACCTCATCGACGATGACCGCTTCCTCGACTCGGCATCACGCAAAGAACACAGGACTGAGCTCAAGGAAGAGCTCGAGGTCACGCTGGGCTCGCGCCCGGCGCGTATCTGGGAGGAGCTTCTCGCCGCGGCCGGCGTCCCCGCCGCTCGCGTGCTGCGCGTCTCTGACGTCGTCGCGCTCGAGCAACTTGCCGAGCGTCAATTCTTCCACCAGCTGCCGTCGCCCTTCGACTCGAACGAGACGCTCACTGTCGTCGGCAGCGGTGTCCACTTCAACGGGGCACCCCTGCGGGCGCCGTCGGGTCCTCCGCTCCTGGGGGAGCACAACGATGAGCTTCTCAACCGATCGGGTGTCACATGACTGACGAGATCGATGTCCTCGACCGCCGTTTGATCAACCTTCTGGGCCAGGACGCCAAGGCACTGGCGTCGATCGCGCTCGAGCTCGGACTGTCCACTGCCGACGTGGAGCAGCGGTTGCACATGCTCATCGACCGAGGTGTCATCTCGGAGGTCGCTGCGCGCATCGCTCCCGACCGTGTCGGCTTCCCAATCACCGCGTTCTACTTTTTGCGCGTCTCGCAGAACGCCGAGGACACCGAGGCCTTCACCGCTCTCATTCGCGATCTCGACCAAGTCGAGGAAGCGCACGCGGTGAGCGGCCAATACGACTGGCTCGTCAAGGTTCGGGCGCAATCAGTCAGCGACGTGCAGGAGATCCTCACCCGAAAGATCGCGTTGCTGCCGGGGTTCGTCCGCGGCGAGACGATGATCGTCCTCTCGACCGCCTGCGACCGCGTGAACGTCCACGCCACGTTCCATGAGCCCGATTGACGGCTGACCCGTCGATCCCGGACCACCAGGTCGGTCGGGCGGACGAGGATCTCACGCTTGCCGAACGCCACGCTCGCTCCCGAAACCGCAAGCTCGAGCGGCACATCGCGCTCGTCGGCTTCATGGGCGCGGGAAAGTCGAGCCTCGGCGTTTTGCTTGCGGAGGAGCTCGCTCGCCCGTTCTTCGATAGCGACGGTCTCGTCCAGGAAAGGACAGGCAGCTCCGTGCAGGAGCTCTTCGCGGCAGGACGGGAAGCCGAGTTCCGCGCGGTAGAAGAGACTGCGATTCTCGAGCTTCTGGATGGGCCGCCGGCAGTGATCGCACTCGGCGGAGGAGCGCTCATGTCGTCAGAGACTCGCAACGCTCTCGCGACCCGCTGCTTTGTCATTCACCTCCACGTGAGCTGGGCCGAAGTTCGTGCCTCACTGTCGGAGTTGAGCGGTGACCGGCCGCTCCTGCAGCGGCCGCCGGCCGAGGTCCATGAGTTGTACCTCGCACGACAGACGACGTACCGCGATGCCGATGTCCGCATCCATGTGCCGCGCAACGACCCAACCCTTGCTCTCACGCACGTTCTCTACGCGTTGCGTCGCAGCAACAGCGACTAGTCGGACGGCGGTAGAGATGCCGGGAGCGAGCGAGTCGGCTCCCCGACGTATTGCACGAGGTCTTCACCGGGCGGACACGGTCCCTTGATGAGCGACCCGCGCTCATGCTCCTCGAGCGCGTGGGCAACGATTCCGGCGCCGCGGGAAAGACTGAACAACCCCTTCGCCACCGCGGCCGGAAAGCCGAGCTCGAGGTAGACGATCCCGCTGAGGCCGTCGACGTTCAGCGGCAGCTCGCGGCCGACCGCTTCCCCCAGCGCTGCCTCCACGGCGAGAGCGATCAGAAGATATCTCCCCCCGATCGTCCCGTCGCCATCTGCGCGGCCGAGCAGGTCGAGCATGCGCGCGCGGCGTGGGTCGCGATCATGGAGTTGGTGCCCATATCCCGGAACCGGCGTGTTCGCAGCACGGTAGTCGGCGACGGTCCGCCGGACCGTTTCATGCATAGCGGGCCGGTCATCGGGGTTCTCCTCGGCGAGCATATGCAGAAGTTCCATGAATTGCTCCACCGCACCGCCGTGATGATCACCGAGCATGTTGATTCCGGTAGCGACGGCAGAATTGAAGCTGACGCCGCACGTCGCGGCCATTCGCGCCGCCGCGATCGACGGAGCCCGTGGCCCGTGATCGACGCCGGCGACAAGCGCAGCATCCAGGAGACCGACCTCACCCGGTGAGAGCCGGCGGCCGATCACAAGCAACGCGAGCATCTCGGTGTACGTCAGCCGGCCGATCAGCTCGTCGATCGGATACCCCCGGATCTCGATCACGTTCGGCTCGACGCGACTGATGGCCGTCTCCCACCAGGCGGCACCCGTCGCTCGGTGGTGAGCGAGCGCGCTGCGCGCCATCTTCGCCTGCTCAGCATTTCGAACCATGTAGTGGTCAATACTACCCATTAGACGGTCCACTGTGGTAACGTCGCCGCCGTAGTCCGAGATGAGCAAATTGACGAGCAACGCACCCGCTGACACGGAGTCGAGCCCGCCGGACGTCCCGTTCGTCGCGCGGTCACTCGTCGCCGGACAGTGGCGTTCCGACACCAGCGGCGGCGAGCACGCTCGCCTCGATCCGTATCGGGAGAGGCCGGCATCGATCGCGAGCCTCTGCGGTGAGACCGAGGTCGTAGAGGCCGAACGCGCCACCGTCGCCGGCAGTCGCGCGTGCTCGAGCATGGCGCCGTATGCACGCGCAGAAGTGCTGGAGCGCGCCGGTGAGCTCGTCGCCGCTCGACGGGAGGAGCTTGCCGTCATCGAAACGATCGAGCTCGGCAAGCCGTTGCGCGACACACTCGGCGAGATGGATCGAGCTGCAGAGACGCTCTGGATCGCCGCAGCGCAAGCACGAGAGATGACCGGTGAGCTACTGCCTGCGGAAGGCTGGCGCCGGGGGGCCGGAACGACCGCGATCTGCTTCCGCGTACCGCTCGGCACCGTCCTCGCGATCACGCCGTTCAACGCGCCGGTCAATCTGCTGGCGCACAAGACGGCGGCGAGCTTCGCAGCCGGCAACGCAACCATCGTGAAGCCGCCGCCGCAAGCTCCGGCCGTCAGTTCGCGCTTTGTCGAGATCCTCCTCGAGGCCGGCCTTCCCGAGGAGGGAATTCAACTTCTCCACGGTGACGCCGGCATTGGGAGCGCTCTTGTCGCCTCCGACGCAGTGCACGCGGTCGCATTCACGGGAAGCGCCCGTGCCGGGGCAGCCGTCGCCCGGACGGCCGGCCCGAAGCGGACCGTTCTCGAGCTTGGAGGCAACGCCGCGACCATCGTCTGCGCGGACGCCGATCTCGCGCAAGCCGCACGTCTGTGCGCGTCCACCGGATACAGCAACTCCGGCCAGAGCTGCATCTCTGTCCAACGCGTGTACGTCGAGCGACCGGTCTACGAGGAGTTCGCAGCGCTGCTGAGCACCGCGGTGCGGGCGCTCCGGGTGGGGGACCCGCTCGACTCCGCGACGGACGTTGGCTGCATGGTGGACGCGGAGGCAGCCGCGCGTGTCGAAGGATGGATCCACGAAGCCGTCGACGGCGGCGCGGATCTACTTGCAGGCGGGCGCCGCACCGGTGCGACGCTGGAGCCGACCCTTCTCGGTGCGCCGCCGCCCGGCGCCAAGGTCATTGTCGAAGAAGTCTTCGGCGACCTCGTCAGCCTCGTTCCCGTGGACGATTTCGAGAGCGCGGTGGCCGCAGCCAACGACACGCGATTCGGACTGCAGGCAGGGCTGTTCACGCGAGACGTCGGGCGCGTATTCGCCGCTGCCCGGTCGCTTGCCGTCGGCGCCGTCATCGTGAACGGCACCTCGAACTTCCGCCTCGATCATCTTCCTTTCGGCGGCGTAAAGGACTCCGGTCTCGGCCGAGAATCGCCGCGGTGGCTGATCGACGACTTCTCGGCGGTCAAGACACTCATCTTCCGCGACCAGTCGCTGTGGTCGTGACGACGCGCCCGTTACACAACACGAACGACGATCCGGAGGACAGCGCATGGTGATGACCGAGACTCAGACCGGAGCGACTTCCCTCGTGCGGCAGCTCGAACGATACGGCGTCGAATTCGTCTTCGGTATCTGCGGCCACACGAACATCGCCGTTCTGAACGCCCTCGAGCCAAGCTCGATCACGTTTCTCACCGGTCGGCACGAGCAGGTCGCCGCGCACGCGGCGGACGGCTACGCGCGTATGAGCGGCAAGCCCGGCGTGGTGTTGCTCCACACGGGCCCCGGCCTCACCAACGCCACGACTGGCGTGGCGACGGCGGCGCTTGACTCTGTCCCGATGGTCGTGATCGCCGGGGATGTGCCTTCCTACTACCACGGTCGACACCCTCATCAGGAGATCAACCTCCACGCCGACGCTGAGCAGGGGGCGATCTTCAGCCCGTTCGTCAAGCGCGTCTGGAACGTGGGCCGGGTCGAGGATCTGCCACGGTTCCTGGAGCGAGCGTTCTGGACTGCGACGAGTGGGCGGCCCGGCCCGGTTCTGCTGAACGTTCCGATGGACATGTTCTCGCGGCCGGTCGGCGACAACGTCGACAGCGAATACCCGCTGCCCGAAGACGTTGCGAAGCCGGGGCTCGGGTCAGGCGTGGCAGAGGCGATCGTTGGCGAGCTCGCCGGCGCCGCTCGCCCGTTGATCTACGTCGGCGGCGGCGTCCGGTCGGATGCGGCGCGACGCGCGCTGATCGGCCTCGCTGAGCACTTCGACCTACCGATCGCCCACAGTCTTATGGGCAAAGGGTGCGTGCCCGACAATCACCCGCTCGTCGTCGGAATGCTCGGCTTCTGGGGCACCGAGTACAGCAACGATTCGGCGCGTAAGGCTGACCTCGTCCTCGCGCTCGGGACACGATTTGCAGAGACGGACGCAAGCTCCTGGGATCCACGCTACGGCCTCCAGATCCCACCGACGCGACTGATTCAGATCGACATCGACGCGGCCGAGATCGGACGGAACTATCCGGTCGCGCTCGGTGCGGTCGCGAATCTCGACGAGGCGCTCCCTGAGCTCTTCGAGACGGCGAAGAGCCTCGGTATCGACCGCGTCGAACAGCCGGGCCTGCGTTCCGCCATCGCCGAAGCGCGCGACGCCGTGTGGACACGAATGCAAGAGCGCGGCAGCCGAGATGACTTCCCGCTCGCGCCCGAGCGAATCCTCGAGGATCTCCGGGCCGAGCTCCCACCCGAGTCCGTGCTCGTCACGGACGTGGGGTGGAACAAGAACGGCGTCGCCCAGGCCTATCTCCTGCCCGAAGCCGGGAGGTTCATCACGCCGGGCGGGTTCTCGACTATGGGGTACGGACCAGCCGCAGCGATCGGCGTCAAGCTCGCACATCCCGAGTTGCCGGTTATTGCGCTGATCGGCGACGGCGCGATGTCCAACCAGCTCTCGGCGATCGTGACGGCGGTCGAGCACGGCGTGAACGTCGTCTGGGTCGTCATGAACAACTCCGCGTTCGGGACGATCGCGGGTCTCCAGGAATCGCACTACGGGACGGACTACGGCTGCGTCTTCGTCGATCCGGCGGGGGAGCCGTACAGCCCGGACTTCGCAACGATTGCCATCGGCTGTGGCGCGACCGGCCTGCGCGTCGAGTCGGCGGGGGAGCTTGTTCCCGCGCTCCGTCAAGCCCTCGCCGCAACAGGCCCGGTGTTGATCGACGTTCCGATGGTCAACGACCCTGTGCCCACACCGGGGCATTGGAACATCAACGACATCTACAAAGGAGCCTTCTGAATGGAAGTACGCGTTCTGAATCCGTTCCAAGACGGCGAGCAGCTCTGGCTCGGGCTCGACACCGAGGGACTACGGCGGAAGGTGTTCCGTGTGGTCAACGAGGAGCTCGTGCAGTCGGAGCACGTCGCCGCGGGCCTGACGATCTTCGAGCCGGGAGAGTCGAGCTCGCGCCATAACCACCCCGAGTCAGAAGAAATCGACTTTATCGTCAAAGGGAAGGGCGACGTCCTCTCCGGCGACGAGCGGACCCCGTTCGGGGAGTACAGCTTCATGTTCATTCCGAAGGGCGTCGAACATCAGCACGTGAACACGGGCGAAGAGCCGATGTGGCTCGTCTGGATGTACACACCGAGCGGGGAGCTGCCGAGCACGTGAGTACGGCCGGCCTGGAAGAGCTTCGCGCCCGGATCGACGAGCTCGACGAGACGATCATCGTCGCCCTCGCCGAGCGGCTCGTCCTGTCGCGGCAAACGCTCGACCGAAAGCATGGTGCCGTGCACGATCCCGTCCGCGAAGCCGCTGTACTCGACCACGTGGCAGACCTCGCCGAACGGTGTGGGATGGCTCCCGGTCACGCGATATTGCTCTACGAGGTCGTCCTCAGGGTCTCAGCCGAGATCCAGGACCAGAGCACCACGAACAACTCCGTCTAACGCACGTCCAACACGTTGACACCACGCTGTAAAAGATGTTTGCATCGCGATGTACGAGCTAGTACGTTACTAACGCAAGCTTCGAATACAGGAGGTTAATGTCGTGCGGATGAGCTCTGATCGGCGGACTAACGGCAGGCGGATACCCGCCATCGTCGGCGTCCTCGTACTCGTACTCGCACTTGCAGTTGGCGTCTCCGCTGCCACAGCGAAGACCAAGCCGAAGCCGAAGCCGAAGTATCCCGTCAAGATTTTTCGGATCGCCCAGATCGGATCGAACAGCGGCCAGAACGCAGCGCTCGGCACCTGGGACTGGCAGGGGATCGACCTGGCGGCCCGTCAGATCGACGCCGCCGGCGGAATCTTCGGAGTCCGGATCCACATCGATCGCTATGACGACCAAGGTGATCCGACGACCGCCGCCAACCTGGCGCAAGAGGCTGTCAGCAAGCACTACGACCTCGTCTTCGGCTCGTGCCTCAGCACGAACACGCTCGCGATGTTGCCGGCTCTCACGGCGGCAGGAATTCCCGAGATCACGTCCGGCCAGTCGAACGCGATCATCCAGCAGGGCAGCAAGTTCATCTTTCTGGATAGTCCGCCGAGTTCCGTGTACGACGCCACACTCGCGAAGTACGTCGTGAACAAGCTCAAGCTGAAGAACATCGCGATGCTCACCAACAACGGTGCGTACGGCAAGAGCGAGCACGACAACTTCCTCGCCCAGCTCAAGCTCCTCGGCATCACGCCGGTCGCCGACCAGGTGGTCACGCCCGACGCCAGTGACATGACCGGCGCGCTGAGCAAGATCCGTAGCGAAAACCCGGACGTGCTCTTCATCGGCGCCGAGGAAGTTCAGTCCGGATTGACGGTGAAGCAGGCGAGAAGCCTCGGGATCAAGGCCGTGATCGCCGAGGGTGCACCGGCGTCGACACCGCTGTATGTCTCGACAGCGGGTATCGGGAACGTCGGGGGGACGATCGTTTCGTCCCCGTACCTCTCGAATCAGCTGAACAAGCAGACGAAGACGTTTGCCGCCGCGTACTTCCAGCTCTGGAACTCCGTACCGGAGCTGCACGGCGCGAAGGCATACGACGGGCTGATGGTTCTCGCGACCGCGCTCAAGAACCTCAAGGGCAACTGGAAGAACGGCGCCACCCTTGCAGCTGCCATGCACAAGGTCACCTATCAGGGGCTCCTCGGCACGACGAAGTACGACGCCGCCGGGCTCGGCCTGCACGAGACGCAGATCGCGATCATCAAGAACGGCACCCTTACCACCCCGAAGCCGTAGTTCCGAGAACCGACCAGGCGGTGACAGTAGACGCAACACGCGCGTCCGCTGTCACCGCCTCTTCTACGAACGGCCTGACTGTTCCCGACTCCGGAGATACTGAGGACACGTGATCCAGTTCCTTCAAACAGGCGTCGGCGGCCTCAGCATCGGCGCGGTCTATGCACTCGTCGCGCTGGGCTTCTCGATCGTCTTTCGGACGATGGGCCTGGTGAACTTCGGCCACGGAGACATCCTCATGGTCGGTGCCTTTCTCAGCGCGACGTTCTTCACGACCCAGCACTTTCCATTCCCGGTCGCGCTCGTCCTCGCAACGCTGATCGTCGCCGGGATGGGATTTGGCTTCGAACGCGTCCTGCGTCCGCTCGAGCGGCGGGACCTCGACCTGATGCTGATCGGAACGATCGGGTTCGGGATCATCCTTGAGGGAGCCGCGCTCCTCATCTGGGGGTCGATCGGACGCGCCGTGCCAACCCCCATCACGGATAGGCCCTTCAACCTCGGCGGCGTCGTCATCCGCGCGTACGACCTCCTGGTGCTCGGCGTTGCAGCGCTGGTGATGGCCGCGCTCTATCTGTTTCTCAACCGCACGAAGATGGGTACCGCCATGCAGGCGGCAGCAATGGACTTCGATGCCGCGACGGCTGTCGGTATCAACGTACCGAGCTGCAACGGACGCGCCTTCGCCATCGGCTCAGGCATGGCCGCGATCGCCGGCGCGCTCGTCGGACCGCTGATCTACGTCAACGTCGGGATGGGTAGCGTGATCGGGATCCGTGGCTTCGCCGCGGCCATCCTCGGCGGCTTCGGCAACATTCCCGGTGCCATTGTCGGCGGGCTCGTCTTCGGCCTGATTCAGAGCTACGCCCAGGGGAGCAGCTACGGCGCCTACACGGACGTGATCACGTTCGTGGTCTTCACGCTCGTGATCATGATTCGGCCGACCGGCTTGCTAGGCGAACAGACGGTGACGCGGCCGTGAAGGTCGCGCGCTGGCTCGCACATCTCGTCGTTCTCGCCGTACTCGTCGCAATAGGGTCAGGTCTCGGCTCCTTCGCCATCTACATCGCGAGCCTTGCTCTCATCTACGTGATGCTCAGCGTTGGACTGAGCATCGCACTCGGTTACGCCGGCCAGGTCAACCTGGCACAGGCCGCGTGCTTCGGTATGGGGAGCTACACCACCGCAGTGCTGACA
The DNA here is from genome assembly GCA_036564885.1 of Gaiellaceae bacterium. GTDB lineage: Bacteria > Actinomycetota > Thermoleophilia > Gaiellales > Gaiellaceae > Palsa-739. The sequence goes on along the minus strand of DATCOE010000136.1, from coordinate 23,236 downwards.
CTGAAGTACGGGTTCGGTTTTTGGGGTGCGTTTCCCCTGAGCATCCTTGCCGGGGCACTCCTCGGTCTGGTCGTCTCGATCCCGTCACTTCGCGTCCAGAGCCACTACCTCGGAATCGTGACGCTCGGCCTCGCACTGTCGTTCACCGCCATCCTCACGAACTGGGCGCTCGCCGGTCAGGCGATCGGCCTGCCGGGGGTTCTCGGCCCCACGCTCCCCGGAGTGAACCTTGCCGACCAGCACAACTACTACTACCTGCTCCTGGCCGTCGCGACGGTGCTCTTCGCACTCGCGCTCCTTATCGTGAGCTCAGGCCTCGGTCGGCGATTCAAAGCGTTGCGCGACGACTATGTCGCCGCCGCACACAGCGGCGTCGAAGTACCCGTGTACCGGATGATCGCGTTTGGAGTCTCCGGCGCGTATGCCGGCGTTGCCGGCGCCTTCTACGCCGGCATGGTCCACTACGTCAGCCCCGACACGTACAGCCTGGCGATCATGTTCCTCTTGCTCGCCATGGTGATCATGGGCGGCCGGGACAACATCTACGGGGCGGCCCTCGGGGCGATTGTTCTGATCGTCGTACGGCAGGAGTTCCAGAGCTTCCAGCGCTATCAGCAGATCGCGTACGGCACGTTGATCGTCGCGACTGTCGTCTTTGCGCCGTCGGGCCTTGCCGGGCTGGCGACCACGTTCTGGAATCGCAGCCTGGTAACCGCCGGCTTGCGCCGCCGCCCGACAACGGAGATGACGCTGGCGGAGGACGAGGTCGAAGGATTGGGCGTTGACGATGACAGCGCGCCTGTCGACGCAGACGCGGCCAGCCGCGACGTTGCGTCGGTTGTCGAGAACGTCGGCGAGCCGCCGCCGGGTGCCGCAGTCCTCGAGATCGCCGACGTCACGAAGCGATTCAAGGGCCTTACCGCACTCGATCGGGTCTCGCTCGACGTCATGGCAGGGACGATCCACGGCATCGTCGGCCCCAACGGCTCAGGCAAGACGACGCTCTTCAACATCATCACAGGCGTCTACGGCCCAACCTCCGGTTCGGTGCGATTGTTCGGGAAGCGCCTGTCCGGGGAGCGCGCATACACCGTCGCTCGGCGCGGGGTCGCTCGGACGTTTCAGGGAGTGCGGCTGTTCCGCTCTCTCACCGTTCGCGAGAACGTCATGGTCGCCCTCGACGCAACGCGGCCCTGGTCGATCTGGCACTATCTTCTCGCACCCTGGCTCGTTGTGCTGCAAGAGCGGCAGCTCCGACGCCGTGCCGACAGCCATCTGAGTCGATACCGTCTGAGCGCAGTTGCCGACTTCCTGGGGACGAATCTTCCGTACGGCCAGCAACGGCTCGTCGAGATCGCGCGGGCGATGGCCGCCAAGCCGACGATCCTGCTCCTCGACGAGCCGGCAGCCGGACTCAACACATCCGAGATGCGCGACCTGGCCGACCTGATCCGAACGATTCGCGGGCAAGGGACAACGGTTCTGCTGATCGAGCACAACATGGGGCTTGTCATGTCGTTGTGCGAAAGGGTTACCGTTTTGGCGAACGGATCCGTGCTCGCAGACGGACTGCCAGAGACAATCGCCCGCGATCCCCGTGTGATCGAGGCGTACCTCGGTGTTCGCGAAGAGCACCAGCTTGAAGGGAGCATCGCCTGAACACCGACGCCGCATCGCTCGAGCCATCTGCAGTTGCGAAGGTCGACCGACCGACGTTGCTCTCCGTGAAGAGTCTTCACGTCTCCTACGGGCACATTCAGGCGGTGCACGACCTGAGCTTCGATGTTCCTGCCGGCACCGGATTCGGGATCATCGGCGCAAACGGCGCCGGGAAGACATCAACGCTGCGAGCGTTGCTCGGCCTGATTCGTTACGACGTCGAGTCGATCGTCTTCGAAGGCCACCGCCTCGATAAGACGAAGCCACATCGCATCGTCGATCTCGGTATTGGGTATGTGCCTGAGGGTCGCCATGTCTTTTCAGGCCTCAGCGTCCGCAAGAACCTCATGCTCGGTGCATACCGCCACCGCTGGAACGATGAGGTTCGCGAGCGCTTGGAACGCGTGTACACGCTGTTCCCGATTCTCAACGAATTCGAGCAACGCCTCGCCGGCGCGTTGAGCGGCGGGCAGCAACAGATGCTCGCGATCGGCCGGGCGCTGATGAGCAACCCGAAGCTTCTCGTCCTCGACGAACCGTCGATGGGGCTCAGCCCGGTTGTTGTTCAGGAGATCTCGGGCCGTCTCAGTCAGTTGAGGGAAGAGGGTCTGAGTCTCCTGCTGGTCGAGCAGAACGCACACGTCACTTTCTCACTCGCCGACCAGTGCATCGTTCTCGAGAACGGTCGTTCCGTGATGGCGGGCAAATCGTCTGACTTGCGCGGAGATCCCGAGGTTCGACGAATCTATCTCGGCATCTGAGTGACGCCTCCGCCGTCATCGAACGGATTCGAAAGGACGAGCGCCGTTTCGCGCCAAGCTCCGGTCGCCAAACGTCGTCGCGACCGCGATGTGACACAACGAGACATTCTCGACGTCGCAACGAGTGAGTTCGCCCGGCATGGATTCGACGGAGGCCGAGTCGACGAGATCGCCGCTCGAACGCGCACGACGAAGCGAATGATCTACTACTACTTCGGCAGCAAGGAGGAGCTCTACATCACCGTTCTCAAGCGCGCGTACGTCACGATCCGCGCCGCAGAGCAAGAGCTCGACGTCGATGAGAGCGATCCCAAGGCTGCGATCCGCCGGCTTGCAGAATTGACATTCGACCATCATGAGTCGCATCCGGACTTCATACGGCTCGTGAGCACCGAGAACATCGCGCGCGGTGAGCACATGAGCAAAGGGGAATTCGGCGACCTCAACAGCCCCGTGATCGAGCTGATCGGGAAGATACTCGCGCGCGGCTACGAGCAAGGAGTCTTCCGGCGGCGCATCGATCCTCTGGACATGCACCTGATGATCAGCTCGTTCTCGTACTTTCGCGTTGCGAACCGATACACGTTCACGGCGATCTTCGGCCGGGATCCGCTGCAGATCGAGCGCCGCGGTGACTACCGCCGAATGCTCGGCGACATGGTCGTCGACTACCTGATCAGCACGGACGACGCGTAGAGCCTCGACCAGTTGCGTCGCGCGGTACGAGATCGGGCGCTAGGAGACCGGCGCGTGGACGCCGTCAGCCACGCCTGACTCGCGGAACGTTCGGTCGAAATGTCGCATCATCCGAGCCGCGTCCGGCGCCACGCCCGTGAAGAGGCTGAGGGACGCGAATGCCTGGAAGACCGCCATCCCTCCGCCGTCGAGCGTGCGGCATCCCAGTTCGCTGGCCTGGCGGAGCAGCTCGGTCTCGAGCGGTCGATAGACGACGTCCGCGACCCAGAGCTCGCGCCGGAGCAGGTCGGGCGAGAACGGCATGCCGGGGTAGTCGCGCATACCTGTTGGCGTGGCGTGGATGAGGCCGTCGCATGCCGCCATACGCTGCGGGAGCTTGTCGATCGCATCCACGCGGATCGAACCGGGGCCGAAGCGAAGGGCAAGGCGGCGGGCGAGGTCGGCAGATCGATCTAGATCGAGATCGATGACGGTGAGCTCGGACCCGCCGAGGGCCAGGGCAACGTATGCAACTGCGGCGCCGGCTCCTCCGGCGCCAAGCACCACGATCCTCTTGCGCGCGGCGTTCGGCAGACCGAGATTGAAGCTCTGCTCGAACCCGAAGATGTCGGTGTTGTGGCCGAACGTTCGGCCATTCGAGAAGACGACCGTGTTGACCGCGCCGACCGCGACGGCTTCCGGCGACAACTCGTCGAGGTAGTCGACCACCAGTTGCTTGCACGGATGGGTGATGTTCAGACCGCGGAAACCCATTCGGCGCGCCGCCTCGAGCAGCTCGCCGATCTCCTCGGCGGCCAGGCCGAGATCATCGAGGTCGAGTACCTGATAGGCGTAGCGGAGACCGAGGGCATCAGCCTCGGCTTCGTGCAGAGCAGGACTTGCAGAGGTTCCGATACCCGCACCGACGAGACCGACGACGAACCGCTCGCTCCCCACGTGTATCCTCCGATCACGATCGACTGTACGTACTAGCACGTACGTTATCAGAGAGACGCAACGCTCCAGGGAACGGTCCATCCGAACCGCAAGCTGTTAGCGTCCGCGCGCGAATGGACTACGTCATCCCGAACCCGATCATCGCGTGCAGCCGACTCGTTCGAGCACGAGGTAGGTGAGCGTGGCCGGCGAGCGGATCCTTGCAATCAACGGTCCAAACCTCAACCTGCTTGGCCGCCGAGAGCCGGGCGTGTACGGAACAGAGACGTTGGATGGAATTGCAGCGCGCCTACGCGAGCTCGCCGTCGGCGAGCTCGCGTGCACGGTGGAGACTCGGCAGAGCAACCAGGAAGGCGTGATCATCGACTGGATCCACGAGGCATGGGACGGGTTCGAGGGCGTGCTGATCAACCCCGGTGCATTTACCCACTACAGCTATGCGATCAGAGACGCAATCTCCGCGGTCGAGGTTCCTGTTGTCGAGGTTCACATTTCGAATCCGCATGCGCGCGAGGAGTTTCGTCACGTGTCGACAATCTCTGGCGTCTCGGCGGGCGTCGTGACTGGATTCGGCGCATACAGCTACGAACTCGGCCTTCGCGGTCTCATCCATACGCTGCGGTCCGGCGCCTGAGGCGCCTCATCCGCTGCCTGCCGTTCGCGCCGACGTTTGATCGATACGGTAGGCGGCTGCCAACTCACAGAGATGCGGCAACCGCCCGTCCTCTGGAACGCTCGACACCTCGGCGAGAAGCCTGTCCCTCTCCTCCTCCGGGCGCCTGCCGACGTCGTTGGTGAAACCGACGAGCACGCCTCGAACAGCACCGTCTAGGTGCTTGAGTGCCGTCCCGCTCACGCCCCAGAACACGCAGACACCCTCTTCGCCGAACGTCGACCAGAACTCCCGCTCGTATGCGAGGCGCTCCGCCGTCACATCCTCAGCCATCTCTCCTCCTCGCAGCGAGTGGGTCGGATGAAACCATCTAGCAGTTCAAGTATCCCACTATACGGTTGGCTGAGGACGCCTGAAACTCCCCAGGTCAATATGGATCTACTGGGCGTCGCGGCAGGCGCACCGCGGACGGTTGAGCCCTAACAGACGGTCAACGGCACAGCTCGGGGCTACTACTAAGCCGACGTCACCGTGGGTTCTGGCGCCCACTCGGCGTACTCGCGAATCCGTGCGACGGCCTCGCGCCGCAGATCCGGGCAGAGACCGAATCGACGAGGGTCTGCGGCTGCGGCCCTGCGAGCACCAGCCCGTGTTCGCGCAGAAGCCACCTGACCACTGCGGTGTTGCAATGGCTATCCCAGACGAGCTGATCGGGACGGCGCAGAGCGGGATCGTTAGCGGCCGCGATGTTTCGACATCCCGCGCCGTCGAGCGCCGTCTGGCCCGTCCGGGGCGGTCTCGGCGGTTCCGCCGCTCCGTCGCCATGATCCCCGTCGGAGCATGGCGACGGCATCAGCACTCGGATTCGACGGAACGGAGCGGCGTGGGAGTCGAACCCACCCAGCGCCGGGTTACGACGCCTCACCGATTTTGAAGACCGGCTGGGCCACCGGGCCCGGCCGCTCCAGCGCAGACTGTAGGTGCGGCGCGCTACATCTCGCGCTGCAAGAGAACGACGAAGGCGTTGCCGAGGTTCGGGAAGTACGGCGGCTGGAGGAACTTCAGGTTGTTGTCGTAAATGTAGTTCCGGTGCGCGAAGAGGTTCGAAAAGATGATCGCGCCGCTCGAGCCTCCGTACACGGCGGTCGAGCCGTTGAAGTTCATCGTTGCGGTTGCGCTGCCGTTGTAGTTCGGATCGGCCTCGAACGGGCCGTTCAGCGCGAGCTCGGCAGCCCACAGGTTCAGCGTCGACCCGGTGACCGCCCATTGCGCGACGTAGATCGTTCCCTGCGCCTCGAGCCCGAGGATGTCGCTGCCGTTCGTCGCGTACGTCGTGCTCCCGCCGAAGATGATGTCGCCGCTCGATGCGACCGTCACCTTGCCGTGCACGACCCCCGACACGAGCACGTCGACTGCGGAGTAGATCGCGCCGTTCGACGGCACGTTCCGTGTCGTCGCCGTCCCGCAGACGGGCGCGTTGCTGCCGTCATAGTCCGGCCAGGTTGTCGTCGTGTTGTTCACCTTCTGCGAGTACAGCTTGCAGGACGAGATCTGCAGTGTCCCGTTCGCCTGGAAGACGAGCTTCCAGGCGTCGACGGCGTAGCTCTGCCCGCTCAATGCCGCGTTCGAGTTGTCCGTCGAGCCGAGCACGATCCCGCCCGCGGTTGCGGCCTGGTTGACCGTCGTGATCGTCGACTGGAACGAGCTGAACAGGACCGGGTTGCAGTTGTTCACCTTGCAGAGAGCGGTCGGCGTCGAATTCTTGTCGTACTTCTTCGCGCCGCTGGTGAGCGTCGTGTTGCCGGTCACCGTTCCCTCGGAGTAGAGGTTCGACTGCGCGGTGCCGTCGTGGTTCAGCGTGCCCGCGTTCCCGTTCTTGTCCTGGCCGACGAAGATCGGCCCCGTCGTCGTCGCGGCCGAGGCGTACGACACGCTCGTCGCGGTAAAGGTCTGGAAGTCGGTGATGCTCGACGGGCGGATCATCGTCTCTAGCTGGCGCCACGTGGATGTGTCGGTGCTTCCGGTCGGACGCCCGATCACGTCGATCCGCGTGATCACCGCAGCCTGGTTCTGCAGCGTCGAGGTCGGGGGATACACCTTGATCAGGTACGAGTAGCCGTTGCCGAGGTCGTACCAGCCCGTGTCGCTGGTGGCCGTGGTCGTGTACGTCCAGGTGCTGCCGGAGCTCCACGTGACATCGGACGAGTTGCTGCTCGTGTGCTTGGCGCTGGTCGAGTCGGTGCGCGTCGCCTCGCCCTTCGCGAGCCAGGAGTTGTAGAAGACGGTGCTCTCGGTCAGATCCGAGAGGTAGGCGTTCGTCCCGGCCTCGGCGGCCTGGTAGGCGGCCGTGTTCTTCGCGTCGCGCCGGCTTCGCGTGTCCTCGCTCTGCGTCACCACGAGAAGGGAGACCGCGATGATCGTGAGCAGGCCGACCAGCGCGAGAGCGATCATCATCGCGAAGCCCTCCTCGTCGTGGACGAGCCTACGAGCCACTGTCGGTCTCCCGCAATGCCGCGGTGTCGGTGACGGTGAACGTTTTTGGCTGCGAGCCTCCGGTCGACAGCGTCAGCTTGACGCCGACCGCACGGATGCCGTCTGTGACGGCGATCGGGAACGTGAGCGGCGTCGGCGTCGACATCTGGATGCCGTCGTCGGTGTAGAACCGGAATACGTCGGTGTTCGTGATCGATCCGACCAGCGTCTGCCAGGCCCCCATCTGGGTCGGGAACGTCCACGGGGGACCCGACGGGAAGGTATTCGTGCTCGTCATGTACTGACGCTGGAGCGTCCCGCCCGTGAGCGTGTACGTGATCTTGCGCAGGTGGAACGACGTCTGGGCGCCCCCGCTCGTCGACGTCGGGAAGCGGTCGGGCGACTCGAAGGTGATCGAGGTCGAGCTCGCGGAGAGGATCGGCGTCGTTCCGTCGCCCACGAAACCCTCGCGAATGTCGGTCACGATCTCGTGTTCAGGGCGGCCCGCGCCTCGGTCTGGAGTGTCGCCTCCTCGCGCGTCTGGTCGTTCGACCGCATGAGCGTCGTCAGCGTGATCGTGAGGCCTGCCAGCATGATGACCAGCACGGGCATGGCCACGAGGAGCTCGACCATGGTGAAGCCCTCCGCGTCGCGCAACCGTCTCAACTGATCGTCACCGCGCTCGCGATCGGAGAGGTCGTGCTCGTCGAGGCGCTGAAGGTCGCCGTGCCTGATGCCGCGCCCATGTCGTTCGAACTGACGGTGTAGGTCGACGAGGTCGACGTCACCGGAATCGCGAAAGTCGCGACTCCGCTCGAGTTCGTGGTGCCGTAGAGGCAGACGCTCGCCCGGCCGCCGGTAACCACGACGCGGGCGTTCGAGTCGTGCTGGCCCGATCGCGTCACGGTGACGTTGAGCGTCTTCGTCGCGTACGTCGAGGCGCTGAGCTTCACCGCCATCGTCTGCGTCAGCGTTGTCGGATAACTGCTCGGAACGATGACGCCGCTCGTTGCGCCGTAGAGGCCGCCGGGCGACCACGCTGTCGCCCCGTAGGTGTCGAAGTTCGGCGTCTGGCCGAGCACTCTAGGCGGCAGTGGGATCGACTTGCCGGTCACCCACTGGCACGTCGTGACCGTTGCGGAGCTCGATCCTGAGGGGATGCTCAGCGTCGCCACGCCGCAGCGCGACGAGGCGACTGAGATCGTGACACCGCTCGTGTACGCGACGCCCGACGAGTTCTGCACGTTCACCGTCAGGCTCGCGCCCTTGTACATCCGGATCGTCGCGTTCGAGCTGAGCCCCGGGCTCGCCGTGATCTGCTCTGGCGTCTGCGGTGGGAGGTCGTCGGGGAAGACGTTGTAGCCATTCAGGACGGTCGCGACCGTGTAGCTCGTCGTCGAGTTGCTGTTCAGCGCGGGGAAGAGCACCGTGCCCGAGCCGTCGGTGACGTCTGTCCGGTCTTCCGAGTTCGGGCCGCCCGTCACCTCGACGCTCGCGCCGGGCAGGGCCTGCGTCGTGACCGCGTCGACGACTTGGCGCTTGATCTGCACCCAGCTCGTGCCTGCGAGCGGGGGCGCGGACGCGGACGCGACGTTCGTCGTGGCCCGCGAAAGCTGCTTGCCGTCGCTCGAGCGGGTGAGGGTGACGACGACCTTCTTGTAGTCGGCGTTCGTGACGTACGCGCTCGGGATCGGATCGGAGACCCAGGTGACCTTGGTGGTGATCGTCGCTGCCGCACCGCCGGGGAGCGTCGCCGGCGTTGTCGCGGTGAGCGAGCCGTCCGGGTTGCCGCCGGAGATGCCGACGCTGGTATACGGCATTGTCCGGATGCGCTCGACCGCCGCGAGCGTGATCTGGTCGGCGCCCGTCCGCTCGCGCGCGAGCTTCGCGTCCGTGGCGCTTACGAGCAGGATCGCGGAGAGCGGCGCGGCGATGATCGCGAGGATCACCGCGGTGATGACAAGCTCGACAAGCGTGAAGCCCGCCTCGTCGGCTGGATCGACCGGGATGGAGCGTTTCGCAGGAATGTCCGTCACGAGGGAGGCAGCGTTCGACAGTGTCGACCCTGCACAGAGCGTCGGAACGGACGCCGTCCTTCGTGATCCCTCGTCCTGTGCCCAGGAGTCGATCGTTCAGGTCACGTTCAGATCGACCTCGAAGTGCCGCACCGCCGGCTCGCGCTCCACGAGATACCGGTCGTCCTCCGGAAAGGACACCGCGGCCTCGAGATCGTCGCCTGCGTACGCGGCGGCGTCCTCCGCGAGGGTCGAGCCGCGCCAGACCCGGGCGATCATGCGTCCGGCGCGAGCGACTGCGTCTCCCACTCCGACACCTCGAACGCCTTTCCGGCCCAGCCGCCGAGCGAGAGCACGACGGTGTCCGCGGCCTTCGCGACGGCGTTGCGCTCGGCGAGCGGGTCCCTGATGTAGACGAACGTGCCCGCCGGCGCGTCGAGCTCCTCGCCGGCGATCGTGAAGCGCGCATGCCCGCTGAACACGACGTAGAGCTCCTCGTGCCCGCCCTCGCCCTCGGCGTGCTGCTTGATCACCTCGTCGCCGTCGGCGCCGCGCCAGGCGTTGATGCCGAACGACCGGATGTCGAAGTGGTGCCGGATCGGCGCCCAGTACGGCCACTTCTCGGCGGCGATGTCGTCCAGGTGCGTTGCGGTGTAGGCGCTCACGTCTGCCTCCTCGATTGAATAACCACTGTTATGCTAGTTACTGGTTAGCTAACTGGTCAAGTATGGAAGTGGGTTATTGGAATGGCTGATCTCGAGCTCGTCCAGGACTTCGTCAACAGCGCGGCCTTCGAGGAGCAGCGCGACGACCTGCGGGACGCGCGCGGTCTCGTACGGTGGCTCGCCCTGCATCGTCTCGCGGGACCCTATGCCCGCGCAAGGGAGGCGGACGCCGCCGACGCAAGGGCCGTGCGCGAGGCTCTCCGCGAGCTGCTGCGCGCGAACAACGGCATCGCCGTCGACGAGGCGGCCGCCGCGGCAACGCTCGACTCGGCTGCCCGCCGTGCTGGGCTCACGGTGCGCTTCGACACCGGCGCGATCCGGCTCGCCCCGCGGGAGCGCGGCGTTCAGGGAGCGCTCGGCAGCGTCCTCGCCGCTGCTGCCGAGGCGATGGCCGACGGCTCGTGGCAGCGCCTCAAGGCCTGCCGCTCCGACACGTGCTGCTGGGCGTTCGTCGACCATGCGCGCAACCGCTCGCGCCAGTGGTGCTCGATGAGCGTCTGCGGCAATCGTGAGAAGGCCCGCGTCTTCCGGGAGCGGCATGCGTAAGGGCCTGCGCGTCGCGGCGCCGCTGCTGCCCGCCGTCGTCGCGCTCGGCGCATCGCTCGGCGTCCTGGCGCGTGCGTCGCATTTCTCGGCCGCGGCGGCGATCGTCATGTCGGCCACGACGTTTGCGGGCTCCTCCCAGGTCGCGGCGATCTCCGTGCTCGGTGCCGGTGGCAGCGTCGCGGCCGCCGTTGTCGCCGCATTGCTGCTGAACGTGCGCTACGCGCCCATCGGTATCACCGTCGCCCAATCGTTCCGCGGCCGGATCTGGCGCCGGCTCGCCGAGGCCCAGCTCGTCGTCGACGAGTCCTGGGCCCTGGCCGGCGGCGGAACGCCGCGCTTCGACCGGCGCGTGATGCTCGGCGTCGGCACCGGTCTGTGGTTCGCCTGGGTGGGGGGAACAGCGGTCGGCGCGCTGCTCGGCGGCGTCGTGAGCGATCCGTCCGCGTTCGGGCTCGACGGCGCGTTCGCCGCGCTGTTCCTTGCGCTCCTCCTGGCGCAGCTCGCTTCCCGGCGCGCCGTCGCCGCTGCCGTCGCCGGAGCGGCGATCGCCGCGGCACTGACGCCGCTGACGCCCCCCGGAGTTCCGATCATCGCGGCGACCGCCGCAGTCCTCATCGGCTGGAAGCGCGCATGAGCGCTGCCTGGATCACCGTGATCGCCGTCGGCGCGGGCACCGTCCTGCTGAAGGCGGTCGGCCCCGTCGGCGTCGCCAACAAGGAGCTGCACGTGCGCGCGGTAGAGCTGCTCTCGATGGTCGCCCCTGCAATTCTCGCTGCGCTCGTCGTCACCGAGGCGTTTGCCCACGGGCGCCACCTCGTCGTCGATGCGCGCATCGCGGGCGTCGCCGCAGGCGGCGCGGCCGCGTTGCTGCGCGCGCCGCTCTGGGTCGTTGTCCTCGTCGGCGCGCTCGCGACGGCGGGGGTGCGACTCATTTCCTAGCTAGGAGAAGCGCGCGAGCAGCTCGTCGGGCGGCAGGTCGGCCAGCGAGTTCACCACGAGGTCTGCCGTCCCGTCGAGACCGAGCTCCCGCGTCACCGTGTTGGGGATCCCGACGACGTAGATGCCCGCGCGCTTCGCGCCGAGCGCGCCGTTTGGGGAGTCCTCGAACGCGATCGCCTCCTCGGCCGAGACGCCGAGCAGCTCGAGCGCCTCGAGATACAGCGTCGGCCGCGGCTTGGCCCGCTCTGCATCGTGGTCGGCGGTGACGATCGCGTCCCAGCCGACCGCGCGCTCGAGCCGCGCGAGGTGCATGTCGACCCAGCGGCGCGACGAGCTCGAGACGATCGCCCGCTTCAGGCCGTTGCGCTCCGCCGCCGCGAGGTAGTCGGAGATCCCCGGCCGCAGCTCCTCCGCCTCGATCAGTGTCAGCTCGTGCGCGTAGCGGCGCTCGTTCAGCGTCTCCCGCTCCAGCGGCTCGCCGACGAGCTCCTCGAGGTGCGCCCACGGGTCCCAGGCGCCCACGGTGCCGATCATCAGGTTCCACAGCTCGGGCGGCAGCTCGTGGCCGTGCTCGCGGTAGAGCCACTGCCAGCCTGCCCGCGAGGCGGTCTCGGTATCGAGGATGAGGCCGTCGAAGTCGAAGAGAAAGGCGCGGATCGGCACGGCGATGCAGAGTACGTGCGTGGCGATCCTGGGCGTCGACGTAGGCGGAACGTTCACCGACGCCGTTCTCTTCGACGGTGGGACCCTTCGTACGGCGAAGGTCCCGACGGCTGCGAGGCAGGAGGAATCGGTGCTCGCCGCAGCGCGCGCCGTGGGCGCGACGGACGTCGAGCGCTTCGCGCACGGCACCACCGTTGCGACGAACGCGCTGCTCGAACGGCGCGGTGCGCGCACCGCCTTCATCGGCAACGCGGGCTTCGAGCACCTGCTGCACCTGCGCCGGCAGACGCGCGCGCACCTGTACCGGCCGTGCGCGCCGCAGCCCGAGCCGCTCGTGCCGCTCGAGCGCTGCTACGGCGTCGAGGGCCGCCTCGGGCCCGACGGCGAGCTCGTCCCGCTCGATCTCTCGACCCTGCCGGACGTCGGCGACGCCGAGGCCGTCGCGGTGTGCCTGCTCTTCGCCTTCCGCGACCCGCGGCACGAGGCTTTGGTCGTCGACGAGCTGCGTGCGCGGCATCCCGGCGTGCACGTCGTCGCGTCGCATGAGATCGCCCCCGAGTTCCGCGAGTACGAACGCGCGTCGACGACGGCGGCAGACGCATATCTCGCGTCCGTCTCGGGGCGCTATCTGCGCGCGCTCGCAGGTGCCGCGCACGAGGGCGGACTGCCGGAGCCGCTCGTCATGCTGTCGTCGGGCGGCGTCGCCACCGTCGACGAGGCCGCTGCGCATCCCGCGACGATCCTCGTCTCCGGGCCTGCCGCGGGCGTCGTCGGCGCAGGGCTCGTCGCTCGGCGCGCGGGGTTCGAGAATGCGATCGCATTCGACATGGGCGGGACGTCCACCGACGTGTGCCTGCTCCCCGGCGGGCGTGCGGCCCGTGTCGCCGAGCGCGTCGTCGCCGGCCTGCCGATCCGCCTGCCGACGGTCGACCTGCACACGGTGGGAGCCGGCGGCGGATCACTCGTTCGCGTCGACGCCGGCGGCGCGATCCGTGTCGGTCCCGAGAGTGCGGGCGCGCATCCCGGGCCCGCCTGCTATAGCGCGGGCGGCGGGCCGACCGTCACCGACGCGAACCTGCTGCTCGGGCGGCTGCCGGCCGAGCTGCCCGGCGGGCTCGTGCTCGACCGCGACGCGGCGGAGCGCGCCTTCGCGGGGATCGACCCGCAGGCGGCGGTCGACATCGTCGACGCCGAGATGCTGCGTGCGCTGCGCGTCGTCTCCGTCGAGCGAGGCCACGATCCGCGCGACTTCGCGCTCGTCGCGTTCGGCGGTGCGGGGCCGCTGCACGCGTGCGCGCTCGCGGAGGAGCTCGGGATCGACGCGGTGCTCGTTCCGGCGGCGGCAGGCGTGCTGTCCGCGTTCGGGCTCGTCGCAAGCGAGCAGCGCCGCGACCGGGTCGTCTCGTATCTCTGCCCGCTCGCGGACGCCGGCGAGCTCCCCGCGGACGGCACGGCCGACCTGCGCTACCGCGGGCAGTCGTTCGAGCTGTCCGTCCCGCTCCAGCCGGAGCTCGCACAGGCGTTCCACCGCGCGCACGAGGAGCGCTACGGCTACGCCGACGAGAACCGCGAGATCGAGCTCGTGGCGTTGCGAACTGCGGACGTCGTGGCCGGCCCGGACGTCGCCTTCGGAGCCACATCGCCGCAGCGGGTGACGGGGCCTTACGTGCTGGAGCTCTCCGGGGCGACGTGTTGGGTGCCCGGCGGCTGGCACGGGACGACGAACGACGACGGCACACTGGTGTTGCGTCGATGAAGTGGGCGCGATGAACGTCGAGCTGCAGGTGATCGGCGGCGCCCTGCGCGCGGTCGCGGAGGAGATGGGCGCCGTGCTGATCCGCTCGGCCTTCTCCGCGAACATCAAGGAGCGCCGGGACTGCTCGACCGCCGTCTTCGACGACGCCGGACGGATGATCGCGCAGGCCGAGCACATTCCCGTGCACCTCGGGGCGATGCCGGACGCGGTCACAGCGGCCATGACCCTGGGTCTGACCCCAGGTGAGGTGTGCATCCTCAACGACCCGTTCACGGGGGGGACGCACCTTCCGGATGTGACGCTCGTGTCGTGCACCGCCCTCGGCTATGCCGTCTCACGGGCGCACCACGCCGACGTCGGCGGCATGGAGCCCGCGAGCCTGCCCGCTTTCTCGCACGAGCTGTACCAGGAGGGGCTGATCATCCCGCCGGTGCGGCTCACCGACGAGGTGGTGACGCTCTTCGTCGCGAACGCGCGCAACCCGCAGGAGCGCCGAGGCGACCTCCGCGCGCAGATGGCGGCGCATCGCCTCGCCGAGCGTCGCATCGACGAGCTCTGCGCGCGCCGCGGCCGCGAGCGGGTCGCCGCCGCGATGGACGAGCTGTACGCGTACTCCGAGCGGATGGTTCGCGCCGCAATCGCCCGCCTCCCGGACGGCCGCTGGAGCGCCGAGGACGTCGTCGAGGCGGTGGAGGGAGAGCTGCCGATCCGCTGCACCGTCGAGGTGCGCGGCGAGGAGATCCACGTCGACTTCGGCGGCACCGCACCGCAGCACCCGGGCAACCTCAACTGCCCGCTCGCCGTCACGCGGTCGGCCTGCTACTTCGTCGTCCGCTGCCTCACCGACCCGGATCTCCCTGCCTCGGGCGGCGCCCTCGCGCCCGTGCGCGTCACGGCGCCCGAGGGCTGCCTCGTCAACGCGCACGCGCCCGCGGCGGTCGTCGCCGGCAACACCGAGACGTCGTCGCGCATCGTCGACGTCGTCTTCCGCGCCTTCGGCGAAGCGCTGCCCGTGCCCGCGCAGGGGCAGGGGACGATGAACAACGTCGCGCTCGGCAACGACAACTTCACGTACTACGAGACGATCGGCGGCGGCCAGGGCGCGTGCCCCGACGCCGACGGCCCGTCCGGTGTGCACGTCGCGATGTCGAACACGCTGATGACGCCGGTCGAAGCGCTCGAGCTGTCGTATCCGCTGCGCGTCGAGCGCTGGCAGCTGCGCGCCGGCTCCGGCGGCGCGGGCGCACATCGCGGCGGCGACGGTGTCGTGCGTGAGCTGCGCGTGCTCGAGGACTGCCGCCTCTCGGTGCTCGCCGAGCGCCGCGCGCACGCGCCGCACGGCGCGCGCGGAGGGGAGGACGGCGCACGAGGACGCACGCTCGTCAACGGCGAGGAGCAGCCGGCGAAGGTGACACGGCAGCTCACGGCGGGCGACGTCGTCCGGATCGAGACGCCCGGCGGTGGCGGCTTCGGCACGCCGGCTTCGTCTTGAACGGCCACGGCTCGTGACTGTCACCAGACGTGACCGTGCAGGACGATATCCCGCCGGCACCGGGCCGACGCCTTCTCGCTTCCGGCCCGATTTCCGCCGCCTACAGTGTCCCGAAGAGCCACGTCCGGTGCCTGGCACCAGACATCGCTGCCGGAGACATGCGCCTAGATCGCCGGCAGCCCGTCGATGCTCTCGGCGTTCTTCTCCGCGACGTATGTGTCGAGGCCGCCGTCGCGCACCTGCTTGTCGACCCACTGGTCGTACTGCGAGCGCTTGCCGTCGAAGCGCATCAGCGGAACGCCGTAGCCGCACGAGTCGGCGATGCGCTCGATCGCGATTCGGACTACCGAACGCACCGCGTGCTCCGGCGGGTCGAACCGTGCGGCGAGCTCCTCGAACCCAGGATCCTCGGGGAGCGTGACCGACGCGCGGCCGTGCAGCCGCACGATCCGCGGCGGTCCCTCGAACGCGCAGAGCATCACCACGATGCGGCCGTTCTCGCGTGCGTGCGCGATCGTCTCGGCGCCGCTGCCGACGAAGTCGAGATACGCGACCTCGCGCGGGCCGAGGATCCGGAACCAGCGGAGGTCGCCCTTCGGCGAGACGTTGACGTGCCCGTCCGCGGCGAGCGGCGCCGTCGCCACGAAGAACAGGTGCTGGCTCTCCAGCCAGCCCGCGAGCCGCTCGTCGATCTCGGCGTGGATCTTCCCCACGGTTCGAGCGTAGCCTGTGCGTCGTGGAGCGCGTCCTCGGCATCGGCGGTGTCTTCTTCCGCTCCGAGCGGCCCGACGAGCTGCGTGCCTGGTACGCCCGCCATCTCGGTGTCGAGCTCCAGCCCTACGGCGGCGTGACGTTCCGCGCGGAGGCGGGCGACGTCACCGTCTGGCATGCGTTCGACGGCGACACCGAGTACTTCCTGCACGAGCAGGCGGCGATGCTCAACTACCGCGTGCGTGAGCTCGATGCGGTGCTCGCGCAGCTGCGGGCCGCCGGCGTCGAGGTGAAGGACGAGATCGAGGACTCCGAGCACGGCCGCTTCGGCTGGGCGAGGGACCTCGAAGGCCGGCTGCTCGAGCTCTGGCAGCCGCCTCCGGGCCGCTATCCGGAGGGCTGACGCGTCTAAGCTGGAGGGCATGGAGCGGCCTGTGACAGTCGCCTGCGTGCAGGCGGAGCCGGTGGTGCTCGACCTCGAGCGGACGCTCGACCGGCTCGAGACGCTTGCCGCCGAGGCCGCGCGCAACGGCGCCGGGCTCGTCGTCTTCCCCGAGACGTTCGTGCCGATCTACCCGTCGTCACGCTGGGCGAAGGCGTTCGCCGGCTGGGAAAACGACGGGGCGAAGCAGGTCTTCGCGCGCATCGCGCAGAACTCGGTCGCCGTCGGCTCGCCGGCCGAGCGTCGGCTCGGCGCGTGCGCGCAGGAGCTCGGGATCTGGCTCGTCACCGGCGTGAACGAGGTCGAGGCCGAGCGCCCGGGCACGATCTACAACTCGCTGCTCTACCACGCGCCCGACGGCACGCTCGCGCTGCACCACCGCAAGCTCGTCCCGACGAACCACGAGCGGCTCATCTGGGGCCAGGGCGACGGCCGCGGCCTCTCGGCGGTCGAGACCGGCTTCGGCCGCATCGGCGGGCTGATCTGCTGGGAGAACTACATGCCGCTCGCGCGCTTCGCGCTATACGAGGCGGGCGTCGAGATCTACATCGCCTCCACCGCCGACGACGGCGATGCGTGGCAGTCGACGCTCGTGCACATCGCGCGCGAGAGCCGTGCGTATGTCGTCTCCGCCTGCCACTTCCAGCGCGCGTCGGCATATCCCGATGATTTCCCGCTGCGCAGCGAGCTGGAAGGCGCGGGCACGCTCGGCCGCGGCGGCAGCGCGATCCTCGCCCCCGACGGCTCGTATCTTGCAGGCCCCGTCTACGACGAGGAGCAGATCCTCTACGCCGAGCTCGATCCGTCGCGCCTGCTCGCCGAACGGCAGCGCTTCGACCCGGTCGGCCACTACCACCGGTCGGACGTGCTCAGCCTCGCCGTCAATCCGGCAGCTCGCGCGGCCGATGCGATGCGGAGTACACATCCTTCCGCGCGATCAGACCGTCCCTGAGCGGGAACACGTCGACGCCGTCCCACTCGAGCCGGCGCCCGTCCTTCGTCACGTTCGCCGTCCACTCGGAGACGACGAAGTCGTCGCCGGCCTGGAAGTTGCGTCCGCGGAAGCGCAGGTCGGGGTTGTTGCGGAAGATCGCGGCGATGTGCTCGCGCACCGCGTCGGCGCCCTCGGCCCGCTCGCCGGCCGTGTGGTTCTCGAACACGATCTCCGGATGGTGCAGCGCGTGGATCGCGTCCAGGTCCTGGCGGTTCCACGCGTCGTTGTAGCTGTCGATCAGCTCGGTGACCTCTGTCGGGTTCATCGAGACAGTGTCCCACGTCGGCGCAGAACGCGCTCGTCGCCGACGCGCCGCGTGAGCCCGTCGGCGTCGAAGCGCTCGAGCAGCAACTGGGCCGTCTTGCGGCCCACGCCCAGCAGGTCGCGGAACCGGGCCAGCGAGATGCGGCCCGCCGACTCGCACTCGGCGACGAGCGCGTCGCGCGCCTGGTCGTACGCCTCGGCCGAGATCGCGTAGCCGTCGCCGACGCGCACGAGGCGGCCCTGCTCCTCGAGAAACCGCGCCAGTGCCGGATCCTCGACCTTCAGCGGCTCGAGGCCGAGCTGCGTCTCCAGCTCGGCGGCCGCGTCGGCGCGCACGCCGAGCGCCGCGGTCGCGCCCGGGAGATAGAGCTTCGCGCCGCGCCGCTCGAGGCCGAGCAGCGGCGCGATCGCCGGCCCCCAGGGCTCCGAGGGCGGTGGGACGCCGGGGTCGAGCGGGTCTGCTTCGGCGATCCGCCGCTCGAGCTCCGTGCGGAGCTCGGCGAGCCACGCGGGGGAGAAGAGCCACCCGCCGGCGGCCTGTACGCCCTCGATCTCGCCGTCCGCGAGATGGCGGAGCGTCTCGGCGCGTACCGGCTCGTGCACGGTCGCCGCGATCGCACCTTGCTCGACGAGCTCCATGCGCTCGATGCTCGCGTGCCGCGGCGGAGCGGGGTCGATCACGCGGCCGCCACCGACGGTCGTTCCCGCGCGCAGCACGACGTGGTCGCCGCGCGCCGCGACGACGGGCTCGGCCAGCCGGAGCTGCGCCCAGCGCTCGCCGACGCGCACGACGCGCGCGAGCACGGCTCCCGTGCCGTGGTGGACGAGCACGCGCGGCGGTATCTCCGCGAGTGCCTCGAGCGCGACGTCGAGGCGGTAGCTCGAGGGATACGCGCCCGGCGTGACGAGCGCATCGCCGCGCCGGAGGTCGCTCCGCTCGACGCCGGGCAGCGCGACGGCGACGCGCTGTCCGGGCTCGGCCCGGTCGACTGCGTGCTCGTGCACCTGCACGCTCCGGACGCGCACCGGGCGCGCGCCCGGCTCGGCATGCAGCTCGTCGCCCTCGCCCAGAGAGCCCGACCACAGCGTTCCCGTTGCGACAGTGCCGATGCCCCGCAGCGAGAACACGCGGTCGACGTACAACCGGGTGGCCGCGCCGCGCTCCGCGTGCTCCTGTGTCTGCGCAGTCTGCATCAGCATGCTGCGCAGCTCGTCGAGGCCTGCGCCGGTGCGCGCGCTCACCGCGACGACGGGCGCGCCGGGCACGAGCTCTTCCGCCTCCGCGCGCGCGAGCTCGAGAGTCTCGTCGTCGACGAGGTCGGACTTCGTCAGCGCGACGACGCCGCGCTCGATGCCGAGCAGCCGCAGGATCGCGAGATGCTCGTGCGTCTGCGGCCGCGCGCCCTCCGCCGCGTCGATCACGAGCAGGAAGAGGTCGATGCCGGTCGCGCCGGCGACCATCGTGCGCACGAAGCGCTCGTGGCCGGGAACGTCGACGACGGAGAGCTGCGTGCCGTCGGGCAGCTCGAGCGGGGCGTAACCGAGGTCGATCGAGATGCCGCGCTCCCGCTCCTGGGGCAGCCGGTCGGTGTTCTTGCCGGTCAGCGCTTCGACGAGTGTTGTCTTGCCGTGGTCAATGTGACCGGCGGTGCCGACCGTCAGCGGCATGCGCTCACGGCAGCCGCGACTTCGTCGACCTCCGCGTCCGCGAGCGTCAGGCAGTCGAGCAGGAGCTTTCCGTCGCGCACGACGCCGACGACGGGCGGCTCCCCGTGCCGGAGCGGCGCGGCGAGCGACTCCTCGACGGCGCACGCGAAGCTCGGCAACTCGGCAAGCGGCAGCGCACCGCCGCCGACGCGGCCGACCGTCTCTTCGACCGTGCCGCCCACGAGCGACGCGAGCCGCTCGGCACGTACGCGCACGGTGCCCGCGTCCTGCCCGAGCATCCGCAGCACCGGGATGCGTTCCGGCGCATCGAGATAGAGGCGCAGCGTTCCTTCGAGCGCGGCGAGCGTGAGCTTGTCCGCGCGCATCGCACGCTGCAGCGGATGACGCCGCAGCTGCTCGACGAGGTCCGCGCGCCCGACGACGATGCCGGCCTGCGGGCCGCCGAGCAGCTTGTCGCCCGAGAAGCAGACGAGGTCGGAGCCCGTGGCGAGCGACTGCTTCGCCGTCGGCTCGCCCGGCAGCTCGGTGAGCGCGCCCGATCCCTGGTCGTCGACGAGCGGAAGCCCGTGCCGTCGCGCGAGCGCTGCGAGCTCTTCGAGCCGGGGCAGCTCGGTGAATCCGACGACGCGGAAGTTCGACTGGTGTACGCGCAGGAGCAGCGCCGTGTTGGGCCCGATCGCCTTCTCGTAGTCCTTCGTACGCGTGCGGTTCGTCGTGCCGACCTCGACGAGCCTTGCGCCTGAGCGCATGAGCACGTCGGGGATGCGGAACCCGTCGCCGATCTCGATCAGCTCGCCACGCGAGACGACCACCTCGCGACCTTCGCCGAGCGCTGCGAGCGCGAGCAGCACCGCAGCCGCGTTGTTGTTCACGACGAGGGCGGCCTCGGCGCCGGTCAGCCGCCGCAGCAGGGCCGCGACGTGATCCTGTCGCGAGCCGCGCGTGCCCTCGGTCAGGTCGAGCTCGAGGTTCGAATAGCCGCGCGCCGTCTCGACGACCTGCGCGATCGCCTCCGCGGCGAGCGGGGCCCGCCCGAGGTTCGTGTGGACGATCACGCCCGTCGCGTTCAGCACCCGGCGCAGGCTCGGCGCGCGCACCGCGCGCAGCTCCGCGGCCAGCCGCTCGGCCAGGTCGCCGGGCTCGGCGCCGGCGCGGATCTCCTCGCGCGCGCGGTCGAGCACGGTTCGCGCGGCGGCGACCGCGAGCGGGTCGTCCAGCCCGCGCGCGAGCTCGTCCACCGACGGGAGGTCGCGCAGCTCCACGACCCGTAAGGCTACGTCGTTTCGCCGACGTTCAGAAGGAAGCCCTGGAGGAAGAGCGGGCGGCCCTGCTCGTCGTTGACGGGCATCGTCTCGTCGAGCAGCGTCACGAGGTGCCCGTCCTTGTGGCGCATCCGGTACGTGCCGCGGAACGGCTCGCCCGTCGCGTGCGTGCGAGTCGCAGCCTCGAGCGCGGCGTCGCGGTCGTCCGGGTGGAGGAGCGTCGCCCAGAAGTCGTCCTCGTCGAGCCACCGTTCGGCCGGGTAGCCGAGCAGCTCTTCGACGTACGGGCTGATGTACGTCGTGCGGATCGGGAAGCCCAGCGGGTTGATGTACGTGCAGATCGGCAGGTGCTCGACGAGCGTGCGGAAGCGGGCCTCCGATTCGACGAGTGCGTGCTCGGCGGCGCGCCGCTTCGACGCGTCGAGCGCGATCCCGCCGGTGCCGACGATCCTGTCGCCGTCGCGCAGCGGCGCGATATAGATGTCGAGGGTCCAGCGCCTCGTCGACTGCGTCAGCTGGGTCGGCTCTCCCTCGAGCGCACGCCGGTGGGCCCGCACAACCTCGGCGCCGCGATCGCGCCCGCCTGCGAGGATCAGCTCGAGGCTCTTGCCGACCACCGACTCCGGCTCGCCGACGCCGAGCAGCGAAAGCGCCGCGCCCGACGCGGACGTCAGCCGCAGGTCGCGGGACGTCGTCCAGACGAACGCCGACGGAAGCTGCGCAAGCAGCAGCTCGACGTGTGCAGAGGGGCGGCGACCTCCGAGCATCCGGACAACAATCGGCAACGCGTCGGACGGACTTGAGACTCCGCCTCATGCCGCCGGCGCGAACTGCCGATGCCGAGCCGTGACGCAGTCGCTCCTCCAGCACCGCCTAGCGGTCGCGATCGTCGCCGTCGCGGTGGCGGCGACCGCCGGTGTCTTCCTCTTCGCGCGTCCCCAGTACCGGCCGCCACACTCGACGATGACGACGGTCGCCATTCCCTCCTATGTCACCCCGGCCGCCCGCGGGTGGACGTGGCCGCTCGGGCTGCCCGGGTTCCGCATCGGCGACGACATGCGTTCGGGAAACATCTGGGGCGTCGACTGGGCGACGCTGTCTGCACTGCGGATCGCTGCGCCGGCAGCGCGCGTCGATCCGCAGAGCCTGCGCGTGCTCGACGCCGCGCGCATACGGCCGGACGAGCGGTCGTACGTGCTCGTCTCGGGGCGCGGCGTCCGCGGGCGAACGTGCATCGGCGTGCAGCCCGGCCCGGCGGCACCGCGGTTCTTCTGTCCGGAGCAGCTCGCCGGCCACGTGGCCGTCGTGAACGTCGGGGTTCCCGCGCCCTTCGGTGGTCACTGGGCGATCTTGATCGACGGTGTCGTGAGCGCGGCCGTGACACGCGTCGACGTCTGGACCGCCGCGATGACGTCGATCGAGCTGCGCGGCGCGAAGCGGATCGTCCATCCGGCGGGACCGCAGATCGTCTTCCGGCGCGGCTACAAGACCTGGGGGACGTTCATGTCACTCGACGCCCAGCCCGTCCCCTGGAACGCCCGCGTCGACTTCTACGGCGCGCACGGGAAGCTCGCCTCGCTTCCGCTGCGCTTCACGCACCCCGGCTCGTACGTCTACGTGCGCTAGCGCTACTGCGCGTCCGGTTTGCGTGGCTCGCGCGGACCGTCACCGTTGGGGAAGAGCGCGCGATACGAGTCGAGCACGACGCGTACCGCTTCCTCGGGATCGTCCGTCACCGTCAGCAGCTCGAGATCCTCGGGTGAGACCATGCCGAGCGGCAGCACGCGCTCGCGCACCCAGTCGAGCAGCGGTGACCAGTACGACCGGTCGACGAGCACGACCGGGAAGTGCAGCACCTTGCCGGTCTGGATGAGCGTCAGCGACTCGAACAGCTCGTCGGCGGTGCCGAAGCCGCCGGGGAAGACGACGAAGCCCTCGGCCGCCTTCACGAACATCGTCTTGCGCGCGTAGAAGTGCCGGAAGGTGAGCGAGACGTCGAGATAGGGATTGGTGCCCTGCTCGTGCGGCAGCTCGATGTTGAAGCCGACCGAGAGGCCGCCACCCTCGCGGCAGCCGCGGTTCGCCGCCTCCATCACGCCGGGGCCCCCGCCTGTCACGACCGCCCAGCCGGCGTCGGCGAACCGATGCCCGGTCGTGCGCGCCAGCTCGTACGGCGGCGAGCCCTCGTGCACGCGCGCCGAGCCGAAGATCGACACGGCGGGACGATCGATGTGCTCGACGGCCAGGAACCCCTCGTAGAACTCGTCGGCGATGAGCGCGGTGTGCCTCTGCAGCTCCTCCGGGCCCTCCTCGTGCGCCTCGAGCAGGCGCCTGTCTTCCATCAGCGCCCGCCGGTGTGGTTCGTCGCGAGCAGTCCGGCCACGAGCAGTGCTGCAAGGCCGGCATACAGGACCCCGATGAGGAGCGCACGCGTGCGGTCGGGCGCGAACGCCTGCACCGGTACGCCGCCCTCGAACCGGATCACCGGCATCCGCCACGCCTCCGTCATCGAGTGGAAGATCTGTCCGCCGTCGAGGAAGCCGATGGGGATCATGTTGAACGCGTTCAGGAGGAACGCGATGTACGCGAGCGCGACGAGCATCGTCGAGCCGCGCGCCGATC
>DATCOE010000135.1:0-3962 GCA_036564885.1 Gaiellaceae bacterium | reverse complement strand
GAGAACGGGGCCCAGCGGGTCGCCTGGACCGAGACGTGGGAGACCGCGCGCGGCTGGCTCCGCGACAAGGTTGCCGGGACCGGAGCGACGGAGGAGATCGACGAGGCCGGCAACCAGTGGTTCACGCTCCGGGGCGATTCGGAGCGGTCGCTGCTGATCGGCGGACACATCGACTCCGTGCCGAACGGCGGCTGGCTGGACGGCTGCCTGAACGTGATGGCCGGGGTCGAGGTGCTGCGGCGCATCGCCGCCGACGGGACGCCGCCGCTCACCGTTCGGCTCGTCAATTGGGCCGATGAGGAAGGAGCGCGGTTCGGGCGCTCGCTCTTCGGCTCGTCCGCCGCGGCGGGCTCGATGGCCGACCAGGACGAGCTGCGCGGGCGCAGCGACGCGAACGGCGTCGCGCTGCCGGATGCACTGCGCGAGCACGGCGTCGACCTCGACCGTGCGCTCGACGCGCGCAAGCAGCTCGAGGGTGCCGTCGCGTATCTCGAGCTGCACATCGAGCAGGGACCGGTGCTCGAGTCGCTCGACCTGCCGCTCGGTGTCGTGCTCGGGACGTTCGGCGTCGAGCGCCACCAGGTCACGTGGAAGGGCCAGGCCGCGCACGCCGGGTCGACGCCGATGGACAAGCGGCGCGACGCGCTCGCCGGCGCCGCGAAGCTCGCGCTCGAGATCCGGCCGATCGCAGCGGAGGTCGGCGCCGGCGCCGTGTGCACGTCCGGCGGTGTCGTGTGCAAGCCGGGCATCGTCACCTCCGTCGTGGAGACGGCGGAGCAGCTGCTCGACCAGCGCCATCTGGCCGCGGACTCACTTGCACGGCTGCTCTCGCTCGCGAAGGAAGCGAGCGAACGGTTCGCGCAGGAGGAGGACATCGAGGTCTCGTGGGACCGGATCTGGAGCATCGAGCCGATCCTCTTCGACGAGGGGCTCGTGGAGCTCGCCGACGAGTCGATCCGCGAGGTGTGCGGCACGTCGCACCGGCTGCCGAGCGGCCCGCTGCACGACGCCGCCGAGGTGGCGCGAGCGGGCGTGCCGACGGTGATGGTATTCGTCCAGTCGCTGCGCGGCCTCTCGCACACGAAGCTCGAGGACACGAAGGAGGAGCACCTGGAGCTCGCCGTGCGAGCGCTCGACCGGCTCGCATCGAAAGCGCTGGAGGCCTTCGCATGAGCGATGCGGACCTCTTCGGAGACGAGCACGTCCGCCGCTACGTCGAGACCGACGGCGAGGTCGGCTATGTCTGGCGCGAGGGCTCACCGATTCTCATCCTCACCGTCGCGGGCCGTGTGAGCGGGAAGGAGTATTCGACGCCTCTGATCTTCGGCCGCGACGATGAGAGCTACGTGATCGTCGCGTCCCAGGGCGGCCGCCCGCAGCACCCGGATTGGTACCTCAACCTCGTTGCGCAGCCCGAGGTGGGCGTCCAGGTGAAGGCGGACACATTCCGCGCCCGGGCGCGCACGGCCGAGGGCGAGGAGCGCGAGCGGCTCTGGCTGCAGATGAACGGGATCTGGCAGCACTACGACGAGTACCAAACGAAGACGACGCGGCAGATCCCCGTGGTCGTCCTCGACCGTCTCTAGCTGCGGGTCGAAGGGACAGCGGTCTCGGCGTTGCGTACGCTCGCGGCCGTGGAGCATGGAAGTGGGATCGGGACGCGCGCGACCGTCGGCGGCATCGGCGTCGGCGTCGCGGTCGGCTGGAACATCGCTGCGCTCGGTGCGGTCGCCACCCGCCTCTCCCATGCCTACGGGGTCGGCCTGGCGACGATCGGGCTCTTCACAACGGTGCAGTTTCTCGTGCACATGGCGATGCAGATCCCCGGCGGTCGGGCCGCCGACCGCTTCGGGGCGCGCAACACGGCGTTCGTCGGCCTCGCCCTCATCGCGGTCGGCAACGCGGTCGCGCTCCCCGCCGCCGACCCTGCGCTCGGCTTCCTCGGGCGCGCGCTCGTCGGACTCGGCACCGGCTTCGGGTTCGTCGCGGGTAGCGACTACATCCGCGGACGCGGTGGTTCGCCGTTCCTCCAGGGCCTCTACGGCGGTGGCTCGATCCTGTCGCCGGGCCTCGCGCTCGCGGTCGTACCGCTGCTCGCCGAGCACGTCGGGTTCCGCGCGCCGTACCTGACCGGGATCGCCGTCGCAGCGGTCTGCGCTGTGCTCCTGGCGTTCGCCCCGCCGGCGGCCCGCACCGTCCGGCACGCCGGCGAGCACCTCGACTCCCGCTTCTTCCGCGACCACCTGCTCGTCCGGCTCTCGGTGATCCACGCGGCGTCGTTCGGCTTCAGCGTGATCGTCGGGAACTGGGTGGTCACCTTGCTCGAGCACCACGGCCACTCGAAGGGTGTCGCGGCGGCCGCGGGCTCGCTGACGCTCCTGCTCGGCTTCTTCACGCGGATCGCCGGGGGCGCGCTGCTCCGGCGCCCCGACGCGTCGCGCTGGGTGGCCGGGAGCCTCGTGGTGGCCGGCCTCGGCGCGATCGCCCTGGCGCTGCCGCTGCCCCTCGCGGGACTCGTCGCGGCAGCGGCGGTCGTGGGGCTCGCCTCCGGGATCCCATTCGCGATGGCGTTCACGGGCGCCGCCGCGGCCCGGCCGGACTCCCCGGGGGCCGCGGTCGGCTTCGTCAACAGCTGGGCGGCGCTCGCGATCGTCGCAGGCGCGCCGCTCGTCGGGCTGACGTTCTCGCTGCCCGGCGACGGGCGGATCGGCTTCGTCGTGCTGGGCGTCCTCGCGGCGCTCGCGGCGCTCGCGACACCGCGGACGATCTAGAGGCGATGCGCCACGGCCGCAGGGCGTGGCGTCCCATTGCCACCGCGCTTCAGGGGTATGCTCCTTCTCCTTCCGCTCCTGACCTGGAGGGTCAATGCTCAGCTTCGGGGTCACCGTTCTGCCGGATCCGCCGTACCAGCGCTGGCTCGAGCTGATCCAGCTCGCCGAGAGTCACGGCTTCGAGCACGCGTGGACGTACGACTCGCACGTGCTCTGGCAGGAGTCGATTCCGCTGCTCGCGGTCGCCGCGCGGGAGACCTCGAAGATCAAGCTCGGCCACTTCGTAACGAACCCGGCGACGCGCGAGCCGACGGTGCTCGCGAGCGCGTACGCGACGCTCCAGGATCTCTCCAACGGTCGGATGGCGATGGGCGTCGGTCGCGGCGACTCGGCGGTGCGCTACATCGGCAAGCAGCCGATGAAGGTTGTGGAATTCGAGGCCGCCTGCTCGATGGTCAAGGAGTTCATGAACGGCCGCGAGGTCCACTGGAACGACAAGGACCTGCAGCTGAAGTGGGTGCGGCCGGAGCTGCCGGAGATCCCGATGTGGGTCGCCGGCTACGGGCCGAAGGCGCTCGCAGTCGCCGGCCGTGTCGGCGACGGTGTGATCATCCAGCTCGCTGACCCGGAGATCATCACCTGGATCATGGACACCGCCCGCAAGGCGGCCGAGGAGGAAGGCCGCGACCCGTCGAAGCTGAAGTGCATCGTGGGCGCCCCGAGCCACGTGACGGACGACCTGGCCGATGCACGCGACCAGGTGCGCTGGTTCCCGGCGATGGTCTCGAATCACGTCATGGACCTCATCGAGCGCTACGGCACCGACGGCAGCGGCGTCCCGAAGGCTCTCACCGACTACGTGCAGGCACGGAAGTTCTACGACTACAACGACCACTCGCGCGTCGGCGCTGCGCACGGTGAGTTCGTCACGGATGAGATCTGCGACCGTTTCTGCGTCATCGGCAACACCGGTGAGATCAAGGCAAAGCTGAAAGAGCTCGAGGACGTCGGCGTCGACCAGTTCAACGTCTATCTCATGACCCACGGCCAGGAGGAGACACTCCAGGCTTACGGCGACGAGATCATTCCTGAGTTCTCCGGCGTCACGGCGTAACTACCGTTAGCGGTCGTATGGCCGATCTGCGCTCGCTGCTCGAGATGCGCCAGGCGGTGCCGCTCTCGTTCTCGGAC
>DATCOE010000134.1:0-6213 GCA_036564885.1 Gaiellaceae bacterium | reverse complement strand
GGGCTTGGTGACGTAGTCGTCGGCGCCCAGACGCAAGCCTCGCACCTTGTCCTCCTCGGCGCCCTTCGCGGTCAGCATGATGATCGGGCAGCTCGAGCGCTCGCGCACGAGCCTGCAGACCTCGAAGCCGTTGAGGCCGGGGAGCATCACGTCGAGCACGATCAGATCGGGCTCGTCCGCCGCCAGTGCGTCCAACGCCTCCTCGCCGCTGGCCGCGCACGCAACGCGGTAGCCGGCGGTTTCGAGGTTGAAGCGGATGATCTCCAGGTAGCGAGGCTCGTCGTCGACGGCGAGAATCAGCTCAGCGGCCATCGGCACAGCTCTCCTCGCGACACCGTGCGCTCGCGGCTTCGGCGGTAGCGGCTTCGAGCATCTGGCGCGACACTGTGTCCGTGAACCGTAGCGATCGTTCGAACCTGCTCGTTCTCTGGCGGCGGCTCACGCTCTGGCCGCGGCTCGCGGTCGGGGTCACGATCGGCTTCCTCGTGCTCTTCGCCGGCTTCAGCGTGCTCGGGATCCGGGCGGTCGACGCGAGCACGAACCGGATCCTCCACGAGCGGCTCGCGATCACCGAGGAGCTGGCGCAGGACTTCGACGGCCTGCTGCAGCACAGGTTCTCCGACCTTACCGCCTTCGACCCACGCCCTTCGCCACCGAGCGTGCAGCGCCGCCTCCTCGCGGAGGTCTTCCACGCGAGCGGCGGCGCGTTCACGACGCTCTCGCTCCTCGACGGGAGCGGCAGGGTGGTCGACTCGCTGGGGCAGGGTGCGCCGTCCGCAGGCGCGCAGCTCGCCGGCAGGCCGTATGTCGCACGCGTCCTCGCGAACGGGCGGCGGGCGATCTCGGCGCCGTTCCGCGACGCGCGTGGCAGGCCGGTCGTCGCGCTCAGCGTCCCGATCCGCGCTCACGGCGCCGTGCGCGGGATGCTCTTCGGCACGCTCGACCTCGCGGGCCCCGACGTGACGGAGCGGCTCGACGCCGCACGGCGCCTCGGCACGACCGGGCATGCCGAGCTCGTCGGGCCGGGCGGGATCGCGCTCGCCTCGACGGAGGCCGGCTCGGCACTCGTACCGGGGGAGCATCTGGCGTTCTACCTGGAGATGCTGAAGGCCGCAAAGCCTGGGATCGCGAGCGTCCCCGTCACGCCTTCCCACGGCGAGCCGGCCGCTTTGCAGAACGCGCGGCACGCGATGGCGTTCGTCCGCCTCTCCGCCGCACCCTGGGCAGTGGCGCTCGGCGGCACCGACAGCGAGACGTACGCCCCCGCGCGCCGCCTCCGGCGGACGCTCCTGCTCGCCGGCGGAGGCTCCCTCGCCGCACTCTGGCTGCTCACCCTGCTCGGCGCCCGCCTGCTCGTCCGCCCGGTCCGTGGCCTCACGCGCGCCGCCAAGGAGATGGCCTCCGGGAACCTCGAACGAACGGTGAGCGTCACCGAGGGCGGCGAGATCGGCGTGCTCGCCGAGAGCCTCGAGACGATGCGTGCGCAGCTCAAGGACTCGCTCGAGACGGTACGCCGCTGGGGCGAGGAGCTCGAGCTCAAGGTCGGCGAGCGCACGGCCGAGCTGAACGCCCGCAACCGCCAGCTCGCCGCGGTCAGCGCGATCATGACCGCGGCCAACGAGACGCACGACCTCGAAGGAATGCTGCACCGCTGCCTCGACGTCGTGCTCGAGCAAACGGGGATGGACGCCGCTGCGGTGCGGCTGCTCGACGACGGCCGAGGCCACCCGACGGAGACCGTCGCACGCGGGACCTGGAGCGACTTCCCCTGCCGAACCTGTACCGACCGCTTCTGCGTGACGGCGACGGCCGACGGCCGGCCGGTCTATCTCGATCCGCGCGAGCGAGAAAGGCTGCATCCCGGCTGCACGGTCACGGCCGAGGCGCTTGCGATCCTGCCGCTCCGCGGCCCGAGCGGTGTCCTCGGCGTCCTCACGCTCGGCCGCCGACACGGCCGTTCCCCGACGCCGGAGGAACGCCCGATCCTGACGGCGATCTGCGACCAGATCGCCGTCGCGATCGAGAACACCCGCCTCGCCGCCGAGCTCCGGCGGCTGGAAGCCCAGCACGAGGTGCAACGGATGCGCAGCGAGCTCATCTCCGCCGTCTCGCACGAGCTGCGCACGCCGCTCGGGTTCATCAAGGGCTACGCGACCACGCTCCTGCGCGAGGACACGCCGATCGAGCTGGCGACGCGACGACACTTCCTCGAGATCATCGACGAGGAGACAGACAAGCTCGACCACATGATCGACGAGCTCCTCGACGTGAGCCGGCTGCAAGCGGGCCGCCTGCCGATCGACCGCAAACCGGTCGCCCTGGGCGCACTCGTTACCCACTCGGTTGACAAGGCGCGGCCGATGCTCGAAGCAAGCGGCCACACCGTCACGTTACGGCTCCCCGACGAGGCCGTCCCCGTCCTCGCGGACGCACTCAGGATCGAGCAGGTGCTCGACAACCTGCTCGAAAACGCCGCGCGCTACTCCGACCCGAGCTCGGCGGTCGAGATCAGCCTCCTGGCAGAGGACGGACACGCGCTCGTCAGCGTCACCGACCGCGGAAACAGCATCCCGGCGGCCGAGCTCGAGCAGATCTTCGAGCCCTTCTACCGGGGCCACAACGCAAAGCAGCGCGGGGTCCGCGGCGCCGGCCTCGGACTCGCGATCTGCCGCGGCATCATCGAAGCGCACGACGGCAAGATCTGGGGCGAGAACGGCCACGATCGCACGACGACCTTCGTGCTGACATTGCCACTCACCCGGAGCGGGGCCGCCTAGCAACGGCAAGCCAAGCGACAGCTTCGACATCGAGGCCCGCTACAAGCACCGCGAGACGACGCAATCGGGTCTGTCGACCCTAGCGGGACGTCCAGCCGCCGTCGATCACGAGGGTCTGGCCCGTGATCAGCGACGCGGCGGGAGAGCAGAGGAAGACGACTGCACCGGCGACCTCGCCCGGCTCGCCGATGCGGTGCAGCGCAGCGATGCGCTCCTCGACGTCGGCACGAAACTCCGGGTTCGAGAGCGCCGGCTCGGTCCCCGGCGTGCGGATGAACGTCGGCGCGACGGCGTTGACGGCGATGCCGTGCTCACCCCATTCGACCGCAAGGCAGCGAGTGAGGTGCGACACCGCCGCCTTGGTCATGCAGTAGACGGCTTCGCCGGGAAGCGCCACCAGCGCAGCCTGCGAGGAGAGGTTGACGATGCGACCGAAGCCGCGCTCCCGCATCGGCGCGAAGGCTGCGCGACACGTGAAGAACGTGCCCTTGAGATTGGCGTCGACGGTGTGCTCGAACGCCGCGACCGACACGTCCTCGGCGGGTATGAGTCCGGCCCCTCCGCCGGCGTTGTTGACGAGCAGGTCGACCGAGCCGAGCTCCTCGACGGTCGCCGTCACGGCTGCCTCAACCTGGTCGAGGTTCGTGACGTCCATCTGCAGCGGCAACGCGCGACGGCCGAGCGCGCGAATCTCGTCGGCAAGCCCGCCGTCGCGCGAGATGTCGCGGAGGCCGAGTGCGACGTCGGCGCCCGCTTCGGCGAGCGCGAGCGCGATTGCGCGGCCGAGGCCACGCGCCGCTCCCGTGACGAGCGCGGTGCGTCCACCGAGGTCGAACCTTTCGGAGCTCATGCCGACAAGGTTCTCACGTCGGCACGCGCTACGCGCAGGCGTTCGCGTACCAGCGGAGGTAGGTCGACATGCGCCGGTCCCAACCGGAGTGCCCGCCGGGCACGAGCCGGAACGTGACCTTCGTGCCGTGCGCGCGGATGGCGTTGACGAAGCCGACGTCGGGATAGCGCAAATCGTCGGAGCGGCCGACGTCGAGGTAGACCGGGATCCGGTAGAGCCGCTCCGACGTCGCGAGCGAGAGCAGGTCGTGCCGCGCGAAGTCCGCCTGATCGTCGAACGCGCCGGCACTGCTGAAGTACTGCGCCGGGAGCAGCGCGGGCGAGTGCGCGCCGACGGCGCAGAAGCGGCCCGGCTCGAGCCGCGCGAGGTCGAGCGCACCGAAGCCTCCCATCGAGATGCCGCCGATGGCGACGCGGTCCGGATCGGCGCCCGTACGCAGCAACGCCGCCGAGATGACCTCGCGTAAGACGTAGGAGCCCCACTTGCCGCTCGCGCGGTCGTGCCACCAGCTCGTCAGGTCACCGTCGTCGACGAGGAGGACGACAGGCGCCCGTGCGCCGAGCGCGCGCAGAGCCGGCCGCATCCACGCCGCGCTCTCCGCAGTCGGCTGCGTATAGCCGTGCAGAAAGACGAGCAGCTGCCGCCCGCGGCTCGGCCCGGCTGGGAGGAGCAGGATCTCGCGGAAGTCCCGTCCGAGCAGCCGGCTGTGGAAACCGAACGGTTGCACGCGAACCGGGCCGGCGGCGGTTCGAGCACTTCCTCCGTCGGCCGCGATCGCTGCAACAGAGAGCAGCACCGCGAACGCGATAAGGAGACCGCGGCGCATCACGCCGGAATTTAGCCCTCCGACGTCAGGCCTGTAATGAGATCCCAGCGCTCGTCTATGTGACTCTGGATCGAGTCGATCGCATCGGACGACAGGTGGCTGAAGCGCCCCTGGGTCTCGAGGAACGTCCCGACCGGCAACGGATGCTTCGGCTGGAACGTGATCCTCCACTCTCCGTCGTCGCACTCGACGAGGGGGAAGTACCGGGACTCGACCGCCAGCCGCACAACCTCGGTGGACTGAGACGTCGGATATCTCCAGCCGGGAGGGCAGCCACTCAAGACGTGCAGGAACCGGAAGCCGCTGACCTCGGCGGCTCTCGTGACCTTCGCCCTGAAGTCCCGCAGCATCGGCACCGATCCCAGTGCGAGCGTCGCGACGTACGGAATCCGGTGAGCCGCCATGATCCGAGCGATGTCCTTCTTCTGACCCGCCCTTGGCGAGCTCGCCGGCGTCGTCGTCGTCCACGCACCCTCTGGGGTCGCGCCGGATTTCTGGACGCCGGTGTTCATGTACGCCTCGTTGTCGTTGAGCACGTACACGATGTCCTCGTTTCTCTCCGCGGCCGCCGACACGCCGGAGAACCCGATGTCGGCGGTCGCGCCGTCCCCGCCCCACACGACGACGATCGTGTCTCGGTCGCCACGCAGCCGCAACGCCGCCTTGATTCCCGATGCTTCCGCTGCCGCGGAGGCGAACGGCGTCAGATGGACGCAGACCCCGAACGCATTGGCAGGAAACACGCCCGCGATGATCGTCCAGCACGAGGCCGGGACAACCAGGACGATCTTCGACTCCGGTTTCGCAGCGGCGAGTCCGCCGAGCACGTGCTGCATGCTGATCGCCGGTCCGCACCCTGCGCAGGCGCTGTGGCCGGGCAGGAGGAGCTGCTCCTCCGAGACGATCTCCTCGAGCCAGGCGGGCATCTCTACATCCCCACCGGGACGTACACGGGGGCGATGCCTGCTCGCTGCGCGCCGCTCGATCGCGTCTGCTTCATGGCCCAGCGCAGCGTCGTGGGAGTGACCTCTGCTCCGCCCAACCCGCAGATGAAGTTCACGGCGGCCGTCGCGTGCCCGAGATCGAGAGACCGCACGTCGGCGCCGAGTGGGCCGAACGAGCCGAAGGCGGCCGCGCGGTCGATGACCGAGACATAGGACGCCCGCGCCAGCACGGCCGTCAGCTCCGCCGCCGGAAACGGCCGGTACGTGTGGACACGGACGACGAGCAGGTCGTCGTCGCCGTCGACGAGCTCCTGCGCCGAGTCGGCGATCGTTCCGATCGCGACCAGCGCCGTGTCGGCTTCGGGGTTGCCGGTGAGCTCGAGCGCGCCGATCTTCTTGCGTCGGAAGTGCGACGTGAACTCCGACGCGACGGCCGCGACGATTCCGCGCGCGCCGTCCATCGCATCCGCGACGTTGCGCTGGAAGGCGTAGTAGTCGTTCGGCTCCGGCAGCGCAGAGAACGTGCGCGGTCTGTACGGATCGAGCACCCAGTCTGCCGGCGGGAGGAATTCCGGAATGAATGCGTCCACCGTGTCCTGGTCAGGAATCTCGAGGATCTCCGACGTGTGCGAGAGCACAAAGCCCTCGGCGCACACCATCACCGGCAGCATCGCTGTCTCGGCGATCCGGTAGGCGCAGAGGATGCTGTCCAGCACCTCCTGCGCCGACGAGCAGTAGAGCTGGATCCAGCCGGTGTCGCGCTGGCTCATGCTGTCCGTGAGATCCGGCTCGATGCTCCACGGGGCGAACACGGCC
>DATCOE010000133.1:0-26878 GCA_036564885.1 Gaiellaceae bacterium | reverse complement strand
CCCCCCAAGAAAGTCCCGGGCCTATTGCAACCGGGAGGCAGCCGAGAAATACTGCCTGATTCGCCGGATCTGAGTTCCTGCGGAAAACGGAAAAGGGTTACTGGAGGAGGAACTGTGAGTAGAAGGTTCTCGTTGCTGGCGTTGCTGGGTGCGGCCGTCGTGGTCGCCGCCGTCGCCGCCGGCTTCACGGGCAGTGCACGGAGTGCGACGAGCGTGACAGCGCTCCCGTCGTCGTCGTGCGGCCCCGTCGTTTACAAGGGGTCCGGAAGTCCGGACTTCATCATCCCGTCGGACCTGCCGCTGCAGGGCGCGATCCGGCACCAGACCGTGCAGATCTCGCGCGCGATGATCTGGGCGCTCGCGGAGCAGGGATGGAAGGCCGGCCCGTACAAGATCGGCTACCAGTCCTGTGACGACTCGACCGCGCAGACCGGCGGTTGGGACACGGGCAAGTGCGCCACGAACGGGCGCCTGTACGCCTCGAACAAGTCGGTGATCGCAGTCGTCGGAACGTTCAACTCCGGCTGCGCGAAGATCATCGTGCCGGTCCTCAACCGAAGCGCTCTCCTGATGGTCAGCCCCGCGAACACGAACGTGGGCCTGACGAAGAAGTGGGATCCGGGTGAGCCGAACAAGTACTACCCGACCGGCACCCGCAACTACGCCCGCGTTGTTGCGACCGACGACATCCAGGGCCCGGCGGACGCCATGTGGACGAAGTCCCTTGGGATCAAGAAGGTCTTCGTCCTCAACGACAAGCAGACCTACGGCTTCGGCGTCGCGACCACGTACCGCACCGCGGCGAAGAAGCTCGGCCTGACCGTCGTCGGCTTCCAGGGCTGGGATGCGAAGCAGTCGAGCTACGAGGCGCTCGCCAACTCGATCAAGGCATCGGGTGCGCAGGCCGTCTTCCTCGGCGGGATCGCGTGCAACAACGGCGCAAAGCTGATGCAGGACATCAAGGCCGTCAACCCGGCGATCAAGCTCCAGATGCCCGACGGGTTCAGCGATCCGGGCGCCAACGGTGCAGTGGCCAACGGCGCGTACATCAGCGTCGCGGGTGCGCCGCCGAGCGCGCTCACGGGTGCAGGCGCAACCTTCGTCAAGAGCTTCGGTAAGCAGGTCGGGACGACGCCGAACCCGTACGCCGCATACGGCGCTCAGGCGATGCTCGTCGCCCTGCAGGCCGTCGCGACAGGCGGGGGGGACCGGGGTCGCACGACGAAGGCCGTGTTCGGCCTCCACGTCAGCAACGGCATTCTCGGCAACTTCACGATCAACGCGGCGGGCGACACGAGCCTGACGCCGATCACCATCTACAAGCAGGCCGGCAAGAACCTGAATCCGGTCAAGACGCTCGTCCCGACGGCGAGCCTGACCGGGTAACGCAGGACACGCACGACGTATGACGCCGGGGGAGGCATCGCCTCCCCCGGCGTTCGTTCTCGGACATCTGACCCTGTGGCCACCAACGCTCACACCGAAGTACGCGCCAGACCGAGACGATCGGTCGGCTCGTACGTGATGCCGTCGCTCGCGACGTTCCTCGTCGGAATGCTCGTGCTGTGGCTCGCCGTCAACTTCGTGAAGAGCCCGTCCTACTTCTTCACGATCTCGTTCATCGGCCTGACCAACGGTGCCGTCTACGCGCTCGTCGCGCTCGGTTACACGCTCGTCTACGGGATCCTGGAGCTGATCAACTTCGCCCACGGCGACGTCTTCATGCTCGGCGGGCTGTTCTCGGGGACCATGATCATCTCGGCGTTCCATCTGAGCGCCAATCCGTCGGCCGGCATCCTCATCGCCGCAATCCTCGCCTCGCTCGCGGTCGCGATGGCCGCGTGCGGGATCATCAACGTCGCGGTGGAGATCGTGGCGTACCGGCGGCTGCGCGGCGCATCCCGGCTGGCGCCGCTGATCACCGCGATCGGGATGTCGTTCATCCTCGAGAACGTCGCAATCGGCTGGAAGGGGCCGAGCTACATGTCCGTGCCGCACATCCTTCCCACGGGCGCCGTCTTCTCGTTCGCCGGCGTCACCTACACGTGGGAGAAGTTCATCATCGTGCTCATCACCGTGCCTGTGCTGGTCGCCCTGATGTGGCTGGTCCAGCACACGCGGCAGGGAAAAGCGATGCGCGCGACCGCTCAGGATCGGGATGCGGCCGCGATGATGGGCATCGACGTCAACCGGACGATCTCGTTCACGTTCCTCATCGCCGGCGCACTCGCGGGGGCTGCCGGTCTCCTGTATGCCCTCTACTTCAGCGAGGTGCGCTACGACACGGGCTTCCAGCTCGGGCTGATCGCCTTCACGGCCGCCGTGCTCGGCGGCATCGGGAACCTGCCCGGCGCTGTGCTCGGCGCGCTGTGCATCGGCTTCATCCAGGCCTTCAACGAAGGCCTGCGCTGGCACTCGCCCGGCAGCGACTGGACGCAGTCGCTCGTCTTCACGATCCTCATCCTGATCCTCGTGTTCCGCCCCGAGGGCCTCCTCGGCGAGCGGACGCCGGAAGGAGCCTGAGTGCGCCGCCGCATCGCGGGCGTGGTCTCGGGCGTCGCGTGGGCTGCGCTCAGCGCCGTCGGCCTCACGCCTGAGCGCTGGCAAGCGCTGCCGCAGCTGACGCGCCGTGCTGTCAAGGCGGCGATCTGGGTTGCGATCGCACTCGTGCTCGTCGCGCTGTTCGGCGTCTGGAAGACCTCTGCGCTCGCCGTCGCGGTCGTCGTGCTGCTGCTCGTCGTCCCGAAGTACGAGCACCTGACGATTCGTGGTGTCCGCGTCGGCAAGTGGGTCACGCCCGCGGCCGTGCTCGCGATCGCGATCACGTACCCGTACTACCTCGGCTCGATGCCCCAGGTGCCGATCTTCGGCCCGTTCCCGGCCATGAGCACGATGGTCGTGATGATGATCTTCACGATGATGGCCCTCGGCCTGAACTTCGTCGTCGGCTATGCGGGGCTACTCGATCTCGGCTACGTCGCGTTCTACGCGATGGGCGCGTACATGGCCGGCTGGTTCGCCTCCTCGCAGTTCGCGAACCAGAACCTCAACCTCGGCGCCGTCGGCCTCTATCCCGGCGCAACCGGCCTGCATTTCTCGATCTGGCTCGTCCTGCCGATGGCCGGCATCGCGACGGCGATCGTGGGTGTGCTGATCGGCTTGCCGACGCTGCGGCTGCGCGGCGACTATCTCGCGATCGTGACGCTCGGTTTCGGCGAGATCATGCCGCAGATCGCGCGCAACGGGAACAACCTGTTCGGCTTCAACCTCACGAACGGGACGGGCGGGATCACGCCGATCGACGGGCCGGGCTTCGGCAACTGGCTCGACAAGCATCTGCACTTGCCGAGCAACTATCTGAACGCGGCGAACTTCGACAACCTCTTCTTCTGGACGTCGCTCGTGCTCGTGCTCTTGACGATCTTCACGAGCGCGCGCCTGCGCGACTCGCGGCTCGGACGGGCCTGGGTCGCGATCCGGGAGGACGAGGTCGCAGCGGCCGCGATGGGCGTGCCGCTGATGCGGACGAAGACCTGGGCGTACGCGACGGGCGCGTTCTTCGGGGGCGTCGCCGGCGCGTACTACGCGAGCTACAAGAGCGGCGCGTTCCCGGACGACTTCTTCTTCAACATCTCGGTCTTCATCCTCTGCATGGTCATCCTCGGCGGCATGGGCAACATCTGGGGCGTCATCTTCGGGGCCTGCTTCCTCTCGTACCTCGACCGCGAAGGCCTCGCGAACGTCGGCGCCTGGGTCAACGGACACTTCCATACGCATATCGACGTGCCGCTCTACGAGTTCGGGATCTTCGGCGTGATCCTCGTCGTCACGATGCTGTTCCGGCCGGAGGGGTTGATCCCGAGTCAGCGGCGCGCCGCCGAGCTCCACGAGGGCGTGCACGACCAACCTCTCTACGACGTGGTCAGCGAATGAGCGACACGCTGCTCGAGACGGATCGTCTCCGGAAGGAGTTCGGCGGCCTCGTCGCCGTCGACGACGTGGACTTCACGGTGCCGACGAACTCGATCGTCAGTCTCATCGGTCCGAACGGCGCGGGCAAGACGACCTTCTTCAACATGCTCACGGGCGTCTACAAGCCGACCGAGGGCCGTGTGATCTTCGCCGGCGAGGACATGACAGGGAAGCCGCCGCACGCGTTCACGCAGCGCGGCATCGGGCGCACGTTCCAGAACATCCGTCTCTTCCAGAACATGACGGCGCTCGAGAACGTGCTCGTCGGCATGCACGTTCGCCTGAAGGGCAACCTGTTCGAGGCGCTCCTTCGGACACCGCGCGTGAAACGCGAAGAGAAGGAAGCGCGCGAACGTGCGCGCGAGCTCCTCGAGTTCTCGGGGCTGCGGCGGCGGGACAGCGTGATCGGAAGGAACCTCTCGTACGGCGACCAGCGTCGGCTCGAGGTGGCGCGTGCGCTCGCGACGCAACCGAAGCTTCTGCTCCTCGACGAGCCGACGGCGGGGATGAACCCGCAGGAGACGGCGGACTTCACGAAGTTTGTGGCCCGCCTGCGCGAGGAGCAGCAGCTCTCCGTGCTGCTGATCGAGCACGACATGCGCGTCGTGATGGAGATCTCCGACCGCGTCACCGTGCTCGACTACGGCGGGAAGATCGCCGAGGGCACACCACAGGAGATCCAGAAGAACGAGCGCGTGATCGAGGCGTACCTTGGCGCGGGGGCGGTGAGCTCGTGAACGCGACGCCGAAGACGCTGCTCCGGCTCGAGAACGTCGAGACCTTTTACGGCTCGATCCAGGCGCTGAAGGGAATCTCGATCGAGGTGCGCGAGGGAGAGATCGTGACGCTCATCGGCGCGAACGGCGCCGGAAAATCGACGACGCTGCGCTCGATCAACGGGCTCAATCATCCGCGCCGCGGCACGATCGAGTTCGACGGCAAGAACATCACGAACGACCCGGCGCACGACATCGTGCGGATGGGCATCGCGCAGTCGCCCGAGGGCCGGAAGCTCTTCCCCCGCATGACGGTGACGGAGAACCTCGAGATGGGCGCGTTCCAGCGGCGCGACAAGAGCGGCATGAAAGAGGACATGGACCGCGTCTTCGAGCTCTTCCCGCGGCTCGCCGAGCGGCGGACGCAGAAGGCGGGGACGCTGTCCGGCGGCGAGCAGCAGATGTGCGCGATCGGGCGGGCGCTCATGGCGCGGCCGATCCTGCTGATGCTCGACGAGCCCTCGATGGGGCTCGCGCCGATCTTCGTGCAGCGGATCTTCGAGACGATCGTCGAGGTGAACAAGCAGGGCACCTCGATCCTGCTCGTCGAGCAGAACGCGCTGATGGCCCTCGACGTCGCCAACCGCGGCTACGTCCTCGAGACCGGCCGCATCGCGCTCGCCGACGACGCGAAGGCGCTTGCGAAGAACCCCGAGGTGCGCAAGACCTACCTCGGCGAGACCTAGCGGCAGCTCTCGAACCAGGTTGGAGGTGTTCGGAGCGGCCGGTCGTCGAAGCGGCGGACTTCTTCGCGATGCGGCGCGTCTAGTCGTTCCCGTCGCGGCCCACGCGGAGCGGGAAGTAGGGAGGCGAGAGCAGGAATCCGATGCGCGGCTCTTCGCCGGCCCGTCCGCGCGCCATCAGCAGAGCCGCCCCGACGCCGTGCGCGGGCACGAAGCCGAGCTGCCGGACGACGGCCGCGTCGCCGGTGCCCGCGACGATCACCGCGCCGAGACGTCCGAGTGCAGGCTGGCATGCGTTCCAGTCGCGAAACGGCAGCAGAGGGTGCACTGTCTGGCCGGAGCGGTAGGAGGCGATCGCGCGCGGGTCTGCGGCGACGCTGCGCTCTGCGTCCGCGAGCAGCCGCGGGTCGCGTCCGGAGCGCGTTGCATGGAAGAACGCGCGGTACGGCTGCTGTGTCGGGTGCGCGAAGTGGCGTGAGAAGCGGTTGACGAGGATCGCGGTGCCGCCGTTCACCACCGGAAAGGCGTCGCGCCACATGCGCAGCGCGAGCCCGAGGCCGAGGTACGCGGCGAGCAGCGGGTTCGGGCGCTCGCGCGGGAGGAACGGCGTCGTGCTCGGCACGCCGATCACGATCGCGTCGAGCGGCCGGTCGAGCTCTGCGCGCCGCAGCTCGACGGCACGGAGCAGAGCCTCGGCGTGCGCGACCGACGGCGGACCGCCGAACGCCGCAGCGACCGTGCGCTCGGTCGGCACCGAGCGGAGGATGGCGCGGCGTGCCCGGTCGGGCAGCGCCGAGAAGACGTACCGAAGTGGAGAGCCCGCAATCCGCTCGAGCGCTTCCGGCTCGTACGGGTAGCCGCGCAGCGCGCCCGACACCTCCGGGTGGTTGAGCACGAGCGACACCCCGATCAGCGGCACGCGCCGCGCCAGCGCTCGCTCGAGTGTGACGGCGAGGTGCCAGCCCTGCGAGGCGGTCGTCTCGAGCAGCGAGTACGCGCCCGCCGCGCGCAGCGCGTCGGCGCCCGCGGCGGCGAGCAGTGCCGCCGGCCCGCCGTGGAGCACCGACTCCGCCGCGGTCACGACGACTACGAGGTCAGTCTCGGCGAGCGCGGGGTTCACGCGGAGCGGCGGCCGCGAGTCGCTGTCGAGTACGAGCAGGTCGGGGTCCTCCACGTCGTGGACCACGACGCGTCCGTGGAAGCGGCGCGCCAGCTCCGGTGTGACGAGCGACTCGCGCTCGCGCTGCCCCAGCCGGCGCGCCAGCCCGCCCGCGACGAGGATCGTCTGGTACCCGGTCGAGATGCCGAGGCGCTCGAGCTCGTCGACGACCGCGCCGATCGCGAGCTGGCGCGGGTCGTTGGGAGCGGCGGGGATGGGTAGCGCCGGCGGCTCGACGACGATCGTTGCGCGCGTCCCGCGGCCGGCCAGCGTCTCGAGCGACTCGCCTTCGAGCGGGAAGCGCAGCGCGTCGCGGACGGCGGCCGTCACGTCCGCGGCCGCCCGGCCGGGCGGGGGAGGGCGCAGGATCACCGCGTCGTCCGGGGCGGTCGCGATCACGAGCCTTGAGCCGGACAGCAGGGGGACGCGCGTCACCGAAGGATTCAAGCAGGGCTAAACCCCGGGTGGAGGAGCGTACCCCGGGGTCTACCCCTGCGGGCGCTTGCTGGGGCCGTGCCCTTGGCCCGCGCTCGACCTGTGCCCGTCCGCTTGAACGGTGGCCGGCCGTACCGGTCCCGACCCGGGCCCGGACCCCGGGGCGTTGGTTGCGTCCGGCTCTCGCCACTAGACTCGAATCGATGTCGCCGAAGACGCTCACGGGTCTCGAGCTCGACGTCGACGACGCGCCCGCGCGCGACTCCGAGCTCTTCCTCGTCGACGGCAACAACCTCGCGTACCGCGCGTTCTTCGCGCTCCCGGAGGAGCTCGCGACGACCGACGGCTTCCCGACGAACGCGCTGCTCGGCTTCACGAACATGCTCTTCAAGCTGCTCTCCGACTACAAGCCGAAGGGCGTCGCGGTCGCGTGGGACACGAAGCCGGTGCACCGCGCGGCGGTCGCCGAGGCAGGCGACGTCGTCTACAAGGAAGGCCGCCGGCCGATGGCCGACCTCCTCCGCGAGCAGTTCCCGTACTTCCGCCCGATCGTCGAGGCGTTCGGGTACCGCAATCTCGAGTTCGAGGGGTGGGAGGCCGACGACGTGATCGCGACGCTCGCGACGCTCGCCGACGAGGCGGGAGTGAAGACGACCGTTGTGTCGACCGACCGCGATGCGTTCCAACTGGTCACCGGCAACGTCGCGCTGATGATGACACCGCGCGGCGTCAGCGACGTGCACGTCTACACGCCGGAGCGCGTCGAGGCGCGCTACGGCATCCGGCCCGAGCAGATTCCCGACTTCATCGGCCTCAAGGGCGACAGCTCCGACAACATCCCGGGCATTCCCGGTATCGGGGACAAGACCGCCGGCCAGCTGATCGCGCAGTACGGCTCGCTCGAGGGCGTGATCGAGCACGCGGCCGAGCTGTCTCCAGCGCGCAAGAAGAACGTGATCGAGTACGCCGACCAGGCGCGCATGTCGAAGGAGCTGGCGACCATGCGCCGCGACCTCGAGCTCGACTGCGACCCGGCGCAGCTCGTCCTCTCGCCGCCCGACCGCTCGGAGCTGCGCGAGATGTTCAGGCGGTTCGAGTTCCGCAACCTGCTGAACCGCATCGACGAGCTCGACGACGCCGTGCCCGCGCTCGAGCGGATCGTGGCCGGCACGGAAGTGCTGTGGCGCGAGGGCGAGCTCCCCGAACAGCTCCGCGGCCGGGTCGGCCTCGCGATCGACGGCGACCGCTTCGCGCTCGCACAGGACGACGGCGTCGTCGTCGGCGCCTGGAGCCCCGAGCTCGCCACGAAGCTCCGCGACGCGCAGATCGTCGCGCACGACTACAAGGGCCTGCCGCGGCTCACGATGCTGCCGGCCGAGGACACGATGATCGCCGCGTACCTGATCGAGCCCGGA
Source organism: Gaiellaceae bacterium (assembly GCA_036564885.1). Taxonomy (GTDB): domain Bacteria; phylum Actinomycetota; class Thermoleophilia; order Gaiellales; family Gaiellaceae; genus Palsa-739. The sequence goes on along the minus strand of DATCOE010000133.1, from coordinate 18,438 downwards.
CGTCCTGCGTACGAGCTCGACGACCTCGCTGCCGAGTACGGCGTGGAGGCGCTGCCGGAGCCGGAACCGGAGGAGGAGACCGCGGCGCTCGTGCGCGCAGCGGAGGCGCCACGGCGGCTCGCCGGCCCGCTGCGCGAACGGCTCCGAGAACGCGGCAGCGAGGAGCTCTACGACCGCATCGAGCTGCCGCTCACCGCGGTGCTCGCCGCGATGGAGGACGCCGGCGTCAAGATCGACACGTACCGGATGGGCGAGATCACGGCGCGGCTCGCCGACCGCGTCGAGGAGCTCGAGTCGCTGGCGTTCGAGCTCGCGGGCGAGGACTTCATGCTCGGCTCGACCCAGCAGGTGGCGCGGATTCTCTTCGAGAAGCTCGAGCTCACGCCGGGACGCAAGGGCAAGACCGGCTATTCGACGGACACGCGCGTGCTCCGCTCGATCCGCGGCGACCACGCGATCGTCGCCGTGATCGAGGAGTGGCGCGAGCTGAGCAAGCTGATGAACACGTACCTCGTGCCGCTGCCCACGCTGCTCGGCGAGGACGGGCGCCTGCACACGACGTTCAATCAAACGGTGGCTGCGACGGGGCGCCTCTCGACGACGAACCCGAATCTCCAGGCGATCCCGGTCCGGACGGAGCTCGGTCGCGAGATCCGCAGCGCCTTCGTCGCGGAAACCGGCCACCGGCTCGTGTCGGCCGACTACTCGCAGGTCGAGCTGCGCATCCTCGCGCACGTGTCGGGTGAGCCGCGCCTCCGCGACGCATTCGCGCGCGGCGAGGACATCCATGCGGCGACCGCAGCCGAGGTGCTCGGCAAGGACCAGGCGACGTTGACGAAGGACGAGCGCAACATCGCGAAGATGGTCAACTTCGGGATCATCTACGGCATCTCCGCGTTCGGGCTCTCGGAGAACCTCGAGATCCCGCGCGAGCAGGCGCAGGAGTACATCGACACGTATCTCGCGCGGTTCCCGATGGTGCAGGACTTCATCCAGCGCACGATCGAGCAGGCGGAGCGCGACGGCTACGTCACGACGCTGCTCGGGCGACGCCGTCCCGTGCCCGAGATCCGCGCGCAGAACCGCCAGACGCACGCGCTCGGCGAGCGGCTGGCGGTGAACTCGGTGATGCAGGGAACGGCGGCCGACATCATCAAGGTCGCGATGGTGAGCATCTACCGCCGCCTGCGCGACGAGGGCCGCGCGTCACGGCTCGTGCTGCAGGTGCACGACGAGTTGCTCCTCGAGGCCCCCGACGCCGAGGTGTCGACCGTGAAGGAGCTCGTCCGCTCCGAGATGTGCAGCGGGTATCCGCTCGACCCACCGCTCGCCGTCGACGTCGGCGCCGGCGACAACTGGCGCGAGGCGAAGGAGTAGGCGCCCCGTCTGTCCGCGTGGGTCGTCGCTCGGCACAGACACGTCTGGTGCCAGGCGCCAGCCGTGTCTAGTGAGGACATGACTGGTACGGAGCTCTCCGTCGCGGAGCCGAGCTTGCTCGGCGCAGCAGTGATTCCGCCTCGCCGCGAGCAGACGAAGAAGGGGGCCCACGGGGGAAACATGGTTTCCCCCGTGAAGCGAGCGAGCGAAGCGAGCAACGCGTTACAGCGCGTCGGGCAGGGAGTCGGGCACGAGCCCGAGACCCTGCCGGAGCTCTTCGATCAGCTGTTGCGCGTCGTCGAGCAGCTGCGCGAGCGGCTCGAGCTCCGTCCGCGGCACCTCGATGGTGACGCGCACTGGAGATCGTGCGGTCGACGAGAGGGCGAGCGTCTCGTCGCCGTCGCGTGCGAGCGCGGTGAGGTCGAGGTACTCGTCGCGGCCGAGCCGCGTGCCGTGCGCGAATTGCGCGTCCGCGGCGCGCAGCCGCTGCGCGAGCACCGTCGGGTAGTGGCCGGGCACACTGACGGTGGCTTCGCCGCCGCGCAGGCCGATCGATGCGGACCACATCGGGTACCCGGCGTCGTGCCGCTCGTGCCGAAACACGGCGACGGCGACAGAGGTCGTGTCTCCGATGGGGTAGCGCTCGTCCATGCGGCCAGGGTACCCGGGCCGGGACCGGTAGCTCAGTCGGTGTAGCCGAGCTCGTGCAGCAGCGCGCCCGCTTCGGCCTCGACGTCGGCGAGCTGCTCCGGCGTGAGCTCCCTGCGCCAGCGGCCGATCGAATCGGCATGCACCTCCCCGAAGGAGGCGGCCAGCCGATCGGGGTCGGTGTCGAGCGCCCGAGCGACACGCCGAGCCTCGCCGCCGGGATCTGCGACGAGCGATTCGTAGCGCAGGTCGATCGTCCGCTCCGGCGCGCCGCGCGCCGCGGTCACGTAGCGGCGCCACGCCCAGGCTGCACGGGTCGCCTCGCTCGCTTCCTCGAACTCGCGCCGCCGCTCGGGCTCGACCCAGAATCGCGCATGCGCGCCGTACGCCTGGTTCGCGTCGTCGCTGCCGGCGCGGCCCGCGCCGAGCCACCCGCGTTCCAGTAGCGAGCAGACGACGTCGCGGCCGTCGCGGATCACGTGGACCGCTTTCGCCGCCGGATACGCGTGCAGCGCACCCTGGAGGACGTAGCTCGTCTCCGGGTTCTGCTCGACGCCGCGCAGCCCGTGGACGAGGCCCAGGTTGCGAACGAGCTGTACGAGCCGCCGCACCTCGCGCGCCTGCTGCTCGACCGGTCGGCCGACGAGCCGGGGAACGGCTGCTTTCAGCGGCGGCACTTCGCCGAGGTCGACGAACCCGGGCTGCGAGCCGAGCGACGTGCCGACAAAAGTTGTGCCCGAGCGGGGGGAGCCCACCACGAACACCAGCCGGTTCTCACGGTGGGTGATGGGGCGGGAGCCGCCGCGGTGGGCGCGCAGCGCGACCCGGCCGGCCGTGAGCCCGACGGCGGACGCCGCCCACGCGACGCCCCGCACCGCGCGCAAGGCGTGTGCGATGTGGATGACGTGGACGACCCCGAGCCCCGCGTGCATCGGGGAATAGTGCCGCAAACCGGACGCTGCGTGGGAACGTAAAGCCGGGCGGAGGCTGCCAACTTCGTCGCGCGCCGGGAGTCTGAGTGCTTAGGCTTATACTGGCCGATCTATATGGCAAACGACACCATCAACGAACCCATGACAGACCCCCTCAGCGATCCAAGACTCGAGGAAGGCGTCTGGACCACCGGCCCTGACGGCGAGCTGATTCCGGACTACGAATCGACCTTCCCGACGATCAACGAAGGGGAAGTCGTCCACGGCACCGTTGTCCGGGTGGACAAGGACGAAGTGCTGGTCGACATCGGCTACAAGTCGGAAGGCGTCATCCCCGTCAGCGAGCTTTCCATCCGCCGCTCGGTCAACCCGGCGGACGAGGTATCCCTCGGCGACGAGATCGCCGCGCTCGTGATGACCAAAGAGGACGCCGACGGCCGGCTGATCCTCTCGAAGAAGCGCGCGCGCTTCGAGATCGCCTGGAAGGCGATCGAGCAGGCGCACGAGCAGGGCGACCCCGTCATCGGGCGCGTGATCGAGGTCGTCAAGGGCGGCCTGATCCTCGACCTCGGCGTGCGCGGCTTCCTGCCCGCGTCGCTGGTCGACATCCGCCGCGTCCAGGATCTCGACGAGTTCCTCGGACAGGAGCTTCGCTCCAAGGTGATCGAGCTCAACCGGTCGCGCAACAACGTCGTGCTTTCGCGCCGCGCCGTCCTCGAGGACGAGCGCAAGGAGATGCGCCAGGCGATCCTCGACCGGCTGAACCCGGGCGACGTCGTCGAGGGCACGATCTCGAACATCGTCGACTTCGGCGCCTTCGTCGACCTCGACGGCATGGACGGGCTGATCCACATCTCCGAGCTGTCGTGGAGCCACGTCAACCATCCGTCGGAAGTCCTCGAGATCGGGCAGAAGGTCGACGTCAAGGTGCTCGACATCGATCGCGACCGCCAACGGATCTCCCTCGGTCTCAAGCAGACCCAGTCGGATCCGTGGCAGCAGGTGCTCGAGAGCTACCAGGAGGGCGACGTCGTCGCCGGCAAGGTGACGAAGGTCGTCACCTTCGGCGCCTTCGTCGAGATCCTTCCGGGCGTCGAGGGCCTCGTGCACATCTCGGAGCTCGCGCAGCACCACGTCGAGAACCCGCGCGAGGTCGTCTCCCAGGGTGACACGGTGAACGTGCGCATCCTCGAGGTCGATGCGGAACGGCGGCGCCTGTCGCTGTCGCTCAAGCGCGTCGAGGACGGGATGCCCATCCAGCCTGCGCCCGGCGCAGAGGCCGTGCCGCCGTCGATCGACCTGTCGGAGGACGTCTTCTCGGACGAGCCGGCTGCGGAGGCGCCCACCGTCGAGGCGTCCAGCGTCGAGGCGGCGGGCACGGAGGTCGCGAGCGACGAGGTTGCAGTCGTCGACGCAGAGGCCCCGGCAGTCGAAGACGCCGAGCCCGAGGCTCCGGCGGTCGAAGTCGCAGCACCCGAGGCTCCCGCCGCCGAGTTGACGGTCGACGACGAGCCACTCCCTGCGGCATCTGCGGACGAGCCCGTCGAGAGCTCGACCGAGACCGCTCCCGAATAGTGGGGCGGCGGCCGCTCGCGGTCGCGATCACCGGGGGTATCGCGGCCGGAAAGACTGAGGCGCTCGCGGCGTTCGCACGTCGCGGCGCCGCCGTCTCCTCGGCGGACGAGATCGTGCACCGCATCTACCGGGAGGACGACAGCCTCAAGTCGGAGCTGCGCGAGCGGTGGGGCGAGGGCGTCTTCGACGGCGACGGCGAGGTCGACCGCGCGGCGGTCGCAGCCATCGTGTTCGCCGACCGCTCCGAGCTGGACTGGCTCGAGAGCGTGCTGCATCCCAGGGTCGGGCGCGCACACATGCAGTGGCTCGACGAGGTCGCCTCCCGGTCCGACGGGCCGGCGTTGGTCGTCGTCGAGGTCCCGCTCCTGTACGAGACCGGGGGCGAGGCGCGCTACGACAAGGTCGTCGCGATCACCGCCGCCCCGTCGGTGCGCGAGGAGCGGCGCGGCGCGTTCGTCGACCGTGAGTCGCGGTTGATCCCCGATGAGGAGAAGCTGCGGCGTGCGGACTTCGCCTATGTCAACGACGGGTCGCTCGAGGAGCTCGACGCATTCGTCGCCGGGGTCGTGAAGGAGCTGACATCGTCACGCTGAGGCGGATCGTGCTCCTTGGCGCGATCGCGGCCGCGGCGATCGGCTCGTTCACGTATCTGCAGCGCACCGAGCCGACGTGGTGGGCGCGCCTCTGGTACCCGCTCCAGTACCAGGCGATCGTGCGCGGGCACGCGGAGCACTACCGATTGAATCCAGCCCTCCTCGCCGCCGTGATCGAGCAGGAGAGCAAGTTCAAGGCGGACGCGCGCTCGAGCACGGGCGCGATCGGTCTCATGCAGCTGCAGCCGGCCACAGCGAAGGGGATTGCGCTGCACACGGGTGGCAATAACTTCGTGCTCGCCGATCTCGAAGACCCCGAGATCAACGTGCGCTACGGCTCGTGGTACCTGAGGCATCTGCTCGACCGCTACCACGACGAGCGTCTCGCCCTCGCGGCGTACAACGCCGGCCAGGCGAACGTCGACGAGTGGCGCCGGAAGGGCGAGGACGTCCAGTTCCCGGAAACGCGCGCGTATGTCTCGCGCGTCGAACGGCTGAAGGACATCTACCGGCGCGCCTACGCGTCGGAGCTCGGGATCAAGTAAGCGGGTCGCTGCGCGACCCGCTTGTTGAAGGGCAAACGGCCGCAACCTGGTCTTGAAGCAACCGGGTACTTGCCGGTTGCTGCCGATGTGCAGTTGCGCCCGGTTGCGACCAGGTAGCTGACGGAATGGGTCGCTGCGCGACCCGCTTGTTTTACGGCGAGACCGGCGGCGAGACCGGCGGTTCCTCGTCCGGCGGCGGCTCCGTACCGGGCGGGGCGGGCAGCGAGGCCGGGCACACGCCGTTCCGTGCGTTGAGCACCGAGAAGCGCTGGGTGTCGACCGTCTTGTGGCCGTGGCCGTCCCCGACGAGCACCGTCACGATGTAGACGCCGTTCCCGAGCGCGGTCGTGTCGTAGCTGCCCGCGAGCTGGAACAGGAAGCGCCCGGGCATCGAGGTGTACTGCTCACGGCCGAAGCGCGGGGCGTTCTGGTACGTCCCTTTCGCGTAGGTGTCCCAGAAGCGGGCGTTGGACGGCAGCGTCGTGCGGAAGTCCGCTGCCGTCCGCCACGGGACGACCGCCGTTCCGCCGAGGCTCGTCACGGTCCAGCGCACGAGCGACGGTGCGACCGGGAGCCCCTGGAACTTTCCGGGCACCGCGACGGGAGGCGTGTCGAACGCGTCGACGTCGATCTCGATGCGACCGCACAGACCGAGTGGGGTCTGCACCTCGCCCGTTTGGTTGCGGATCGCGATGTCGCGGATCACGGGCTTCGTGAGATCGTGGTACGGCGCCAGGTGCCCCGGCTGGAGCGGGTTGACCACCTTGGCGCCGTCGATCTCCGAGATGTGAACATGACCGAACGGCGGCTGGACGTAGCCGAGGACCGTCTTGCGCGCGATCACCTGCTGCCCCTCGCCGACGATCGTGACGATGTGGAAGAACTGGAAGACCACGTCGTGATCGGTGACGACGTTGAGCGTCGCCGCTCCGACGTAGTGAGCGGTGCCGTTCTCGACCGCGTAGATGGGCGTCCCGTCGGGCGCCGAGATGTCGACCCCCTGGTGGAACGAGAAGAAGCCGGGGCCCTCGAACGCGCCGGCGAGGATGCCGTTCTCGTAGACGGTGCGTGGATCGCCGAAGAAGCCGCGGATCGGATGCTGCCGGTCGAACGGCCTGAAGGGCCACGAGTACGCGGAGGCGCCCGCTGCGAGGGCGAGCGAGAGCAGCAGACCGGCAAAGGCGAGGCGGAACGTGCGAATCACGGCGAGTCCGAAAGTATCGGACGCCCGTAGGACGCCGCGGTTAGGTGTCAGAGGACGACCTGCGGCAGGAGGCCGAGGCCTGCGAGCATCGGAGGGAGGGACAAGCTTGCCCGCATGACCGCGGTGTGGCGCCACGTTCCGACGACTTCCGTGAGCGGCGCCCTCGGGTTGAGCCTCCGGATGCGCTTCGCGAGCAGGCCCGAGTGGTGCGGGGAATCGATGACGACGCGGTCGGTGCGGGTCCACCAGATCTGGAGCGGGACGCCGGAGGAGGCGATTGCCCGCGGCTAGTCGAGTGGGCTGCGTGCTGCGAACGCGTCTGCCGCGGTCGAGGGCGTTCCGCCGACTTCCCGGCGCGCCAGCTTGCGCTTGGTCGCCCCGGCGGAGTCGTTCCAGTTGCCGTACTGGCGTGCGAAATCGACGAGCGGATCGACGGCGACGGCTCCCGCCAGCAGCCCCAACGCCGCCGGGATCTGGCAGGTCCGCACAGGAGTGCTCCTGTACTCCCTCCGCGGCACGACCTGCCAATTGCTGACGGCGGCATTCGCGCCCGACAGCCGGCGGATCGTTGTCGGCACGAGCACGGGGACAATCGCCGGCTTCAACTGCACCGTGTGCGCCCGGACGCCCGCGCTGCTCGTCGGCGCTGCGGGAGCTTGGGCTCCCGGGAGGGTAGGCGGAGGCCCTCGGGATAGCCTGTGTCTCGATGGCCGAGTTCAAGACATCTGCCGACTACGTCCCGATGGGCGATCAGCCCAGGGCGATCGACATTCTCGCCGAGGGCCTCCAGAACGGCGAGCGCTACCAGACGCTGGTCGGCGCCACCGGCACCGGGAAGACGGCGACGATGGCGTGGACGATCGAGAAGGTCGGCAAGCCGGCGCTGATCATCGCGCACAACAAGACGTTGGCCGCGCAGCTCTGCAACGAGTTCCGGGAGTTCTTCCCGCACAACGCCGTCGAATACTTCGTCTCGTACTACGACTACTACCAACCCGAGGCGTACGTTCCCCAGGCCGACCTCTACATCGAGAAGGATTCGTCGCGCAACGACGACATCGACCGCCTGCGCCACTCGGCGACGTCGAATTTGCTCTCGCGGCGTGACGTGATCATCGTCGCATCCGTGTCGTGCATCTATGGCCTCGGCTCGCCGGACGAGTACAAGGAGCGCATCGTCTTCGTCAACGTCGGCGAGGAGCAGGATCGCGACCTCATGCTCCGGAAGCTGATCGACATCCAGTACGTGCGCAACGACACGCTGCTCGGCCGCGGCAGGTTCCGCGTCAAGGGTGACGTGGTCGAGGTGCAGCCCGCGCACGCGGAGACCGCGTACCGCATCTCGTTCTTCGGCGACGAGGTGGAGGCGATCACCCACTTCGACCCGCTGACGGGTGAGGTTCTCTCGAAGTACGACCAGATCACGATCTTCCCGGCGACGCAGTACGTGACGTCGAAGCCGACGATCGAGCGCGCGGCCGTGGAGATCCGGCGCGAGCTCGAGGAGCAGGTCAAGAAGTTCGAGTCCGAGGGCAAGCTGCTCGAGGCGCACCGGATCCGCCAGCGCACCGAGTACGACCTCGAGATGATGAAGGAGCTCGGCTTCTGCAACGGGATCGAGAACTACTCGCGCATCCTCGACGGCCGCCCGCCCGGTTCCGCGCCGCACACGCTCCTCGACTACTTCTCGTCCGACTTCGTCGTCTTCTGCGACGAGTCGCACCAGTCGATCCCGCAGATCGGCGGCATGTACGAGGGCGACCGCTCGCGCAAGCAGACGCTGGTGGACTTCGGCTTCCGCCTCCCGTCGGCGATCGACAACCGGCCGCTCCGCTTCGACGAGTTCCTCGCCAAGGTGCCGCAACTCGTGTTCGTCTCGGCCACCCCCGGCGCGTACGAGCTGCGCCACTCGAAGCGGATCGCCGAGCAGCTGATCCGGCCCACCGGCCTCGTGGATCCGGAGGTCGAGCTGCGGCCCACGAAGAATCAGATCGACGACCTGCTCGGCGAGATCCGCAAACGCGAGCAGGTCGGCGAGCGGACGCTCATCACGACGTTGACGAAGAAGATGGCGGAGGACCTCACCGACTACCTGCTCGAGTCGGGTGTGAAGGCGCGGTATCTCCACTCGGAGATCGACACGCTCCAGCGCATCCAGATCATTCGCGAGCTGCGGCTCGGCGAGTACGACGTGCTCGTCGGTGTCAACCTGCTGCGCGAAGGGCTCGACCTGCCGGAGGTGTCGCTCGTCGCAATCCTCGACGCCGACAAGGAGGGCTTCCTGCGCGGGCGCACGTCGCTCATCCAGACGATCGGCCGCGCGGCCCGCAACGTCAACGGGCGCGTGCTCATGTACGCCGACAAGCAGACCGAGTCGATCAAGGAGGCGGTTGACGAGACGAGCCGCCGCCGTGCGATCCAGCTCGCGTACAACGAGGAGCACGGCATCACGCCCGTCTCGATCTCGAAGGGTGTGTCCGACATCGCGGAGTTCCTCCAGCTCGAGGCGCCCCACGTGCCGGGCCGCCGCCGGCGGGGCTCGAAGAAGGTCGAGGGCATGGACCGCTCCGAGCTCGAGAAGCTCGTCATCACGCTCGAGGAGGAGATGCTCGTCGCCGCGGAGGAGCTGCGGTTCGAGTACGCGGCGAAGCTGCGGGACGAGATCAAGGACCTGCGTCGAGAGCTGAACGCCCTACAGGAGGCAAGCCTCTAGCCATGTGCAGAAGCATTCACACGCTCTACAACGTCGAGCCCGCCGTCAGCGCGGACGAGGTGCGTGCCGCCGCGCTCCAGTACGTCCGCAAGATCAGCGGCTACCGCAAGCCGTCCCGCGTGAACGAGGCGGCGTTCGAGCGCGCAATCGACGCGATCGCCGCCGCATCGAGCCGGCTGCTGGGCGAGCTCGAGACCGCCGCGCCGCCGAAGGCGCGCGAGCACGTGCACGCCTGACGGTCGCGCTCACACCGTTATCATGCCGCAACGGTACGCTGGGTAGATGCTCGGCACGATCGTCGCCGCTCTCGCCTCCGCGTTCATCACCGGGGCGCTCGCCCGCTTCGCGGTACCGGGGCCGGACCCGATGCCGGCGTGGCTGACCGTCGTGATCGGCCTCGGCGGCACCGTCGTCGGCGGCGGCATCGTGATCCTGACGGTCGGGCAGAGCCCCGGCTGGGTGGGGATGGCGAGCTTCGCAGCCTCGATCGCCCTCGTGGTCGTCTACCGGCGCTTCATCCAGAAGCGGCCGCTCTGGGGGCCCGACGCGTACCGGTTCCCGAAGACGGGGTTCGGCGTCGAGCAGTACCGCGAGCGGCTCCAGCGAGCGGGTATCGATCCCGACCGGGTGATGTCCCCCTTCGTCCCGACCGCGGCGAATGCGCCGGCCGGGGCCGGAGCCGGGGCCGGGGCCGCCGCGACGGTCGCGTCGGCAGGCGGGGGAGACCCGACCGAGAACCCTGCGTACTACCTGCGCCTGATCGAGGAGCTGCACGACAACGGAGTGCTCGACGACCGCGAGTACGACGCGTCGCGCCTGCGTCTGCTCGAGCGTCTTCGCCCGTAGAGCCCAGACGCGCTCCGGCTCGCGCCTAGCCCAGTACGCCGAGCCCGCGGGGGAAGACGCGCCTCGCCGTGAGGCCCCAGTCGCCGCCGCGCCAGATGTGCGTCGACACGGTCAGCGTTGTCTCGCCGACCTCGTAGACGTGCAGGCCACGGGCCTCGCCGAGTCGGCTCGGGCGCGGCCGGCCGAGCCCGGGGGCGATCGAGACGACGGCGGCGCGAAGGTCTCCGTCGACGATCTCGAACTCATGCCGTTCGCTCACCGCCGCCTGGTGGATGTGCCCGCCGAGGATCAGGTCGGCGCCCGCCGCGACGAGCGTGCGCAGCACCTCGTTGCGTTTCGACACCGGCTTCTTTCGCGAGGCGCGCCAGGGAGCGCCGAGCATGTGGTGGTGGAGCACGACCACGCGGTAGGCGCCTTCGGCGGCGGCGGCGAGCCGCTTGGCCGCCTCGCGCAGCTGCGACGTGTGGAGCGCCCCGCCCTGGTGGCGGTACGGCCGCGCCGAGTTGAGCCCGACCACGTGCAGCGCCGGCGAGGCGTGGGTCGGCTCGGTCGTCTCCCAGAGACGTTCGAAGTCGGCCCAGGGGCTCGTGAAGCGGGCAGGTAAGGTGTAGGGAAGATCGTGGTTCCCCGGCACCGCGAGCACCGGAGGCCCGAGCGAGAGCAGGAAGCGGTGGGCCCGCTCGTGCTCTTGACGGCGCCCGCGATTGGTCAGATCGCCCGACGCGACGATCAATTCGGGGCGGGCCCGCTCCACCAGCCGGGCCAGTGCCGCCTCGACTTCCGGGTCCTCACGGGGGCCCGTGTGAAGATCGGAGACATGCAGGATGTGTACGCTCACAGAAGAATGAGGCTATAGATCAGATATGGCCGACGAGTCCGCCGAGATCTTCGATGACCTGTACCTCGGCCTCCGGGCCGGCGGCGCGTTGCGCAAGCAGCGCCGCGGCGAAGCGCTGACCGTCGAGGAGCAGGAAGCACTGGGCCGCTGGCAGCGGCTCTCCCCATGGCGCAAGGCGTTCGCCGTCGGCGGGTTCGCCGTCGGCACCTTCGGCCTGGGCTTCACGCTCGGCGGCTTGGTATTCGGCCGCTGGCGTAAGGCGTAGGCCGCGCAGCGGCCTATTCCTCCAGCCACCTGGTCGCACCCGGGCCAATCTGCAATCGTCGACGGTCGGCGAATACCCGGTTGAGTCAAGACCAGGTTGCAGCCGTTCGCCGTTAGTCCTCAGGACTCTTCTTTGGCGGGCGCGAACAGCACGGCCGGCACCTGCTCGTCGGCAGGGTCGACGTCGCGCAGCACGACGTCGACGAGCGTCGAGAGGACGGCCGCGATCGGGATCGCGAGCAGGACGTAGAAGGCGCCGAGCAGGATCCCGATCCCCGTCACCGAGACGAGCACGATGAGGGGGGAGAGCCCGACCGCGTGCCCGAGCACCTTCGGGACGACAGCGTAGTCCTCGATCTGGCGCAGGCCCAGCACGATCAACCCGGCGAAGAGCGCGACATGCCAGCTCACCGTGAGGCCGACGCCGATCGCGAGCCCGCCGGCGACGAGCGGGCCGAGTACGGGGACGATCTCGAGGATGCCCGCGAACGTCCCGATCAGCAGCCAGTACGGCAGGCCGATCGCCCAGAAGGACAGCGAGAGCACGACGGCGACGAGCGCGATGAGGATGAGCTCGCCGCGCACGAAGGCGCCGAGCTTCTGGTCGATCAGGATCCAGGTGTCTCGGGTCACGCGGCGGTGGTCGCGCGGTACGAGCGACTGGACGAGCCCGATCGCCTTGTCGCGCTCGAAGATCCAGTAGGCGCCGACGGCGAACATGAAGAAGATCCCGACGAGGACCTCGAAGGCGGTCTTCGTCACCGTCACGGCCGGGTGGACGAGGCTGGTGCCGGACGGGAGCTTCTCCAGCCGCTTCTGCAGCCCGAGCAGGATCTCGCGCTTGATCCCGTGCGAGTGGGCGGCCTGCTGGTGCAGGTCGCCGGCGGACGTTGGCACCTGACCGACGGCCTGCTGGATCTGCGAGGTCGCGCTCGGGACGACGAGCCAGAGCAGCAGAGCGACCAGTCCGAGGACGAGCGTGTAGTGGATGAGCACGCCGAATCCCTTCGGGAGGCGTGCGCGCTTGTTCAGCCAGTCGACCCCCGGGCGCATGGCCGCCGCGATGATGATGCCGAGGAAGAACAGGGAGATGACCACCCGGATCTTCCAGAGCGCGAGCGCCGCGAGGACGATCGACAGCGCGACAAGGGTGACGATCGCGGCGCGCTTGGCGGTTGAGCTCATGTCCAGGGTTTCTTCGCCGTACGTCGAAGGCGGAAGACCCATGCTCGCAGAACCCGAGGAGCGGGTGTTTCTCGACGCGCGCCGCCACGGAGTCGTTCTCGTGCGCCCGCTGCTTCGGGCGCTCGTGCTCGCACTGCTCGGCGCGGCGGCGTTTCTCGGCGGCTGGCCGGTGTCCGTCGCCGGCGCGACGCTGCTCGTGCTCGCCGCCGTCATCGCGACCGCGGCGGTCTGGCGGTGGGATCGCACGCACGTCGTCGTCACCACCGACAAGCTGTTCGTGATGCACGGCGTCGTACGCAGGCGGGCTGCCGCGGTGCGCCTCGCGCGTGTCGGCACGGTCGAGATCGAGCAGTCGCTGCCCGGCCGGCTGCTCGGCTACGGGACGATCGTCGCCGGCGATCTCGAGATTCGCTGCGTCGCAAAGCCGCGCGAGCTCTGCGGGCTCGTGCAGCGGCTCAGCGGCTGATCCGACCGGCGAACAGGGGTTTACGAACACACGTTCGCGCGATAGAATGGCCTCCGAAATGGCTGCCGACGAGTTGGTCGTCCACGGCGCCCGCGAGCACAACCTGAAGGACATCACCGTCCGGCTGCCGCGGAACCGCCTCATCTGCATCACCGGGCTCTCGGGCTCCGGGAAGTCGAGCCTTGCCTTCGACACGATCTATGCCGAGGGGCAGCGGCGCTACGTCGAGTCGCTCTCCGCGTACGCGCGCCAGTTCCTCCAGATGATGGAGAAGCCGGACGTCGACCACATCGACGGTCTCAGCCCTGCGATCTCGATCGACCAGAAGACCACGTCGCGTAACCCGCGCTCGACGGTCGGCACGGTCACGGAGATCTACGACTACCTTCGTTTGCTCTACGCAAGAGTCGGGCGCCCGCACTGCCCCGTCTGCGGCAAGCCCATCGCCGGCCAGTCGATCGACGCGATCGTCGACCAGGTGCTGCGGCTCGACGAGGGCACGCGGTTCACGGTCAACGCGCCCCTCGTGCGCGACCGCAAGGGCGAGCACAAGGACGTCTTCGAGGAGTTGACGCGCGAGGGCTTCACGCGCGCGAAGGTCGACGGCCAGGAGGTCGTGCTCGAGGACGGGGTGCCCGAGCTCGACAAGAAGTTCAAGCACGCGATCGACGTCATCGTCGACCGCCTCGTCATGAAGCCTGACCTGCGGTTGCGGCTGACGCAGTCGATCGAGACCGCCGCAGCGCTCGGCGAGGGCCTCGTCGTCGTCGACGTCGTCGGCGGCCGCGAGATGCTCTTTTCGCAGAACTTCGCGTGCCCCGACCACGGCGTCTCGCTGCCGGAGCTCCAGCCGCGCATCTTCTCGTTCAACTCGCCGCACGGCGCCTGTCCGCGCTGCACCGGTCTCGGCTCCCAGCAGGAGATCGACCCGGACATGCTCGTCCCGGATCCGTCGGTCTCGATCGACGACGGAGCGCTCGTGCCGTGGTCGGTCGGCGGCTCGTCGGGCTTCTACGAGGCCGTCATCCAGGCGATCGCCGACCGCTACGAGATCGACACGTCGAAGCCGTGGTTCGAGCTGAACGAGGAGGAGCAGAGCCGGTTCCTCTACGGCACGGACGGCGAGAAGGTCTACGTCCAGTACCGCAACCGGATGGGGCGGCGTCGCCAGTACATGCTCGCGTTCGACGGCATCGTCGCGAGCCTCCAGCGCCGGTACAAGGAGACGGACTCGTCGCAGCAGCGCGAGCGCATCGAGGAGTACATGTCGTTCCGCCCGTGCCCGGTCTGCAAGGGCGCGCGCCTCAAGCCCGAAGTGCTCGCGGTCACGGTCGGCGACCGCTCGATCAACGAGTTCACCCAGCTGTCCGTGGCCCGCGCGCTGCAGGTCCTCGACGAGCTCGGGCTCAGCGAGACGGAGCAGCTGATCGGCCACCGCATCGTCAAGGAGATCCGTGAGCGCCTGACCTTCCTCGACGACGTCGGCGTCGGCTACCTGACGCTCGATCGCGCGGCGGGCACGCTGTCGGGCGGCGAAGCGCAGCGCCTGCGGCTCGCGACGCAGATCGGCTCGCAGCTCGTCGGCGTGCTCTACATCCTCGACGAGCCGTCGATCGGCCTGCACCAGCGTGACAACGCGCGGCTGATCGGCACGCTCGAGCGCCTGCGCGACCTCGGCAACACGGTCGTCGTCGTCGAGCACGACGAGGAGATGATGCGGCGTGCCGACTGGCTCGTCGACATGGGGCCCGCAGCAGGCGTACACGGCGGCGAGGTCGTCGCCGAAGGGCCGGCGTCGAAGGTCGAGCGCAACCGCAAGTCGGTCACGGGGCAGTTCCTCTCCGGCAGGCGCGCGATTGCGATCCCGGAGCGGCGCGACGACGACCGCGGCGCGTTCGTCGTGCGCGGCGCCGCGCAGCACAACCTCAAGGGCATCGACGTCGAGTTCCCGGTCGGCAAGTTCATCTGCGTCACCGGCGTCTCCGGCTCGGGCAAGTCGACGCTCGTGAACGAGATCGTCTACAAGTCGCTCGCGAACCGGCTCAATCGCGCGCGGGTAAAGCCCGGCACGCACACCGGCGTCGAGGGCATCGACGTCTTCGACAAGGTGATCGAGATCGACCAGCGGCCGATCGGCCGCACGCCGCGGTCGAACCCCGCGACGTACACCGACCTCTTCACGCACATCCGCGAGCTGTACTCGCTGACGCCTGAAGCGAAGGTGCGCGGCTACAAGCCCGGCCGCTTCTCATTCAATGTCCGCGGCGGCCGCTGCGAGACGTGCAAGGGCGACGGGCAGATCAAGATCGAAATGCACTTCCTCCCCGACGTCTACGTCTCGTGCGAGACGTGCAAGGGCGCGCGGTACAACCGGGAGACGATGGAGGTGCGCTTCAAGGGCAAGTCGATCGCCGACGTGCTCGACATGTCGGTCGAGGATGCGCTCGAGTTCTTCGCGAAGATTCCGAAGATCCGGCGTCGTCTTCAGACCCTGCACGACGTCGGTCTCGACTACGTCAAGCTCGGCCAGCCGGCGACGACGCTGTCCGGTGGCGAGGCGCAGCGTGTCAAGCTCGCCTCCGAGCTGTGCAAGGTTGCGACGGGGAAGACGCTGTACATCCTCGACGAGCCGACGACGGGACTGCACTTCGCCGACATCGAGAAGCTGCTCGAGACACTTCAGCGGCTCGTCGACGCGGGGAACACGATGATTGTGATCGAGCACAACCTCGACGTGATCAAGCAGGCCGACTGGCTCGTCGACCTCGGGCCGGAAGGAGGCGAGGCGGGCGGGGAGATCGTCGCCGTCGGCACGCCCGAGCAGGTCGCCGACGTGTCCGAGAGCTTCACGGGGCAGTTCCTCCAGGCCGTGCTGCCTGCGCGCGCCGTCGCCGCCGCCTAGCGGTCCGTTCCAGAGAGGTTGTTGACGCGCTGCGTGGCGTCTGCGCGCCGAGAGTGCGTCCGGCGTGCGGCTTCGCGAGCGTGCTCCCGGCAGCCACGTCCGGTGACAGTCACGAGCCGTGGCTTCTCGGGACGATGCCGGCGGAGGAACGGGACGCGGAGAGCGAGGAGACGGGCGACCTCGCTCCGCGGGACATCGTCCACCGCGGTCACGTCTGGTGACAGTCACGAGCCGTGTCCGTTCGAGACCGGCTGACTGCTGTCCAGACGACCGTCGGCACCGTATCTCGGAGCTCCGCCTAGAGCACTGCCTGCGTCTGCGTGACGCGCGCGAGCAGCTTGCCGTCGTCGTCGCGGAGCTCGGTGTCGACGACGATCGTGCGCTTGCCCTTGTGCAATGCACGGCTCACCGCGTGCACGTGACCGCCGCGCAGCGGCGCGAAGAAGTTCGTCTTCGACTCGATCGTCGCGGTGCCGCGCGCATCGGCGGGAAGGTTAAGGAAGGCCAGGAAGCCGCCTGCGGAGTCCGCGAGACTCATCAGCGCGCCGCCGTGCAGCATCCCGCCGGCGGTGCACTTCGCCGCGTCCCACGCGAGCCGGCTGCGCACCTCGTCGGGCGACGCCGAGACGATCTCCATGCCGAGGAAGCCGGTGTAGGGCGCGGCGTCCGCGACCTGCGCGGTGAGTTGGGGATCGGCCGGCTCCACGGCGTGAGGCTACCCTGGGCGGCGTGAGCACGGACGCAGTCAGGGAGCCCGCGCTCGAGCGGAGCTGGTGGCTGCGGGCGCTCGCGGTGCTCGTCGCGCCGTCCGCCGTCTTCGCCTCGCTCCGCGACGAGTCGCCCGAGGCGACCGAGGCGCGGCAGGAGCCGGTCACCGCCATCGCGGGCATGGCGGGCATCGCCGGCGTCCTGGGTACGCCCGTCGCGCGGCACCTGCTGAACGACTCGACGATGTCGGTCGCGCTCATCCCGGTGTGGGCCTTCATCGGCGGTGTCGTGTACGCGCTCGCGGTCTACTGGATCGGGGGCGGCCTGCTCTCCCGTGCGTCGCGCCGTCTGGGCGGCCTCGGCTCGTGGGGGCGGTCGCGGCACGTGCTCGCACTGGCCGCCGCGCCGCTCGCACTCTCGCTCCTGACGCTCTGGCCGGTGCGGATCCTCGTGTACGGCCAGGATCTCTTCCGCACCGGGGGCGACGACTACGGCCGCGGCGACGTGATCTTCGGCGTCTTCTTCCTCGGCTTCCTTGCCTGGAGCGCGCTGCTGCTGCTGATCGGCGTGCGCGCCGTGCACGGCTGGACGTGGGCGCGCGCCGCGGGCGCCGTCGCGCTCGCGGCGGCGTTTCCCGCGCTGCTCGTGCTCGCGACGTCCGTTTAGGTCTTCGAGCTCTTCGCCTGCTCGAACGCCGCCCGCTCGTCGTCCGGCATCGCGTACGTGTGCTGCTCCTGGGGGAACGCCCCGCTGCGCACCTCGTCGGCGTAGCGTCCGAGCGCTTCGACGATCGCGTCGCCAAGATCGGCGTACCGCTTCACGAAGCGCGGCGCGTGACCCTCGTAGTAGCCGAGCATGTCGTGCCAGACGAGCACCTGGCCGTCGGTGTCGCCGCCCGCGCCGATGCCGATCGTCGGCACGGCGAGCGCCTTCGTCACCGCCTTCGCGACCGGCGCCGGCACGGCCTCGAGCACGACCGCGAAGCAGCCCGCGCCCTGGAGGGCGAGCGCGTCGTCGACGAGCTGCTGGGCGCGATCGGCGGTGCGGCCCTGCGCCTTGAAGCCGCCGAGCACGGTCGCGGTCTGCGGCGTCAGACCGACGTGGCCCATCACCGCGATGCCCGCCTCGACGATCGCGTGCGCGCGATCGATCGACGTGCCGCCGCGCTCGAGCTTGACGGCGTCTGCGCCCCCTTCCTTCACGAGGCGAACCGCGTGTGCGACGGCCTGCTCGTTCGACGCCTCGTACGATCCGAAGGGCATGTCGGCGACGACAATCGGCCGCTTTGTCCCGCGCGTCACCCATTGCGTCATGAACACGATTTCGTCGAGCGACACGGCGACGGTCGACTCGCGACCGTGGACGACCATGCCGGAGGAGTCGCCGACGAGGATCAGGTCGACTCCCGCGGCGTCGGCGAGGCGCCCGCTCGGAGCGTCGTACGCCGTCACCATCACGATCTTCTCGCCGCGGCGCTTCATCTCCATCAATTCCGGCAGCGGAAGCTTGCCGGCCGTCCACGACGCGTAGCGCGAGGGCTTGTCGCTCATGTGAGCTCTCCTTCGAGGATGACGTTGTCGATGAGCCGGTTGGCGCCGACGCGTGCGGCCGACGCGAGGATCGTGACGCCGTCGAGATCGAG
>DATCOE010000132.1:0-10345 GCA_036564885.1 Gaiellaceae bacterium | reverse complement strand
ATGTGGATTAGACGTGCGTGCGGGGATGGGCCAGACCAAGCGATTTGGCCGGATCCGGCGCAGGGCATGGTGGTTCTACGTTCAAGCCGGATCCGGACGAAGCGCGCCGCGTCTGGCACACCAGCCGTGCGTGCGGCCAATTCACATCAAGCCTCTAGGACGACTTGGCGAAAGAGGGCCGGCTAGACCTGGAGGAAGCGGCGGAGCGTGAGCCCGGATCCGGCGGCTCCGAGCAGGAGGCCGGCGCCGATCAGGGACAGGGCGTTCAGCGAGAACGGAAGCGCGTGGACGTCGGATCCGCCGCCGATATGGGGGAGGATCGAGCTTAGGGCGAGCTCCTTGCCGGCGATCAGCAGGATCACCGCGAGGATCGAGCCGCCGAGGCCGCAGATCAGCCCCTCGAGCATGAACGGGCCGCGGATGAACCAGTTCGTCGCCCCGACGAGCTTCATCACCTCGATCTCCCGCCGCCGGGCGAAGATCGAGAGCCGGATCGTGTTCGCGATCAGAAGCGTCGAGGCGGTCACGAGCAGGACGACCGCAATGAGGAAGACGATCCAGATCACCTCGGCGATCGCAAGCACGCGGTGCGCGGTCTTGCTGCCCCAGCGCACGTCGTCGACGCCCGTGTAGTGGGCCTGCAGGATCTCGCGCCCGAGGGCCGGCGTGTACTCGGCCTTCACCGGCGTGATCACCCACGAGTCCGGCAGCGGGTTCGACGGCAACGGCGTCTTGTAGAGCGTCGGGAACTTCTTCGCCATGGTCTTCTGCGCCTGCTCTTTCGACACGAAGACGATCGTCTTCACACGCGGATCCTTCGCGAGCTGCTGATGGACGGCGTACTCCTGCGCCGGGCTCGTCGTCTGCGCGAAGTAGACCTTCACCTGCAGCTCCTTCTTCACGTGGTCGCTCCACGAGAGCACCCAGGTGCCGAGCGCGATGAAGAGGCCGAGGAGGAACATGCCGATGAGCACGGTCATCGTCGCCGCGAACGTCGTCGAGATGTTCTGGCTGATCGAGGACCACGCCTCGGAGAAGAGCAGGCGGACGCGGCTCATTCGGATGCGTACCCGCCGCGCCGCTCGTCGCGTGCGAGGCGCCCTTCCTCGAGCGCGATCACACGCTTGCGCATCTTGTCGACCATCTCGCGATCGTGGGTGACCATGAGGATCGTCGTGCCGGCGCGGTTGATCCGGTAGAGAAGCTGCATGATCCCGACGGACGTGTCGGGGTCGAGGTTGCCGGTCGGCTCGTCGCAGACGAGGAGCGGTGGGTGGTTCACGACGGCGCGCGCGATCGACACGCGCTGCTGCTCGCCGCCGGAGAGCTCGTCGGGCATCGAGTGCATCTTGTGCGCGAGCCCGACCATGTTCAGCACCTCGGGAACCTTGCGGCGGATCGACGCGCGGCTCTCGCCCTGCACCTTGAGCGCATACGCGACGTTGTCGGCGGCGGTGCGGCTCGGGAGCAGCTTGAAGTCCTGGAAGACGCAGCCGACGTTGCGGCGCAGCAGCGGCACCTGGCTGCGCTTGAGCCGTGTCAGCTCGCGGCCGCCGACGACGATGCGGCCCGCCGTGGGATCGATCTCCTTCAGCAGCAGCTTGACGACGGTCGACTTGCCGGAGCCGGAGGCGCCGACGATGAAGACGAACTCGCCCTTCTCGATCACGAACGAGACGCCCTTGAGCGCGCCGACGTCGGGCTCGTACACCTTCTCGACGCTCTCGAAGACGATCATCGCGCCGACGCCCGAGGCCTGCGCGGGCTCGACCGGGCGGTCTGCGACCATAGGCTGAGGCTCTGTTTGGAGGTCTGTCACGATCCTGTACCGGTGGCCGCGCGCCGGCGGGCATCAGGCCCGCGCCGGTCAGATGGCGAGGGCAAGTCTAGCTGACCCTTTGGCGGGCTAACCGCCGTTTCCTGCCGCTTGCAGGAGATACGCCCGGATGAAGCCGTCCAGGTCGCCGTCCAGGACGCCCTGGGCGTTCCCCATCTCGAAATCGGTCCGGTGGTCCTTCACGAGCTGGTACGGGTGGAGGAAATAGCTGCGGACCGCGTTCCCCCCGAAGCCCATGTTGACCCCCCCGCGCTCCTTGGCGAGCTCCGCCTCGCGCTCCTCGACCGCCTTCTCGGCGAGACGCGAGCGCAGGATCTTCAGCGCCGTCTCCTTGTTCGCCGTCTGGCTGCGCTCGTTCTGCACCGAGACGACGATGTTCGACGGCAGGTGCGTGATGCGCACGGCGGAGTCGGTCTTGTTCACGTGCTGGCCGCCCGCGCCCGACGAGCGGAACGTGTCGATGCGCAGGTCGTCGTCGTCGATCTCGACGCCCGCAACCTCGTCGAGCAGCGGCGCGACGATCACCTGCCCGAAGCTCGTGTGACGCCGGTGCGCCTGGTCGAACGGGCTCTGCCGCACGAGGCGATGCTTGCCGCGTTCGGCCTTGAGGATTCCGTACGCGTTGTCGCCCTTGATCGTGAACGTCGCCGACTTGACCCCGTACTCCTCGCCCGGGCTCGTGTCGAGCATCTCGGTCTTGAAGCCGCGGTCGGCGGCCCACCGCAGGTACATGCGCAGCAGCATCTCGGCCCAGTCCTGCGCGTCGGTGCCGCCCGCGTCGGCCTGGATCATCACGACGGCGTCGCCGCTGTCGTACTCGCCGCTGAAGAGCGCATCCTCCTGGAGCCGCTCGAGCTCGCGGCGCAACGGCACGATCGAGGCCGCAACCTCGTCGGCGAGGCTCTCGTCCAGCTCGAGCAACTCGCGCGCGTCGTCGTACTCGCGCGTGAGCCGGTCGTACCGTTCGAGTCGCTTCGCGAGCCGTGCGTGCTCGGACGAGACCGCCGCCGCGTGCTCCGGCTCGTCCCAGAAGCCGGGCTGTCCGAGCTCTTCCTCGAGCTCGGCGATCCGTGTCGTCAGCGAAGCGGGGTCAAAGGTAACCACGGACCCAGTCGAGCTGGGCCCCGATCCCCTTCAGTTGGTCTTCGAGTGAGAGCTCCGGTTGATCCGCCATGCCTACGCCCCGTGACATTTCTTGAACTTCTTGCCCGAGCCGCACCAGCACGGTTGGTTGCGGCCGAGCTTCTCGTGCGGTGAGGCCTGAATCGTCTGGAGCCCGGCCGACGCCGTGGCCCCGCCCGCCACCGCCTCCGCGCCGGCCTGCTCGATCGCCTGCGCCCCGGCGGCGGTCTCGTGCTCGTATTGCAGCTGGCCGCCGTTCTGCTGCTGGCCCTGCTGCACGAGCTCGGCGGCCTCCTGCGGCGCGAGCTCCGCGTGGAAGAGGTGCAGCACAACCTCGCCGCGAATCGCGCGACCGAGCTCGGTGAACATGACCTCGCCCTCCGACGTGTACTCGACGAGCGGATCCTTCTGCGCCATCGAGCGCAGGTGCACGCCCTCGCGCAGGTAGTCCATGTTCTCGAGGTGCTCGCGCCAGCGGACGTCGACGACCTGGAGAATCACGAACCGCTCGAGCTCGCGCATCAGCTCCGAGCTGAACTCCTCCTCCTTCGCGGCGTACTCGTCGCGCGCGTCGGTCTGGAACTCCTCGATGAGCGCCTCGCGTGTGATGTCCGCGCCGAGGTCCTCGCGCAGCTCCGCCGCCGTGATCTCCGTCGGGTACAGCGCGGCGAGCGCGTTCGTCAGCGCCTCCAGATCCCACTCCTCCGAGTAGTGCTCCTCCGTGAAGGCGTTGACGGTGCTCTCGACGAGGTCGTCGATCCAGAGCCTCACCTGCTCCGACATGTCCTCGCCCTCGAGCACCTGGCGGCGCTGCTCGTAGATGCGCCCGCGGTGACGGTTGAGCACGTCGTCGTACTTGAGGACGTTCTTGCGCATGACGAAGTTCTGCTCCTCGACCTTCTTCTGTGCGCCCTCGATCTGCCGGCTGAGGATCTTCGCCTCCATCGGCTGGTCGTCCGGGATCTTGAAGCGCTCCATGATCCCCTTGATCCGGTCGCCGGCGAACAGGCGCACGAGATCGTCCTCGCCCGAGAGGTAGAAACGCGTCTCGCCGGGGTCGCCCTGACGTCCCGAGCGGCCGCGGAGCTGGTTGTCGATGCGGCGCGACTCGTGCCGCTCCGTGCCGAGGACGTAGAGGCCGCCGGCCTCCGTGACGCCCTCCCCCAGCTTGATGTCGACGCCGCGGCCTGCCATGTTCGTCGCGATCGTGACCGCGCCGAGCTGGCCCGCGTCCTTGATGATCTCGGCCTCGCGCGCATGCTCCTTCGCGTTCAGGACGTTGTGCTTCACGCCCTGCCGCAGCAGCAGCGCCGCGAGGTACTCCGACGTCTCGACGGCGATCGTGCCGACGAGCACCGGCTGGCCCGACTCGCTGCGCTCCTTGATGTCGCGCGCGACGGCCGCGAACTTGCCTTCCTTCGTCTTGAAGACCATGTCGTGCTTGTCGACTCGCCCCACCGGGACGTTCGTCGGGATCTCGACGACGTGGAGGTTGTAGATCTCGACGAACTCCTTCTCCTCGGTCTTCGCGGTGCCGGTCATGCCACCGAGCTTCTCGTAGAGGCGGAAGTAGTTCTGCAGCGTGATCGTCGCGAGCGTGAGGTGCTCCTCCTGGATGCGGACGCCCTCCTTCGCCTCCACGGCCTGGTGCAGGCCTTCGCTCCAGCGGCGGCCTTCCATGATGCGGCCGGTGAACTCGTCGACGATCTTCACCTCGCCGTCCTCGATCACGTACTCGATGTCGCGGTGATAGAGCGCCTGCGCCTTGAGTGCCTGGTGGAGGTGGTTGACGAGCTGCGAGTTCTGCGGCGCGTAGAGGTTCTCGAGCCGCAGCGCGCGCTCGACCTTCTTCACGCCCAGCTCGGTGGGGGCGACCGTCTTGTGCTTCTCGTCGAACTCGAAGTCGGCGCCCGCAGCCTCGGCGGCGCCCTTCGGGTCGCCCGGGCTCGAGCGGTGGCCGACGAGGTTCGGCACGACGCGCGCGAAGTCGTAGTAGAGCTGGGCCGCGACCTCGGGCTCGCCCGAGATGATCAGCGGTGTGCGCGCCTCGTCGACGAGGATCGAGTCGACCTCGTCCACGATCGCGAACTGATGGCCGCGCTGGACGATGCCGTCGAGCGAGACGGCCATGTTGTCGCGCAGGTAGTCGAAGCCGAACTCGGAGTTCGTCCCGTACGTGACGTCGGCGAGGTACGCCTCGCGGCGCGGATCGAACGCCATCATGTTCTCGATGTACGCCGTGCGCATGCCGAGCGCCTCGGTGACGGGCGCCGTCCACGCCTGGTCGCGCTGGGCGAGGTAGTCGTTGACGGTCACGAGGTGCACGCCGTTGCCGGCGAGCGCGTTGAGATAGAGCGCCTGCGTCGCGACGAAGGTCTTGCCCTCACCGGTCTTCATCTCCGCGATGTCGCCCTCGTGCAGGACGATGCCGCCCATCAGCTGCACGTCGAAGAGCCGCACGCCCAGCGTGCGCCTGTACGCCTCGCGCACGGCGGCGAACGCCTCGAAGAGCAGCTCGTCGAGCGTCTCGCCGTTCTCGATTCGCTGCTTGAACTCGGCCGTCTTGCCTGCGAGCGCCTCGTCGGAGAGCCGCTCGAACTCGGGCTCGAGCGTGCCGATGTAGGCCGCCTGCTGGGCGATCCGCTTGAGGCGCCGGCCTTCACCGACGCGGAGGACCTTCTCGAAAGAGCCGAGCTGCTGAGCCATACGGAGGACAGGGTACCGACCTCTACAGAGGAGACGCCCTGACCTCCCAGAGGTCGCCGTCCAGGCGTTCCGCCTGCACGACGTAGTCCTCTCCGTTCGCCGCCTCGCCGGCGTGCTCGAGCGCGGGAATGCGCTCGCTCCACGGCTTTCCGTCGACCCGCAGGTCGATCCGGCCGTCCTGCGCTGCCAGCTCGATCTCGTCGCCGCCCGCGAAGTCGAGCTCGAGGACGTCGATGCCGCGGGCCGCGACCGACCAGACGTCATCCGCCCCGCGGCGTGCGACGACGCGGTACGGCGACCGCAGCTGCTTCTCGACGGCGTCGGCGAGCGGCGACAGATCCGCGTCGCCCTGCTCGGTGTCCACGATCACGTCACCGTTCGGGAGCGTCGCGAACTCGACCGCGTCGCCGGGTACGCCGGGCGCGTGCACGCTGACGACCGCGTCGTACTCGCCCGGCCGGGCCATCGCGCGACGCCAGATGCCCCACACGTCGTCGGCGGGATACGTCCCCGCGTACGGGTCAACAGGCTCGGGAGGTTCGGGCTCTGTGTCGGGCTGTGCGGGCTCCGCGTCCGTCGCACGATCCAGCCCTGCCTCGCGCAGGAGCTGCTCGTTCAGCGTCTCGTCCCGATGTCGGCGGAAGAGCCCCATTTAGAGGCCTGATGTGGATTGGCCGCACGCACGGCTGGTGTGCCAGACACGGCGCGTTTCGGCCGCCTCCGGCTTGGACGTAGGAACCGCTATGCCCCGCGCCGGATCCAGCCGAACCGCTTGGTCTGGCCCATCCCCGCACACACGTCTAATCCACATCAAGCCTCTCAGAGCCCTGATGCGCGGACTTCCCAGAGGTCGCCGTCGAGCCGCTCGGCGTGGACCGTGTACTCCCGTCCCTCGCGGGCGCCGCGCTCCTCGAGCCGCGGCAGCGAGCCGAAGACCCGGGCGTCGTCGACCGCGAGGGTCGATCCGTCGGCCGTATGCGTGAGGTCGATCGCCTCGCCCTCCGGCGCGTCGGGGAGCTCGATCACCTCGATACGGCGGGCCTGGATCGCCCAGAGGCTCTCCCCCTGGCGCGTCGCCCGCGCGCGGTACGGCGCGCCGACCGACTGCTCGACGGCCCGTGCGAGCGGCTCGAGCGAGTCGTCGGGGCCCTCCTCGACGAGCAGCGTCCCGTCGGGCAGCACGACGAAGCGGACGGCGTCTCCCTCGATGTCGGGGGCGTCCGCGGTGACGGTGACATCCCATTCGCGCAGGCGCTGCAGGCCATGGATGCCCGTCTCCTGCCAGGCAGGCCGCGTGTCGAGTGGGGCCGCCGCGCTCAGCCCACCCTCGCGGGCCAGGCGCTCGTGCAACGGCGCGCGCCGCTGGAACAATCCCACACTCAGTCCAGTGGTTCGGGGGCCGGCGCGCTGCCGTTCAGATGCTTGTCGGCGGTGCGGCGCTTCGCGTCCTTCTTCTCGCGCTCTTCGCGGACCTGGCGCAGGAGCTTCTCGGTCAGCTCGTCGATCGACGCCTTCATGTCGCCCGACGCCTCGCGTGCGCGCAGGGTGTGGCCCTTCAACCGGACCGTCGCCTCGGCGACCTGGTTGTCGGCGACCGACGGGTTCCGCTCGACGGCGAGCTCGATCTCGATCCGCGCGTCGTCGTGCACCAGCTTGTCGAGCTTCGCGAGCTTTCGCTCTGCGTAGTCCCGGATCGACTCGCTCACCTCGAGGTTCTTGCCTTTGATCTGGAGCTGCATGGCGCCTCCTCAGGTCGGCTTGTCGCGCTCGCCCTCACCCTACTGGCGGGGACCCGACCCTCGGAGCGTGCGGGCGAAGGTGACGACCTCGACATGCTTGGCGCCGGCAGCAACCAGCGCCGCTGCGGCAGCGCTCACGGTGGCACCGCTCGTGTAGACGTCGTCGACGAGGACGACCCGCGGGCCGGCGGCCGTCCGGGCGCGGAAGGCGCCCGCCACGTTGCGGCGCCGCTCCGGCAGCGAGAGGCCCCGCTGCCGCCGGGAGGTCCCCGAGCGGGCGAGCAGCGGCTCGCACGGGAGGCTCCACCCGGCGGCCAGGGCGGCCGCGAGCCGTTCGGCCGGGTGGTAGCCGCGCTTCAGGCGGCGGTCGCCGTCGGGCGGGACGAACGTGAGCACGGCCTCGCCGGGGTGCCCCAGCCGCTCGGTCATGAGCGAGGCGGCCTGGTCGGCGAGACGGCGCAGGCCACGTTCCTTCCAGCCGGCGACGAGCAGCCGCACGCGCTCGTCGTACGCGACGGCGGCCCGCGCCGTGGCAAACGCGAGCCGCCGCCCCGCGCACTCGCTGCAGCGCCGGACAGGCCACGCGGTCGGCGCGCCGCAGCGTTCGCAGAGCGGCGGCCCGAGCACGGGCAGCGCCGCACGACAGCCCGCGCACAGCTGCGGCCCCGCCGCGCCGCAGACGAGGCAGCGCTGCGGCAGGAGCACGTCGAGCACGGCTCCGACGCTAGCGCGGTACTGGATACGAGTCTGTGCCGAAAACCGAACGTCTGCAACCTGGTTCCTGAGCAACCGGGCTACGGACGGCACGCTGAGGACGAAACGTGTCAGCCCGGTTGCGAACCAGGTGGCTGATGGAACGGGGCTACGCCCCGCTCAGCTCTTCTGCCTCGGCGCGCATCGCGTCGAGCTCCGCAAACGCCTCGCGCCAGGTGTCGGTCGAGCGCAGGTCGAGGCCGAACGGCGCGACGAGATCCGCCGGCGAGGCCGACCCGCCCGCGCCCAGCAGGTCGAGGTAGCGCGGAGCGAACGCTTCGGGATCCTCGCGATAGCGGCGGTGCAGCAGGAGCGCTACGAGCTGCGCGAACGAGTACGCGTAGGTGTAGAAGCGAACGTGGATGAAGTGCGGGATGTACGACCAGCCGAACGCGTAGCCGTCCGGCATCGCGAGCGAGTCGCCGTAATAGCGCGCGTTCTCCTCGACCCAGAGCTCGTTCAGGCGCTCGACGCCGAGCGCGAGGCCCTCGCCTCTCACGCTGTACGCGCGCTGCTCGAAGCGCGCGAGCACGGTCTGGCGGTAGATCGCCGCGAACGCGTTCTCCAGCCTGTCCGCGGCGAGCGATGCCCGCGTGCCCGCGTCGGTCTCGTTCTCGAGCAGATAGTCGTCGGCGAGCGACTGCGCGAACGTCGACGGCACCTCGGCCATCGGAATGCCGCAGCGGTGCGAGCGCCATGTCTGCTGCTCGAGCGCGAGCACGTTGTGCGTCGCGTGGCCGAACTCGTGCGCGAGCGTGCTGACGTCGCGCAGCCGGTCGGTGTAGTTCATCAGGATGTACGGGAGGATCTGTTTCGACACGGCGGTGCAGTACGCGCCCGGCGCCTTGCCGTTGCGCGGTCCGGCGTCGACGTGCCCGGCGTCGAGGCAGCCACGGAAGATCTCGGCGATCTTCGGCGCAAAGCGGCCGAACGACGTGTCGACGACCTCCACCGCCTCGGGCCACGAGAACGAGCGCGCCTCGCCGATCGGCGCGTACTGATCGGCGAGCTCGAGGCGGTCGAGCCCGAGCAGCCGGGCCTTCGCCTCGAACCACTTGCGGCCGATGCCGTAGCTCTCCTCGGTGGCCGTCAGCATCGCCTCGACGGTTTCGTCGTCGAGCTCGTTGTCCATGTTCGCCGGCTGCATCGGATTCGTGAACCCACGCAGCCGGTCGACCGTCAGCCGGTCGCCGACGAGTGCGTCGTAACACGCGGCGAGCACGTCGGCACGCGGCTCGAGGCCTTCGAACAACGCCTCAACCGCCTTCAGCCTGACCTCGCGGTCGTTGCGGTACAGGCACGAGAGCAGCTCGCTCACAGTGTGCGGGCGGACGCCGTCGCCGCTGTCGAACGGCACCTCGAGCGTCGACACCTGGCGGTCGTGCAGCGACTGCCACGACGAGACGACGGGGCGGCGCGCGTTGAGCGCCTGCTCCTCGGGCTCGCTGAGCACGTACGGCTTCTCCTCGCGCTCGACACGCAGCTTGTGCGCGTAGGGGACGAGCTCCTCCGACGCGAGCAGCGTCTCGGCCGCATCGTCGTCGAGCGCGATCCACTCGAGGCCGAGGAAGATCAGGTCGTTCTCGATGTCGGCACCGCGGTCGCGCCCGATCGTCGTGAGGTCGCTCGCCTCGACGTCGGTGGCGTCCATGCTCAGGCGCAGAAAGGTGTAGACCTGAAGCCGCGAGAGCTCCTGCGCGAGCTCGTCTGACTCGTCGAGCACCGCGCGCAGGCCGGCGGCGTCGAGCGAGGCGATCTTCCTGCGGTGGCGCGTGGCGAAGTCGGCCGACCGCTCGACGAGCGCGGACCAGCCCGCGCGCGCCTCGGCGGCGTCGGCACAGAGGTCGGAGAGATCCCAGCGCACGTCGTCGGTGCGCGGCTCGGTCGTCACCACCGCGCGGACTCTAGTGGTTTGACCGGTGACGTTGTGCCGGTTTCCGGGTCGCTAGCACCAGCCGTCGTCGCCCGCCGTCAATGCTGGTTGCATTAACAAGAGCGACGGCGGACTCCCGCGCAGCGTGATCGCAGGCCGGAGACCCCGCAGCGCTGCCGGTCAGACCACTAATCCAGGTCGTACGAACCGCGGAGCTGCAACCCAGCCCGCTTCCGGAGGCGGTTGTCGGCCTCGAGCAGCTGCTCGGCGTCGCCGATGTCGCGCCACTCGCCCTCGAACCGGTAGCCGTAGACG
>DATCOE010000131.1:0-3172 GCA_036564885.1 Gaiellaceae bacterium | reverse complement strand
CGAGAACGTCGACTTCAACCCGCGCTTCGTCTCCGAGCGGCTGATCGACGAGTCGGCCGCGTCGATGGGCCAGACGGCGGAGAACCTGCACGACCGCTTCCCCGCGATCACGAAGGAGCGGGCCGACGCGTTCGCGCTCGCATCGCACCAGAAGGCGGCCGCAGCATGGGCTGAAGCGACACAGAAGCGCGGCGTCATGAAGGAGACAGTGGTGCCGATGTCCGTCTTCTCCGACGACGGCTGGAAGGTCGCCGACGGCGACGAGTTTCTCCGCCCGGACACGACGCTGGAGGGGCTCGCTTCGCTCAAGCCGGCGTTCCGCGCGGGCGGGCGCGTCACCGCGGGCAACTCCGCAGGCCTCACCGACGGCGCGACCGCCGCGTTCCTCGCCTCCGAGCAGACCGCCGAGGAGCTCGGCCTGAAGCCGAAGCTCCGCCTCGTCGGCTACGCGTATGCCGGCGTCGAGCCGCACCTGATGGGCTACGGCCCGGTGCCGGCGACGAAGCGCGTGCTCGAGCAGGCGGGCATCGTGCTCGACGACGTCGACCTCTTCGAGTTGAACGAGCCGTTTGCGGTGCAGGTGCTGACCTGGTGCGACGAGCTCGACATCGCCGGTGACGACCCGCGGCTGAACCCGTACGGCGGCGCGATCGCGTGCGGGCATCCGCTCGCGGCCACCGGCGTGCGCCTGATCGCACAGCTCGCCTACGGGCTGCGCGAGCGCAACGGCCGCTACGGCCTCACCGCGCTCTGCATCGGCATGGGCATGGGCTGCGCGATCCTCTGGGAGAACGTCCAGTGAGCGGCACGCAGTTCAAGCTGAACGCGGTCGGCTCGATCGCCCTCGTGACGATCGACAACGGCGAGGACTATCGCAAGCCGACGACGCTCGGGCGCTCCGCGTTCGAGTCGGCCGTGCGCGTGCTCGACGAGCTCGAGAACGGCGACTGGACGGCGGCGGTGTTCACCGGCAAGCCCTTCGTTTTCTGCGTCGGCGCGGACATCGACGAGTTCACGAAGACCCGCTCCGCAGACGACGCGCGCGAAGGCATCCGCGCCGGGCACGGGCTCTTCGGCCGCATCCGTGCGCTGCCGTTCCCCACCGTCGCGGCGATCAACGGCGCGGCGCTTGGCGGCGGCCTCGAGCTCGCGCTGCACTGCACCGCGCGCACGCTCGCGACGAACGTGCGGCACATCGGCTTCCCGGAGGTCGCGCTCTCGATCATCCCGGGCTGGGGCGGGACGCAGCTGCTACCGAAGCTCATCGGCCCGGAGGCGGCGGCGAAGGTGATCGTGCTTAACCCCCTGCGCCAGAACAAGCTCCTGACGGCGCCGGAGGCGTTCGAGCTCGGCATCGTCGACAAGCTCGTCGCGCCGGTGGAGTTCGTGGACGAGTCGCTCCAGTTTGCGCGAGAGCTCGCAGAGCTCGACCGCCCCGATCCCGACTGGGCCGAGCTCGAGACCGTCCTGCGCAAGGCGCGCTCGCGCGTCGACGACGCGGTGCACGGCGCAACGCGCGCTCCGTACGTCGCCCTCGATCTGATCGAAGGCGCGAGAGACTGGACGCTCGAGGAGGGCTACGCGGCAGAGGAGCGCGCGATGGCGGACCTGCTCGTCAGTCCGCAGGCGCAGGCCTCTGCATATGCGTTCACCGTCGTCGAGCGGCGCACGAAGAAGGGCGCAGGACTGCCCGACGTGAAGCCGCGCCGCATCCAGAAGGTCGGCATCGTCGGCGCCGGATTGATGGCCACGCAGCTCGCGACGCTGTTCGTGAAGCGGCTCGAGGTACCCGTCGTGCTACGCGACCTCGAGCAGTCGCGCGTCGACGACGCCCTCGAGACGATCCGCGAGCAGGTCGGCGGGCGAAAGCCGTTCCTCGCGACGCTCGTCTCGGGCGGCACCGGCTGGGAGCAGTTCGAGGGCTGCGACTTTGTGATCGAGGCCGTCTTCGAGGAGCTCGGCGTCAAGCAGGCCGTGTTCGCGGACGTGCGGAAGGTCGCACCCGATGCGATCCTCGCCACCAACACGTCCTCGCTCTCGGTGGAGGAGATGGGCGCCGACGTCGGGCTGCACTTCTTCAACCCGGTCGCCGTGCTGCCGCTCGTCGAGGTCGTCCGCACGCCGCAGACGACCGACGAGCAGCTCGTCACCGCGTTCGACGTCGTCAAGAAGCTGAAGAAGCGCGGCGTGCTCGTCACCGACGCACCGGCGTTCGTCGTCAATCGCGTGCTGACACGGATGACGACGGTGCTGATGGACGCGATCGAGAACGGCAACACTGTCGAGGAGACCGACGAGGCGATCATGTCGCTCGGCCTGCCGATGGCGCCGTCGGTGCTGTTGCAGATGGTCGGACCGCGCGTTGCGAACCACGTGCTCGAGACCCTGCACGAGGCCTATCCCGACCGCTACCCGCTCTCGCCCACGCTCGCAAACTACGCCGAGGGCAAGGACGAGATCGTGCTCCGTGGCGATGCGAAGCGCACCGTCGACGAGATCCGCGAGGACGCGCTGGAGGCCGTCGCCGACGAGGTGCGCCACCTGCTCGACGAGGGCGTCGTCGAGGCGGCCGCGGACGTCGACGCCTGCCTGATCCTGGGCGCCGGCTATCCGTTCTTCCTCGGCGGGATCACGAAGCACCTCGACCAGGCCGGGATCTCGGAGCGGGTCGTCGGCGCCAAGCTCGCCGAGTACGGCAAGATGCCGGTCTAGTGGCGAAGGAAGACTTCCGGATCAAGATCGAGATCGACGACGAGCACGCCGGCGGGCTCCTCGACGTCCTCGGCCTCGAGCTGAACGAGGAGGCGGGCGAGCTCGCCCAGGAGCTCGAGAAGCGGCGGATCGCGGTCTCGCGAGACGGAGACGAGCTCTTCGTCTACGCCGGCTCGCCCGCCGAAGCCGAGACCGCGCGCTCCGTCATCCAGGCGCTGCTCGGCGACCTCGACGTCGCCGCGGTCACCGGCCCGGTCGAGCACTGGCTCGAGGAGCAGGAGCGGTGGGACGACGAGCCCAGCGAGGACACGTGGGAAGAGGACGCGCTCGAGCGCGGCTACGCACCGTGGGAGGTGCGGGTCGAGTGCCAGTCGCACGCCGAGGCCCGCGACCTCGCCGACCGCCTCGAGCAGGAGGGCTACGCCGTCGAGCGCCGCTGGCGCTACCTGATCGCCGGCGC
>DATCOE010000130.1:0-2370 GCA_036564885.1 Gaiellaceae bacterium | reverse complement strand
ATCTACCGGGTCGCCGGCGAGGACGTCTGCCGCTTCTTCCTGGCGCTGCGCGAGCTCGCCGGCGCGCGTCTTGCCGAGGTGGAGCAGATTGTGCGCCAGTACGTCGAGGGCGGCGGCGGGCTCGAGCCGGTCACCCACGCCGAGTTGCTTCAGCGCGTGAAGCGGGACGATGTCGTCGTGCTCGACGTGCGGCCGCCGGACGAGTACGCCTCGGGGCACATTCCGGGCGCCGTCTCTGTGCCGCTCGAGGAGCTCGAGCACCGGCTCGGCTCGCTGCCGCGCGATGCGGAGATCGTCGCCTACTGCCGCGGCCCCTACTGCCTGCTCGCGCCACGGGCGGTCGAGCTGCTGCGCGAGCGCGGCTTCCGCGCGCGCCGGCTTGAGGACGGGCTGCCCGAGTGGCGGCTCGCCGGGCTTCCGGTCGCGGTCGGAGAGGAGGGGTGATGAACGTCCTCGTCCTAGTCAACGACCCGCCCTACGGCACCGAGCGCTGTTACAACGCGCTGCGGCTGGCTGGTTCGCTCGCGAAGCGAGAGGACACAGCAGTGCGCGTCTTCTTGATGGCCGACGCGGTTGGCTGCGCCGTGGCTGGCCAGAAGACACCGGACGGCTACTACAACCTCGAGCGCATGTTGAAGCCGGTGCTGCGGCGCGGAGGTGAGGTGGCGTGCTGCGGCACGTGCATGGACGCGCGCGGGCTCCACGATGAGCAGATCGTCGAAGGCGCACGCCGCTCCACGCTCGAGGAGCTGACCGACTGGACGCTCTGGGCGGACAAGGTCGTGACCTTCTAGGCGGGATGGAGAAGATGCCTGGAAAGACGGTTGTCGTACTCGGCGGCGGCACGGGCGGCCTTGTCGCCGCGCACCAGCTCGCGCGCAAGAAGGACGGTCACAGGATTGTGCTCGTCGAGCGCGACCCGGTCTACCGCTTCGCACCCTCGTTCCTGTGGGTGATGAGCGGTGCACGCCGACCCGAGCAGGTGACCGTCGATCTTCGCCGCGTGACGCGCAGCGGCGTCGAGCTCGTCCAAGCCGAGGTGCGGGCGATCGACGTGGCCGCCGGACGCGTCGAGACATCCACTGGTTCCGTCCCCTACGACCGCCTCGTCGTCGCGCTCGGAGCCGAACTCGCCCCCGACGCGTTACCCGGCTTCGCCGAGGCAGCGCACAGCCCCTACACGCTCGAGGGCGCCGTCTCCGCTGGCCGCGCGCTCGAGGAGTTCGAGGGCGGTCGCGTCGTCGTCCTCGTTTCACGTCTTCCCTACAAGTGTCCGGCGGCGCCCTACGAGACCGCCCTGCTCGCCGAGGCACTGCTCCGCAAGCGCGGCGTACGCAGCGGCTCGACGGTCGACGTCTACACGCCCGAGCCCTTCCCGATGCCGACCGCCGGACCCGTGCTGGGCGAGGCGCTGCGCGGGATCCTCGAGCAGCGAAGGATCGGCTTTCACCCCGAGCAGAGTGTCGAGCGGATCGAGCCCGAGGCGCGCGAGCTCGTGCTGGCAAGCGGCGAGCGGGTCGGCTACGACCTCCTGCTCGGCGTGCCGCCGCACCGGGCGCCGGCACTGGTGCGCGAGAGTGGCCTCGCGGGTGAGACCGGATTTATCCCTGTCGACCGGGCGACGCTTGCGACGAACGCCGAGGGCGTCTTCGCGATCGGCGACATCACGACGATCCCGATCGCCGGCGGCAAGTTCCTGCCCAAGGCGGGCGTCTTCGCCCACGGCCAAGCGAAGGTGGTCGCACAGCGGATTGCCGCCGAGCTCGCCGGCCGCGCGCCCTCGAGCGCCTTCGAGGGCAAGGGAGGGTGCTTCGTCGAGATGGGGGACGGCGTCGCGGCGTACGCGGCGGGCGACTTCTACGCCGAAGAGGGGCCAAAGATACGGCTCCGCCGGCCGGGGCGGCGCTGGCACCTCGCCAAGGTCGCCTTCGAGAAGTACTGGCTCAGGCGGTGGTTCTGATGACCGCACCGGCCCCGAGCATCGAGCCTCGCTCTGCTGTCGCGCTGAACACCTTCGGCCCGCTGGGCCGACTCGGCCGCTGGACGGCCGACCACGTCCGCCTCGTCGCGCTCGCCTGGGCGGTCGTCGCGGTCGCCCTCGGCGTCTTCGCGCCCAAGGTCGAGACCGCACTCTCCGGGGCGGGCTGGCAGGCGAACGGGTCGGAGTCAGTCCAGGCCCGGCAGCTGATCCAGCGCAACTTCGCCGGCCTCTCGAGCTCGGCGCTGATGGTCGTCGTCCACTCGCCGAGCCGCACCATCGCCGACCCTGCCTTCCACGAGACCCTGTCTCGCGTGGAGCAACTGCTGCGCTCCAACCGCCAGGTCGCGTCGGTCGTATCCCCACGCGCCGGCTCGACGATTTCTCCCGAT
>DATCOE010000129.1:0-6312 GCA_036564885.1 Gaiellaceae bacterium | reverse complement strand
AAGGGTCTGCTCAAGACGATGTCGAAGATGGGCATCTCGACCGTCCCGTCGTACTGCGGCGCGCAGATCTTCGAGGCCGTCGGGCTCTCTCCGGAGCTCGTCGAGCGCCACTTCACCGGCACGCCGACGCGCATCGGCGGCATCGGCCTGTCCGAGATCGCCGAAGGCGCGCTCGCCCGGCACGCGCTCGCATGCCCGCCCGGCGGCGAGCAGCTGCTGCTGCCGGTGCTCGGGCTGTACGCGTGGCGGCGCGACGGAGAGCATCACTCGTGGAACCCCGACACGATCGCGTCGCTGCAGCACGCGGTGCGTTCCGGCTCGTACGAGACGTATGAGGCGTACTCGCGCACGGTGAACGCGGACTCCTCCCGTCGCTCGACCTTGCGCGGCCTCATGAAGTTCCGTTATGCGGAAGGCGGCGGCATCCCGCTCGAAGAGGTCGAGCCGGCGAGCGAGATCGTCAAGCGCTTCTCGACCGGTGCCATGTCGCTCGGGTCGATCTCGCGCGAGGCGCACGAGACGCTCGCGCGCGCGATGAACAGCATCGGCGGCCGCTCGAACACAGGTGAGGGCGGCGAGGATCCCGTCCGGTTCACCGACGACCGGCGCTCGAAGATCAAGCAGGTCGCGTCCGGGCGCTTCGGCGTGAACATCAACTACCTCACGAACGCCGACGAGCTCCAGATCAAGATGGCGCAGGGCGCCAAGCCCGGCGAGGGCGGGCAGCTTCCCGGCCACAAGGTCGACCGCTACATCGCGAGCGTGCGGCTCACGACGCCGGGCGTCGGGCTGATCTCGCCGCCGCCGCATCACGACATCTACTCGATCGAGGACCTCAAGCAGCTCATCTACGACCTGCGCTGCGCGAACCCGAAGGCGCGCATCTCGGTGAAGCTCGTCGCCGAGGTCGGCGTCGGAACGGTCGCCGCGGGCGTCGCGAAGGCGGGCGCCGACCACGTGCTCATCTCGGGTCACGAGGGCGGCACGGGCGCGGCGCCGCTGTCGTCGATCCTCCACGCGGGGATCCCGTGGGAGATCGGCCTCGCAGAAACGCAGCAGACCCTGCTCCTCAACGACCTGCGCTCGCGCATCTGGGTGCAGACCGACGGACAGCTGAAAACGGGACGCGACGTCGTGGTCGCCGCGCTCCTCGGCGCGGACGAGATGGGCTTCGCGACCGCGCCGCTGATCGCGGCGGGCTGCGTGATGATGCGCGCCTGCCACCTCAACACGTGCCCGGTCGGCATCGCGACGCAGGATCCGGAGCTGCGCAGGCGCTTCACGGGCAAGCCCGAGCACATCGTCAACTTCCTCTTCTTCGTCGCCGAGGAGGCGCGCACGATCATGGCGCAGCTCGGCATCGCACGCTTCGACGAGCTCGTCGGCCGGGTCGACCTGCTCGATCCCGACGAGGCGGTGTCCGCGTGGCGGGCGCGCGGCGTCGACCTTTCCGCGATCCTCCACTCCCCTGAGGTCGACGCCGCGCGGCCACGACGCCGGACGCAGGCACAGGCGCCGGCGCTCGAGGACGCGCTCGACTGGCGCCTGATCGAGGCGGCGCGCCATGCGATCCACGGCGGCGTCCCCACCGAGGGCGAGTTCGCCGTCGCCAACGTCAACCGCACCGTCGGCGGCCTGCTCTCGCACGCGATCACCCGCGAGCACGGCGGTCCCGGCCTGCCGGAGGGCACGATCCGGTTCACCCTCCGCGGCTCGGCCGGGCAGTCGTTCGGCGCCTGGCTCGCTCCCGGCGTGGAGCTGACGCTCGTGGGCGATGCGAACGACTACGTCGGCAAAGGGCTCTCCGGCGGCGTGCTCTCGCTGAGCCCGCCCGACGGTGCCGGCTTCCGCGCCGAGGAGAACGTGATCGCCGGCAACACGATCCTCTACGGAGCCACCGCGGGACGCGCGTTCTTCCGCGGGCTCGTCGGCGAGCGCTTCGCGGTGCGGAACTCGGGCGCGAGCGCGGTTGTCGAGGGCGTCGGCGACCACGGCTGCGAGTACATGACCGGCGGAATCGTCGCCGTGCTCGGGCGCACCGGGCGGAACTTCGGCGCAGGCATGAGCGGCGGGATCGCGTACGTGCTCGACGAGGACGCGTCATTCGAGACGCGCTGCAATACGCAGATCGTCACGCTGGAGGCGCTCGAGGACGCGGACGCGACGGCGCTGCGTGCGCTCATCGAGGAGCACGGCCACCGCACGGGCTCTCCCGTCGCCGCGCGGCTGCTCGCCGATTGGAGCCGCGCGCTCACGTCGTTCGTCAAGGTGATGCCGAACGACTACCGGCGCGCGCTCGAGGCAGGCGTCGTGTCGACGGGCGGCGACGGCTTCTACACGCGTGAGACCGAAGAGGCGTCGGTTTAGTGGCCCCCCAGGCGATGCCTTCTGGCTTCTGGGGCGCGATCACGCTGCGCGCTGCCGCGTCCTCGGTCGACCCCGTAGAAACCACTACGGGGTCTCCCTGCGTCCTTGCATCGCTTGGTGCTCGCGCCCCAGAAGCTGAGAAACATCACCTGGAGGACCACTAATGGGTGAGCTAGGCGCCTTCCTGAAGATCACGCGCGCGGACACGCCCGAGCGCCCGCCGGGCGAGCGCGTCGGCGACCATCGCGAGTTCGTGAAGCTCCTGCCGCTCGTCGAGCTGAAGCAGCAGGGCGCACGCTGCATGGAATGCGGCGTGCCGTTCTGCCACCACGGCTGCCCGCTCGGGAACCTGATCCCCGACTGGAACGACCTCGTCTACCGCGAGCGCTTCGAGGAGGCGATCGAGCAGCTCCACCGCACGAACAACTTCCCCGAGTTCACCGGCCGCCTCTGCCCCGCGCCGTGCGAAGCGGCGTGCGTGCTTGAGATCGACGAGGGCAACGCGGTGACGATCAAGCAGATCGAGCTCGCGATCGTCGACCGCGCGTGGGAGGAAGGCTGGATCGTCCCACAGCCGCCGCGCGAGCGGACCGGGCGCAGCGTGGCCGTCGTCGGCTCGGGCCCGTCCGGTCTCGCAGCCGCACAGCAGTTGAATCGCTCCGGGCACGCCGTGACGGTTTTCGAGCGCGACGAGACGGGCGGCGGCCTGCTCCGCTTCGGCGTGCCCGACTTCAAGATCGAGAAGACGGTCGTCGAGCGGCGCCTGCGCCAGCTCGCCGACGAGGGCGTCGAGTTCCGCTACGGGGTCGACGTCGGCGTCGACATCGAGGCTGCCGAGCTGCTCGAGAGCTTCGACGCGGTCGTGCTCGCCACCGGCTCGCGCGTTCCGCGCGACTTGCCGGTGACCGGGCGCGAGCTCGAGGGCGTGCATTTCGCCATGGAGTACCTCTACTGCCGCAACCGCGACATCGCAGGCTCGGCGGAGTCTGCACTCACCGCCGCCGGCAAGCACGTGATCGTGATCGGCGGCGGCGACACCGGCGCTGACTGCGTCGGGAGCGCACATCGCGAAGGCGCCGCGTCGGTGACGCAGATCGAGCTGCTCGGGGAGCCGCCTGCGCAGCGTCCCGACGATCTGACGCCGTGGCCGCTCTGGCCGATGAAGCTGCGCACGTCGTATGCCCTGAAGGAGGGCGGCGAGCGCAGCTTCGCCGTGTCGACCACGGGGCTCTCCGGGGACGGTCGCGTCGAGCGCATCCACTGGGTGCAGAACAGTGGTGTACCGCCGTTCGACGCCGTGCCCGGAACGGAGGAGACGCGCCCCGCGGATCTCGTGCTCCTCGCGATGGGCTTCGTCGGGCCCGAGCAGCAGCTGCTCGAGGCGCTCGGCGTCGAGCGCGACGCACGCAGCAACGCCGCCGCCCCGGAATTCGCGACGTCCGTGTCCGGCGTGTTCGCCGCCGGCGATGCGCGGCGCGGCCAGTCGCTGATCGTGTGGGCGATCGACGAGGGCCGCCGCTGCGCGAGCGCCGTCGACGCCTGGCTCGCAGCCGACGGCCCGGCGGAGCGAGTCGCATCCGTCGGTGCAGCGGGCGGCGCATCGTGAAGCCGGGCCCGCGCGACGGCTTTCGCTGGAACCGCGAGACGATCGTCTACGCGTTCGAGCTCTGGAACCGGCGGTATCTCTGCTCTCCCACCGTCGACGAGTGGCGGCGGGCGGGCCCCGACCACCCCTCCGTCAGCACGGTGCGGCAGGTGTTCGGCTCGTGGAACCGCGGCGTGAAGGCGGCGGGCCTGCGGCCGCGCCGTCCCGGCGAGGCGCGTGGCGGCGATGCGCCGGCCGTCGCACCGCGCGAGAGCACACTCGTGCGCTGGTCGCAGCACGCGACGCTCGACGCGATGCGCCGCTGGCACGAGGCGCACGGCCGGCAGCCGAGCCTCGAGCAGTGGCGGCGGGCCGACCGCTCGCATCCGTCCGCCGCGACGGTGCGGCGTCTGTTTGGCACCTGGAACGCGGCCGTGAGCGAAGCCGGCTTCGAGCCGCGCCGGGCGAGCGGGCCGCTGCGCACCGCCGCCGCCTGACGCGACCCGGTATCGAGAGCCGGTTCGGGTGGGAGGAATCCCACTCGGCGGTGGTAGAATCGGGCGTGCAGGAGCTGTCCTTTTCCTGACCCTGACGGACGAGCGCAGAAGGCGCCTTTGCTGATGGTGGTCGAGAACGAGATTCAGCACCTGCGCGTCCTGATCGCGAACGAGCGGCGAGACCGACTTGCGCTGCTTGCCCAGGTCGTCGCCGGGCTCGGGCACCAGGTGATCGCCCGCGAGATCGACGTCGAATCAGTCGGCGCGGTGACGGCGCGAGAGCATCCCGATGTTGCTCTGGTCGGGCTCGGCCTCTCCTCGCAACACGCGCTCCAGCTGATCGAGCGGATCGTCCGCGAATCCACCTGCCCCGTGATCGCGCTCCTCACCGCCGAGGAGCCCGCCTACGTCCGCGAGGCGGCCAAGCGCGGCGTCTTCGCCTACATCGTCGACACCACCCCTGAGGAGCTGCAGAGCGCGATCGACATCACGCTGCAGCGCTTCACCGAGTACCAGAACCTGCAGGGTGCGTTCGGGCGCCGGGCGGTGATCGAGCAGGCAAAAGGGATCCTGATGGCCCGCAACGGGATCGACGCCGACAAAGCATTCGAGCTACTGCGCGACCA
This sequence comes from Gaiellaceae bacterium, assembly GCA_036564885.1. Taxonomy (GTDB): domain Bacteria; phylum Actinomycetota; class Thermoleophilia; order Gaiellales; family Gaiellaceae; genus Palsa-739. The sequence goes on along the minus strand of DATCOE010000129.1, from coordinate 1,237 downwards.
CTCCCAGCACAACGGCCACAAGCTCGCCGACGTGGCCGCGGCGATCGTCGACAGTCACCTCCTGCTGCTGCCGCCGAAACCGCAGCCGGCGGCTGAGCGCCGAGACTAGCCCAGGCCAAGCGCGATTGGCCCCGGGGGCCAGGCCCCGGCCGTTGTTTGGCCGTTGTTTGATTACGACCGGCCCCGGGGACATGTGCCCAGGCGCCTCCACTGACCAGCGCTTGCGTGTCACCCGCGGGCCACAATCATCGGCACCGCGAAGAGTCCGCCCTCAGCAGGTAGGTCGGAGCACGCTGGCCGACGCAACATCCTGATCGGCAGATGAAGCTTCTGAGGGAAGGACACAAGATGAAAGTTTCCAAGCACCGGCCGGGCGCGAGACGTTTTCGCTCCCGCGCTGCGTGGGCGACGGCCCTGTCCGGGCTGTTCGTGCTCGGGATGTTGCTGACGACGCTCGTGAGCGGCGCGGCCGCGGCACCGACAGCCGTGGGGCTCGGGACCGCAAGTAACTTCGCGGTCCTGGCCGGCGCAGGTTTCACCAATACCGGACCGACGACCGTCAACGGTGATCTCGGGACCTATCCGACCACGACGATGACCGGCACTGGGTCGGTCACCGTGACGGGAACGAATCACGCCGGCGACGCCGTCACGCAGGGGGCGAAGACCGATCTCGTCACCGCCTACAACACCGCGGCCGGCGAGGGGCCGACATCGCCGATCGCCGCCGACCTCGGCGGGCAGACCCTCACGCCCGGGGTCTACAACTCCGGCTCCTCGATCGGACTCACAGGGGCGCTCACGCTCAATGCCGGCGGCGATCCGAACGCCGTCTTCGTCTTCCAGGCAGGCTCCACTCTCACCACGGCGTCGGCCAGCCAGATCAACCTGATCAACGGCGCCCAGTCCTGCAACATCTTCTGGCAGATCGGCAGCTCGGCGACGCTCGGTACCGGCTCAACCTTCCGCGGGACGATCATCGCGTCGGCCAGCATTACCGTCACCACCGGCGTGACCGTCGACGGGCGCGTGCTGGCCCGTGACGGCGCGGTCACACTCGACACCGACACGATCACCAGACCGACCTGCGCCGCAGTGGCAACGACCACCGCGGCAACGACTACCGCGGCAACGACTACCGCGGCAACGACCACCGCGGCAACGACCACCGCGGCAACGACCACCGCGGCAACGACCACCGCGGCAACGACCACCGCGGCAACGACCACCGCGGCAA
>DATCOE010000128.1:0-4579 GCA_036564885.1 Gaiellaceae bacterium | reverse complement strand
GCACCGTGGTGCGGATACACGCCCTTGTCGCCGACCTTGTACAAGCCGACCCTCCCCTTCGTATCGAGGCGTTCCCGCCAAAAAGGCCGGCGCGCACGCCGCACCGGCCGAAGAGGAGCCATTCTAGCAAAAACCGCCTGGAAACGCCACTTTTGCGGTGTTTTAGGACTTTGAAGAGCTAAAGCTGAAGGTAGCGGTCGACGAGATTGTGCTCCTGGAGCCGCCGCAAGCCCTCCCGGATCTCGCGGGCCCGGACGGCCCCCACGCCCTCGACGGCCTCGAGGTCCCGCTGGGAGGCTCGAACGACGGCGTCGAGATTCCCGAGGTCGCCGACCACCCGCCGAATCACCGCCTCGGGGAGCCGCGGGATGTGGGAGAGCACGCGGAAGCCCCGCGGCGCGACGGTGTGATCGGGCGGGTTGACGCCGCGCTCGTAGCCGAGCAGCTCGGCCAGCCGCTCGAACTCGCGGAGGTCGCGGTAGCGCATGGCCCGGAGACCCTCCAGCGCCAGCGTCGCCTCGGCGTCGGCGCCGGCCACGTGGTAGTCGCGGACGATCGCGTCGAGGTCCGACGGCACGTTCCCGACGAGCTCCTCGAGCTGCATCCGGATCAGCCGGCCCTCGCTGCCGAGCTCCACGCAGTCGCGCTCGATCCGCTCCGCCATCCGCGAGGTCATCGCGGCCCGCTGCAGCACGACGAGCACGTCGTCGAGCGTGACGGCGTTCTGGAACTCGAGCGCCGTGAGGCGCAACAGCACCTGCTCGAGCCGCTGCCGGTACGTGTCGAGCGTCCCAAGGGCCTGGTTCGTCTTCGCGAGCACGTCGGCGACCGGGTCGAGCTGGTAGCGGGTCTGGCCCACGAACACGGTCACCACCTCCCGCTGCTGCGAGACGGAGACGACGAGGGCACCCGTCTGCTTCGCGACACGCTCCGCGGTGCGATGCCGCGTGCCCGTCTCATCCGAGGGGATCGTCGGGTCGGGCATGAGCTGAACGTTCGCCCACGCGAGCCGCTTCACCGCGTGGTCGACGATGATCGCACCGTCCATCTTCGAGAGCTCGTAGAGCAGCTGTGGGCGGAACGGCGCATCGAGCCGAATGCCGCCCGAGTAGAGGAACGCGAGCTCCTGCGGGTCGCCGATCACGATCAACGCTCCCTCGCGCGAGCGGATCACGTCGTCGACCGCCTGGCGGAGCGCGGTGCCCGGCGCCACCTTCTCGATCGCCTCGAGCAGGCCTGGATCGCGGCGCGGGTCGTCCTCCGACGGCGTGCGGGTGAACCCGAGCTCCCCCGCGGCCCAGTCGGCCTTAGTCTCCTTGCTGTCCTTCGGTGGATTGTTCGGCATCGAGTCCTGCGCGAATCGCCTGACGGATGGTCTCGGCGCGCGTCACCCGAAGTGTGCCACGCGTAGGCGTCCCTTCCGGCGCGACGACCGCGGTGAGGCCGAGCTTGGCGCACTCGTCGAGCCGCCGGTCGGCCTGCGTCGCCGGGCGAAGCCGTCCGGTGAGGCCGATCTCGCCAAAGGCGGCGATCCCGGCGCGCACCGGCGTCCGCCGCGCGGCGGACGCGATGGCGAGCGCGACGGCGAGGTCGGCGCCCGGCTCGTCGATGCGCACACCGCCTGCGACGTTGACGAAGACATCCGCCTGGCCGAGGCCGATGCCGGCGTGCCGTGCGAGCACGGCCACGATCATCGCCAGCCGCTTCGGGTCGACGCCCGTCGCAACGCGACGCGGCATCGCGAGATCGGACGGCGCGACGAGCGCCTGGATCTCCAGCAGGATCGGCCGCGTCCCCTCGAGCGCACACGCGACCGCGGCGCCGGGCTCCCCGTCGACCGTGCGCCCGAACACCTCCGACGGATCGGGCACGCCGACGAGCCCTGCGCCCGTCATCTCGAAGATGCCGAGCTCGTTCGTCGAGCCGAAGCGGTTCTTCGTCGCGCGCAGCACACGGTGCGCGCGGTAGCGGTCGCCCTCGAACTGCAGCACACAGTCGACGAGATGCTCGAGCACCCGCGGCCCGGCAACCGTGCCGTCCTTCGTCACGTGTCCGACGAGGATCGTCGCAACCCCCGACTCCTTCGACAGGCGCAGCAGCCGCCCCGCCGCCTCGCGCACCTGGGCGACCGAGCCCGGCGCCGAGCCGAGGTCGGCCGAGTAGAGGGTCTGAATCGAGTCGATCACGCAGACGTCGGGCCGCTCCGCCTGCAGCGTCGCGCAGACGACCTCGAGCTCGGTCTCGGCGAGGATCTCGACGTTCGCCGCCCCGCCGAGCCGCTCGGCACGGAGCTTCACCTGGGCGACCGACTCCTCACCCGTGATCAGCAGCGCGCGGTGCGTTGCGCTCATCTCCTGGAGTGCGGTCAGCAGCAAGGTGGACTTGCCGACGCCGGGCTCGCCCCCGACGAGCACGAGCGACGCGGGCACGAGGCCGCCGCCGAGCACGCGGTCGAGCTCGGGGACGCCGGTCGAGATCCGCTTCGCATCCTCGACCTCGACGTCGACGAGCCGGAGCAGGGGCTTGGACGAAACCGTCGCCTTCGACTGGGCGACCCGGCCGACGACCTCCTCGACGAGCGTGCCGAAGGCGGCGCAGCCCGGGCAGCGCCCGAACCAGCGCCCGGAGGCGGTCCCGCACTCGGTGCAGGCGAACTGAACGGCCGGCTTTGCCACCGGGCCAGCGTACGGACGGCGCCGGATGCCGATGGTGACGCCTTGCTCAGAACTTCTGCACAACGAAAAAGCGGCCCCGCCGCAAGGGGGCCGCTTCAACGTTGAGGGGGATTGCACCGGCCCTCCGCCGCAGGAGGCGGGCCGTGGGGATGTGCCGTCTGTGGAGATATTGCATCCGACCCTTCGCTTGATTCCTCCCCTTTCGGGTGGTTCAGCGCGCTACTTCACCGTTCCGGGGGAAGCGCGTCGAGGAAAAGCGGGGAAGCTGAGAGGGCCAGGGATGCGGATTGCCGCAGACCGCATCGCTGCGCAGGGGGCGGAACGGGCGTCCGTGCCGCCCCCGCATTCCTCCAGGACAGGAAAGCGGCCGCCTCACGGCGGCCGCTTTCGTGCACTGATGTCGAGGCGGTCTAGCCCTCGTCCTGGAGCTCGCCCTCGTCGGCCGAAGCGGCGGGCTCCGTCGGCGGGACGGTCACCTGCTCCGGCGTGACCTCGCCGGGGATGACGGTGATGTCGACCTCGTCGCCCGGCTCCCCGTCGTCGTTCGCCTTACGCGCGACGAGGATGGTCGAGCCCGGCTCGAGCTGGCGCCCGAGCACGTAGTCGGCGAGCGGGTCCTCGATGTAGCGCTGGATCGCGCGGCGCAGCGGCCGCGCTCCCATCGCCGGGTCGTAACCCTTGTCGACGAGGAGCTCCTTCGCCGCCTCGGTCAGCTCGATGGTCACCTGGTGGTTGGCCATCTGCTCGCGCAGGCGCTTCAGCATCATGTCGACGATCGACATGATCTCGGACTTCTCGAGCTTGTGGAAGACGATGATCTCGTCGATCCGGTTCAGCAGCTCCGGGCGGAACACCTTCTTCAGCTCGCCCATGACGCGGCTCTTCATCTCGTCGTATGACAGGCCGTTCTCGTCACCGACCGAGAAGCCGAAGCCCTGGTTCTTCGAGATCTGCGCGGCCCCGATGTTCGAGGTCATGATCACGATCGTGTTCCGGAAGTCGACGCGCCGCCCCTGGGCGTCGGTCAGCTTCCCCTCCTCCAGGATCTGGAGCAGGATGTTGAACACGTCCGGATGCGCCTTCTCGATCTCGTCGAGCAGGAGCACGGAGTACGGCTTGCGCCGTACGGACTCGGTGAGCTGGCCGCCCTCGTCGTACCCGATGTAGCCGGGGGGTGAGCCGACGAGCCGCGACACGGAGTGCTTCTCCATGTACTCCGACATGTCGACCTGCAGCATCGCGTCCTCGTCGCCGAAGAGGAACTCCGCGAGCGTGCGCGCGAGCTCGGTCTTGCCGACGCCGGACGGGCCGAGGAAGATGAACGAGCCGCTCGGCCGCTTTGGGTCCTTGATGCCGGCCCGCGCGCGGCGGATCGACTTCGAGACGGCGATGATCGCCTCTTCCTGGCCGATGACTCGCTTGTGCAGCTCGTCCTCCATGCGGATCAGCCGCTGCGACTCGGCCTCGGTGAGCTTGAAGACCGGGATGCCCGTCCACATGGAGACGATGTCTGCGATCTCTTCCTCGCCGACCTCGGGCTGCTCCTCGACGTTCTCCGAGTTGCGCCACGACTCCTCGAGCTCGCGCTTCTTCTGCGTGAGCTTCCGCTCCTTGTCGCGGAGGGAGGCGGCCTTCTCGAACTCCTGTGCCTCGATCGACTCTTCCTTCTCCTTGCGGACGCGCTCGATCTCCTCTTCCAGCTCGCGGTAGCGCGGCGGCGCGCTCATCGAGCGGATGCGGATGCGCGAGGCGGCCTCGTCGATGAGGTCGATCGCCTTGTCCGGCAGATGCCGGTCCTGGATGTAGCGGTCGGCGAGCTCAGCGGACGCCTTGAGCGCCTCGTCCGTGATCTTCACGCGGTGATGCGCCTCGTAGCGGTCGCGCAGACCGCGCAGGATCTGCAC
>DATCOE010000127.1:0-18809 GCA_036564885.1 Gaiellaceae bacterium | reverse complement strand
TCGTCGTGTCCGTCGCGCAGGAAACCTTCCAGCACCTCACAACCGCCGGCCTCGCGGACGTCGATCCCGACGTCGCAGCACTGCTCGGCAAGGAGCTCGAGCGCCAGCGCGGGCAGATCGAGCTGATCGCCTCGGAGAACTTCACGTGGCCGTCGGTGCTCGAGGGCGTCGGCTCGGTGCCGACGAACAAGTACGCGGAGGGCTATCCGGGCAAGCGCTACTACGGCGGGTGCGAGGTCGTCGACGAGATCGAGCAGCTCGCGATCGACCGTGCGAAGGAGCTCTTCGGCGCGGAGCACGCGAACGTGCAGCCGCACGCGGGGTCGCAGACCAACATGGCGGTCTACGCGGCGGTGCTCGATCCGGGCGACACGATTCTCTCGCTGCGCCTCGACCACGGCGGCCACCTGACGCATGGCCACAAGGTCAACTTCAGCGGCCGGCTCTACACGATCGCGGGCTACGGCGTCTCACGCGACACGATGATGGTCGACTACGACGAGGTGCTCGCGCAGGCGAAGGAGGCGCGGCCGAAGCTGATCGTCTGCGGCGGCTCGGCGTATCCGCGCACCGTCGAGACCGACAAGTTCCGCGAGATCGCCGACGAGGTCGGGGCGCTCCTGCTCTGCGACATGGCGCACTTCGCAGGCCTCGTCGCCGCCGGTCTGCACCCGAACCCCGTCGAGCATTGCGACTTCGTCACATCGACGACGCACAAGACGCTGGCGGGTCCGCGCGCGGGCTTCATCCTGTGCCGCGAAGAGCACGCCCAGGCGGTCGACCGCGCGGTGTTCCCGGGCATGCAAGGCGGCCCGCTCGAGCACACGATCGCCGCGAAGGCGACGTGCTTCAAGATCGCGATGACCGACGCGTTCCGCGAGTATCAGTCGCAGATCCGGCGGAACGCCGACGTTCTGGCCGAGACGCTGCAGGAGGGCGGTCTCGAGCTCGTCACCGGGGGCACCGACACGCACCTGATGCAGCTCGACCTGCGCAACTCCGAGTGGACGGGCAAGGCCGCCGAGGAGCGGCTGCACGAGGTCAACGTGACCGTCAACCGCAACACGGTTCCCTTCGACGAGCGGCCGCCGACCGTCGCCTCCGGCGTCCGCCTCGGCACGCCGGCGATGACGATGCGCGGCTTCGACGAGGAAGACTTCCGCGAGGTGGGGCGGATCATCGTCGACGCGCTGCAGGACTCACCCGACCTCGGTGGGCTGCGCAGCCGAGTCGACGCGCTCTGCGTGAGGCGCCCGCTCTACCCCGGCTTCCGTGGATACACGACGTACGCCGCATGAGGGGATCCGTGCAGCTGAGGCGACTCACCGTCGTCGAGCATCCGCTCGTGCAGCACAAGCTCGCCTATCTGCGCGACGTCGAGACGCCGACCGTCCACTTCCGCAAGCTCGTCAACGAGGTGACGCTGCTGCTCACCTACGAGGCGACGAAGGACATGGAGACCGAGGAGTGGGAGATCGAGACCCCGCTCGAGAAGATGACCGCGCAGCGCATCTCCGGGAAGAAGGTCGCCGTCTGTCCGGTGCTGCGCGCGGGTGTCGGAATGCTCGACGGCGTGCTCTCGCTCGTCTCGAGCGCGCGTGTCGGGTTCATCGGCATGTACCGCGACGAGGACACGCTCGAGCCGGTGCAGTACTACTCCAAGCTGCCGGTCGACCTGAACGAGCGCGATGCGATCGTGCTCGACCCGATGCTCGCGACCGGTCACTCGGCCGCCGCGGCGGTCGACGCCGTCAAGGAGGCCGGCGCGCTGAGCGTTACGCTCGTGTGCATCGTCGCCGCGCCGCCCGGGGTTGAGCACATCCACGAGCACCATCCGGACGTGCACATCGTCTGCGCGGCGGTCGACCGTTGCCTGAACGAGCGGGGCTTCATCGTCCCCGGCCTGGGCGACGCGGGAGACCGCCTCTACGGCACGAAGTAAGGTGGCGTGATGGGCGTCGTCGCCATCGCGCGAGACCTCGGCTCCACGCATCACAGCGTTCTCCACGTCCTCGGCGATCACCTGCAGGTGGTCTGGGGCGCGCTCCTGGCTTTCGTCGTCGTGATGCTGCTGACCCCCGCGGTCGGCGGAATGGCGCGTCTCCTCGGCGCGGTCGACACGCCCGGCGGCCGGCGGCTGAACCTGCGCCCGGTGCCGAGGCTCGGCGGGCTCGCGCTCTTCCTCGGCATCTTCGTGCCGTCGCTCGCGTTCCTCCCGCTCGGGCGCGAGACGCGCGGGTTGCTGCTCGGCGCCGCGATCGCCGTCACCGTCGGCGCGATCGACGACTTCCGCGGGCTGCGCTGGTGGGAGAAGCTCTGCGGGCAGCTGCTCGCCGCGGCCGTTCCCACGTGGTTCGGGATCTGGGTCGACCGCTTCACGTTCCCGTTCGTGGGCATCCACACGGTGCCCGCCTGGCTCGGCGTCCCGCTGACGATCCTCTGGATCGTCGCGATCATGAACATGGTCAACTTCCTCGACGGGCTCGACGGGCTCGCGGCCGGGGTGTCTGCGATCGCGGGCCTGACCTTTGCGGTGATCGCGCTCTCGCTGGCGAAGCCGGACGCGGCGATCATGTCGGCGATCGTCTTCGGCGCCTGCGTCGGCTTCCTGCGGCACAACTTCTATCCGGCGCGGATCTTCATGGGCGACTCGGGGGCGCTGCTGCTCGGCTTCGTCCTCGCGGCGCTCTCCGTGCAGGGCCTGCTGAAGACCGCGGCGACGGTGGCCCTGTTCTTCCCGCTGCTCGTGCTCGCGGTGCCGATCGTCGACACGACGTTCGTCGTCGCGCGCCGCCTCCGCCACGGCGAGAAGGTGTTCGAGGGCGACCAGGCGCACCTGCACCACCGCTTCCTCCGGCGCGGGTTCTCGCAGCCGCGGGCGGCCCTCACGATCTGGGCCTGGTGCGGCTCGCTCGCGGCCGCCGCGCTCGCGACCCGCTTCATCCCGTTCCGCGCCCACGGTGTGTGGCACACCTGGCCGACGGTCGGCGCGGCGGCGATCGCCCTCGTGGCGATCGGCTTCTCGATCTACGTCGTCTACGTGCTCGAGATCGTGAAGGTCGCAAACCCGATCGCGCGCCGCCGGCCGCCGAGCGATCCACTGCGAAAGAGCGCGTGATGAGCCTCACCGCGGCGGTTCTCGCCACGAAGCTCGTGATCAGCCTCGGCGGAATCTCCGGGGTCAGCTGGGACGCGTGGCCGGCACAGGTTGCGGCGCACTGGCGCATCCCGATCCACTTCGTCTGGATCGGGGAACATCCGGGGATCGGGCACGCGCCGCTCTGCGCGCGCGGCGTCGTCGGCAGCGCGATCTTCGGTGGGCCGGGCGAAAGCCTACCGGGCTTCCGCAGCGCCTGGTTCCTGCAGGGAGCCGTGACCGACCGCGGCGTCGGCATCGGCGCCTCGCCCGCGCGGGCCCGACACGTGTACGGCGCGCAACTGCGACCGTTCCCGGACGTCGAGATTCCCGGCGAAGCGCTGTACGATCTCTTCTGGCGGCGCGGGGGCTATGGGCGCATCTTCACGGTCCAGAGCTCGACGCCCCCGCGCACCGTGATCGTCTTCGTGTTTGTGCGCAACCACGTCGCGCTGCTCGGCTGGGGCTATCTTCAGGCGCTGGGGGGCGATGCCTTCACTCCACCCGACGGCGTCTCCTACTGATCGGCCCGCTCGACGAAGGCCGCGAGCAGCTCGTTGAACGGCTCGCCGAGGCGCTGCACCGAATGGCCGGCGCCGCGCAGGATCGCCCGCTGCGCGCCGAGGCGCTCCTCGAGCACGTCGCAGACCGCGTCGAAGGCCTCGCTGTGCCCACCGGAGACGACGAGCTTCGGGAACGGCGTCGCCGCCAGCTCGTCGAGCGGGATCTCCGCCGCCCACGGATAGCGCTCGACCATCAGAGTGCGCGCGCCCTGCAGGAGCGCGGGGGAGAAGGTGCCCCGCGGGATCGGCGCGTTGACCGCCCGGAGGAATCCGCGCAGGAACGCCTCCGGCTCGTGCGGCCCGTCCTCCCACATCCGCGTGGCGGCCTCGCCGAACGCGTCGGCGGCCTGGTTGCCACGTGCCACCGCGAACGCCGGCGGCTCCACGACGGTGAGCGAGCGCAGAAGCCCGGGCCGCCGCGCCGCCGCGAGGAGCGCAATCACGCCGCCGTAGGAATGCCCGACGAGGTGCGTGCCCGGCTCCAGGAACCCGTCGAGCCACGCCGCCTCGTCGTCGTAGTCCACCGACTCGACGTCCGGCCCGGGCGGGAAGCCGCGCCGGTTCGGGATCACGAGCTCGAAGCGTTCCGCGAGCGGCCGCTGCGCCGCCCAGGTCGCGTCGCCGTTCACGACGCTGCCGTGCACGAAGAGGACGCGGGGGCGCGGCACGAGGTCATCGTAGAGGGCCGCACGAAGTTGCCGAGTTTCCGCAGAACGACACCGCTCCGCCGTGTTACAAGGCGACCGGGTGACTCTGGTATTCTCGCCCGGCCGATGCAGGCCGCCTCTCCGTCGTCGTTCGAGCCCGCAGGCGCTGGTGGTCTGCTCCTTGCCGTTCTCGTTCTCGGCGTCGGCGCCGGCGCTCTCGTCGGCTGGCTCGCCGGCTCGACGGGGATCGGCACCCTGATCGGGGCCGTCGTGGGGATCCTCGGCGGCATCCTCGCCGTCTACCGCCGCTACCGGGATGTGATCTGAGTGTTCGGGACGCTGTTCTCGACGCCGCGGCCGGAGCCGGGGCATCTGTTGCCCGCGCTCGGCGGCGCGCTCCTGATCCTGCTCGCGCTCCCGATCTTCATCGTCTTCCACCTGAGCGTCGCGGGCTGGGCAGTGGCCGCGGTGCTCTGGTGCGCCGTGCACGGGATCGACCTGGTGTTGGCGCAGGCGCGCACCCGCACCGGTAACCTCGCCGCCTCGGGCGTGCAGGCATTCGGACTCTTCTTCAAGGCGATCGGGCTACTCGTGGTCCTGCTGGTGGCCGCGGTGGCGAACCCGCACCTCGCGGTGGCGGCGGCCCTGACGTACGCGCTCGCCTACACCTTCGAGCTCGGCTTGTCGATCGTCACCTACCTCGGAGCCGCACGATGAAGCGACTCGGGATTCTCGTGCTGCTCGCGCTCGCGACCCCGCCGACGGCGTTCGCGCGCGGCAAATTCGACCCGACGACGGAGTTCGAGCAGCACGAGTGGATCCCGATCCACCTCGGCCCGTTGAACCTCTCGATCACCAAGGCCGTGGTCTATCTGATGCTCGGCACCGTGCTGACGATCCTGCTCGGCATCTCGCTGATGCGGGTCAAGACCCCGGGCCGGCGCCAGGCGCTCGGCGAGCAGATCTACGAGGTCGCGCAGACGCAGGTGGCCGAGCAGGGTTTGCCGTCGAAGGCGATCGGCCGCTGGTTCCCGTACGTCGCCACGATCATGCTCTTCATCTGGGTCGTGAACATGCTCGGCTTCATCCCGCTGCCACTCACCGGTGAGCGCTGGCACGGCGTGCCGACCTGGGGCATCTACGCCGCGACCTCGTCGCTTTCGGTGACGCTCGCGCTCGCGCTCCTCACGTTCGTCTTCACGCACGTGGAGGGCATTCGCTGGAACGGACCGGCGCGCTACTTCAAGAGCTGGATTCCCGAGGCGCCGAAGCCGCTGCTCGCGCTGATCGTGCCGCTCGAGGTCCTCGGCCAGTTCATGCGCCTCATCTCGCTCAGCGTCAGGCTCTTCGCGAACATGCTCGCGGGCCACATCCTGATCCTCACGTTCATCGGCCTGATGTTCATCCTGCAGTCCGTCGTGCTGGCGGTGGTCGTGGTCCCGATCGCCGCCGTCTTCTATCTCTTCGAGGTCGTGATCGTTGTCTCGATCCAGGCGTTCATCTTCGCCGCCCTGTCCGCCATCTACATCGGTTCGGCAATCGAGCCGGAACACTAGGAGGAACCACACATGCATTCCCTACTCGCCGCTACCACGGGCGACGTGACGAAGGCCGGCAAGGCGATCGGCCTCGCGCTCGGCGTCGGCCTCGGCGCGCTCGGCGCCGGCATCGGCATCGGCAATATCTTCGCCTCGATGATCCAGTCGGTCGCCCGTCAGCCCGAGCTCCGTGGCGAGCTCCAGGGCATCCAGTGGCTCGGCTTCGCGCTCACCGAGGCCGTCGTCTTCTACGGCCTGCTCGGCTCGATCCTGGCATACGTGCTGGTCTGATGCTCGGGGCCAACCCCCTCATCTCGGTCACGCCCGGGCTGATGATCTGGACGATCGTCTGCTTCCTGATCGCGCTCTTCGTGCTGAAGAGGTACGCGTTCGGCCCGATCCAGAAGATGATCGACGCGCGCCGCGACCAGATCAGGCAGTCGATCGACGAGGCCGACAACGCGCGCGAGCAGGCACGCGCGCTGCTCGAGGAGCACCGCTCGCTCATGAACGAGGCGCGCGGCCAGGCGGAGCAGATCATCGCCGAGGCCCGCAAGACCCGTGAGTCGATGGAGCACCGAATGCGCGAGGAGACCGAGGCCGACCGTCAGCGCCGGCTCGAGGAGACGCGCAAGGAGATCGCGGCCGAGACGGCGCGCGCGCTCCAGCAGATCCGCGCCGAGGTCGCCGAGCTCACGGTCGAAGCGGCGTCACGCGTCGTCGGCCGCACGCTCGATTCCGACCGCGACCGCGAGCTGATCGCCGAGGCGATCGGGTCGCTCGACTTCTCGCGGCTCGAGGAGTCGGCTTAGTTGGCCGTCGCGCACCGCATCTACGCCGACGCCCTGTTCGGCGCGGCGAAGGACGCCGGCCGCCTGGCGGAAGTCCACGAGGCGCTCGCCGACTTCGCGGCTGCGGTCGAGCAGTCGCCCGAGCTCCGCTCGGTCCTGCGCAACCCGCAGCTCGACCCGACCTTGAAGGCCGAGATCCTCGCCGACATCGCCGGCGACGAGGAGCCGCTGTTCAAGAACTTCCTGCTCGTCGTGGCCGAAAAGGGTCGCGCGGGCGAGCTCGACGAGATCGCCCGCGAGTTCGAGCGGCTGATGGCGCGCGAGGAGCGCAGGCTCATCGTCGGGCTCACCACCGCGCGCGAGCTCAGCGACGACGAGGCCCAGGCGATCATCGCCCAGATCGAGAAGGCCGCAGGCCGCAAGGTCGAGGCGACGCGCACCGTCGACCCGGACATCGTCGGCGGCATCGTCCTGACGGCGGGCGCGCACCGAGCCGATGCGAGCGTGCGCGGAAGATTGGAACGACTCAGACAAGAACTCGTGAGGAGCTAAGGAGAAACCTTGAAGCTGCGCCCTGAAGAGATCACGTCGATCCTGCGTTCGCGGATCGAGAACTACGACGTCGAAACCGACCTCGCCGAGGTCGGGAGCGTCCTGCAGGTCGGCGACGGCATCGCCCGCATCTACGGGCTCGAGAACGCGGTCGCGATGGAGATGCTCGAGCTCGAGCACGGCGTCGTCGGGCTCGCGTTCAACCTCGAGGAGGACGACGTCGGCGCTGCGCTCTTCGGCAGCTGGGAGCTCGTCAAGGAAGGCGAGCCGGTGCGCCGCACGGGCAAGGTCGCGAGCGTTCCCGTCGGCGAGGGCCTGCTCGGCCGCGTCGTCGATCCGCTCGGCAACCCGCTCGACGGGCGCGGCCCGATCGAGTCGACCGAGTCCCGGCCGCTCGAGTTCAAGGCGCCGGGCGTGATCGCGCGCCAGCCTGTGAAGGAACCGCTGTCGACCGGCATCAAGTCGATCGACTCGATGACGAACGTCGGTCGCGGCCAGCGCGAGCTGATCATCGGCGACCGCTCGACGGGCAAGACGGCGATCCTGATCGACACGATCCTCAATCAGAAGGACACGGACGTCCATTGCATCTACGTCGCGATCGGCCAGAAGCAGTCGACGGTGGCGCAGGTGTACGAGCGGCTCCGCGACGCGGGCGCGATGGAGTACACGACGATCGTCGCCGCCGCCGCGCACGAGGCCGCGCCGATCAAGTGGATGGCGCCGTTCGCCGGCACCGCGATGGGCGAGTACTTCCTCTTCCAGGGCAAGCACGCGCTCGTGATGTTCGACGACCTCTCGAAGCACGCGGACGCGTACCGGCAGCTGTCGCTGTTGCTGCGCCGCCCGCCGGGCCGCGAGGCGTTCCCGGGCGACGTCTTCTACCTGCACTCACGGCTGCTCGAGCGCGCGTGCAAGCTGAACGACGAGCTCGGCGGCGGCTCGCTGACGGCGCTGCCTGTCATCGAGACGCAGGCCGGCGACGTGGCGGCCTACATCCCGACGAACGTGATCTCGATCACCGACGGCCAGATCTTCCTCCAGTCCGACCTGTTCTATTCGGGCGTCCGTCCGGCCGTGAACGTCGGCATCTCGGTGTCGCGCGTCGGCGGCTCTGCGCAGAGCAAGGCGATGCGCAAGGTCGCCGGCCGTCTGCGCCTCGACCTCGCGCAGTACCGCGAGCTGGAGGCGTTCGCGCAGTTCGGCTCGGACCTCGACCGGGCGACGCAGCAGGCGCTGACGCGCGGCGAGAAGATGGTCGCCACGCTGAACCAGCCGCAGTACTCGCCGTGGCCCACCGAGGAGCAGGTGGTCGCGATCTACGGGGGGATCCACGGCCACCTCGACGACATCCCGACCGAGCAGGTGCAGCGGTTCCAGGACGAGTTGCGCGAGTTCCTGCGCTCGGAGGGAACGATCTACCAGGCGATCCGGGAGACCGGCGACCTCTCCGACGAGCTCATCGAGAAGCTGAACGCGGCGCTCGAGAAGTTCAAGAACACGTTCAGCGTCACAGAGGAATCCGCGGTTGTCTAGGGAGATTCCGATGCTGAAGACGGCGGATTCCTGGAAAGACGAACGGCGGAGGGTGACGTCGTCTCTCTCCGATTTTGCTCTTCTAGAGCGACGCCGCGAGCCTTAGCGAGTGGCGTCGCTCCAGGACATTCGCCGGCGGATCAGCTCCGTCAAGAACACGCGCAAGATCACGAAGGCGCTCGAGCTCGTTGCAGGCGCCCGGCTGCGCCGCGCGCAGACGCGCATCGAGGAGATGCGGCCGTACGCCGACCGGATGCAGGAGCTGATGGTCGGCACGGCGCGTGCCGCGTCGTCGTTCCGCAGCCTCGCGCTGATGCAACGGCGCGACGTGGAACGGGTGGCGATCGTCGTCGTGACCGGCGACCGCGGCCTCGCCGGTCCGTTCAACGGGCAGGCGCTGCGGCGGGCGTTCGAGCTCGAGCGGTCCGAGCGGGCCGAAGGGCACGACATCGCCTGGCTCGTCACAGGCCGCAAGGGTGCGTCGACGCTCCGCTTCCGGCGCTACGAGCTGACCGAAGCCTGGGCCGGCTTCGCCGACAAGCCGACGTACGGCGACGCGCAGGCCGTGGCGCACAGGCTGACCGAGCTGTACACGAACGCCGAGGTCGACCGCGTCGTCCTCGTCTACAACCGTTTCGTGTCGGCTCTCGTACAGCGCGTGACGACCGTCGACCTGCTCCCGATCCCGGAGAGCGTGCTCGAGGCCGCCGAGGAGATCCCGGCCGAGGAGCGGGGCCCGGTGCGCGGCGACTTCATCTACGAGCCCGACCCCGAGGAGATCCTCCAGCGCCTCCTGCCGGTCTATCTCGAGACGGAGATCTACCGCGCGTTCCTCGAGTCGGCGGCGTCGTTCCTCGCCGCGCAGATGACCGCGATGCGCAACGCCTCGAAGAACGCGGGCGAGCTGATCGACCGCTACACGCTTCAGATGAACCGGGCCCGCCAGGCGCAGATCACGCAGGAGATTCTCGAGATCGTCGCCGGCGCGGACGCGCTGGCCGGTTGACCGGTTCATTGTCCTAACTCCTGCCGACATCGGCCGTCCTATTCGATATGGGAGCCGTCCGAACCGCGGAGTGCGAGCGCGCCCGTTCCTGGGTGTCGCTCTCATTCGACGGTGAGTTGTCAGAGATCGAACAGGCGTCGTTGCGCGCGCACGTCGGGCGTTGCGCAGCGTGCGCCGGTTTCGAACGCGACATGGACGCACTGACGAGGGAGCTTCGGACGGCGCCGCTTGAGCGGCCCGCCGTCGTTGTCATGTTGCCGCGCCGCCGCAGCGCAGCAGTGCGTGTCCTCCAGATCAGCGCGGCCGCCGCCGCAGTCGTGCTCGCGGCCGGTCTCGGCAGCGTGGCCGGCTCCCTCTCCTCTCCCGGCACCACCACCGCCACGACGGCGAGCACGGGCGACGGCAACCTCGGCGCCGTGCTCGACCGCGGCATCGACCGCGGCATCTTCGCGATGGTGCCCGGGGAGAAGCTCCCGGCCTCGCGCATCAGCCCTTCCGTCGCGCTGTAGAGGTTCGAAGCGAGGCAGTTCCCCGCAGGGCTTCCGCAGCCCTTCGGATAGACTCGCTCCGCTCTGGCAGGCGCTTTTTCGCGCGCCGCCCCGTCGCCCGACACACGCCTTCAGGAGACTCATGGCCGACCAGACCAAGAACGGCAACACCGGCAGGATCGTCGAGATCAAAGGCGTCGTGCTCGACGCCGTCTTCCCGGACGGCCTGCCGCAGATCAACCACGCGCTCAAGATCCAGGCGCCGGCGCCAGACGGCAAAGGCACCGTGGAGCTGATCGCGGAGGTGCAGCAGCACCTCGGCGACGACCGCGTGCGTGCGGTCGCCATGGACACGACGGACGGCCTCTCGCGGGGCACCGAGGTCGTGGACACCGGCGGCCCGATCACGGTTCCGGTCGGCAACCAGACGCTCGGCCGTGTCTGGAACGTCATCGGCGACCCGGTCGACGGCAAGGAGGCCGCAACCGGGGAGCGGTGGTCGATCCACCGCGACCCGCCGACGTTCGGCGAGCTGTCGGCGAAGATCGAGATCTTCGAGACCGGCATCAAGGTCATCGACCTGATCGCCCCGTACGTGCGCGGCGGCAAGGTCGGCCTCTTCGGCGGCGCCGGCGTCGGCAAGACGGTGCTCATCCAGGAGCTGATCCACAACGTCGCGCAACAGCACGGCGGCGTGTCGGTCTTCGCCGGCGTCGGCGAGCGCACGCGCGAGGGCAATGACCTGATCCTCGAGATGACCGAGTCGGAGGTCATCGACAAGGTCGCGCTCGTGTACGGGCAGATGAACGAGCCGCCGGGAGCGCGCCTGCGCGTCGGGCTGTCCGGTCTGACGATGGCGGAGTACTTCCGCGATCAGGGTCAGGACGTGCTGCTCTTCATCGACAACATCTTCCGCTTCGTGCAGGCGGGCTCCGAGGTGTCGGCACTGCTCGGCCGGATGCCGAGCGCCGTCGGCTATCAGCCGACGCTCGCCACCGAGATGGGCCAGCTGCAGGAGCGCATCACCTCGACGCTCACCGGCTCGGTCACCTCGGTGCAGGCCATCTACGTGCCCGCCGACGACCTCACCGACCCGGCGCCGGCGAACACGTTCGCGCATCTCGACGCGACGACGGTGCTCTCCCGCGCGATCGTGGAGAAGGGCATCTACCCGGCGGTCGACCCGCTCGACTCGACGTCGCGCGCGCTCCAGCCGGGCGTCGTCTCCGACGAGCACTACCGCACGGCAGGCCGCGTGCAGGAGACGCTGCAGCGCTACCGCGACCTGCAGGACATCATCGCGATCCTCGGCGTCGACGAGCTCTCCGACGAGGACAAGCTCGTCGTGCAGCGCGCACGGAAGGTCGAGCGCTTCCTGTCGCAGCCGCTCCACGTCGCCGAGGTGTTCACCGGCACCGCGGGAGAGTTCGTGAAGCTCGAGGACACGATCCGCGGCTTCACGGAGATCCTCGACGGCAAGCACGACGACCTGCCGGAGCAGGCCTTCTACCTGGTCGGCCCGATCGACCAGGCCGTCGAGCGCGCCCGCGACATGCAGGCCGAGCCGGCCGGCGCGGCCGCGTAGCGAGAAGCACTCGATGGCCGACCACCCGCTCTTTTCGATCTCGGTCGTCACGCCGGAGGGCGCGGCGTTCGAGGGCGATGCGGAGATGCTGATCGTGCCCGGCGCCGCCGGCGAGATCGGCGTGCTCGCCCGGCACGCACCGCTCGTCGCAATGCTGAAGGCCGGCTCGACGCGTGTGCACACCGGCGACGGGCAGGTGCAGGAGTTTGCGACTGGCCCCGGCTTCTTCCAGGTGCTCGAGGACCGCGCGATCGCGCTCGTCGACGATGCGGTCGCCGCGGGCGAGATCGACAACGACCGTGCGCAGCAGCAGCTCGAGGACGCGCAGGCCGAGCTCGCGAAGGTCGAGGCGGGGGAGTCGACCGCCGACCGCTGGCAGCTCGAGCAGCGCATCCGCCACGCCGAGAACCAGCTCCGCGTTAGCGGCTACACCGGCTGACGAACTAGAGGCCTGATGCGAATTGGCCGCACGCACGGCTGGTGCGCCAGACGCGGCGCGTTTCGGCCGCCTCCGGCTTGGACGTAGGAACCGCTATGCCCCGCGCCGGATCCAGCCGGACCGCTTGGTCTGGCCCATCCCCGCACGCACGTCTAATCCACATCAAGCCTCTAGGCGGTGGCGAGCTGGTCGATCAGGTCGCGGTGCGCCGGCAGGTACAGCCCGTCGACGTACTCCGCGACCATGCGGTTTGTGCTGAAGCGGACGCCGAGCTCCGCGATCGAGTGCCGCATCAGGCCGAGCCAGCGCAGCGGCACGCCACGGTCGTCCCGCTCGTAGTACGCCGGCAGCACCTGCTCCTCGAGCACGGTGAAGAGCGCCTCGCGGTCAGCCGCGTCCTGCTCTTCGTCGTTCGACGCGACCCAGTCGCTGCCGATCGCGAACCCCGTCTCGGGCGAGTAGCCCTCCACCCACCAGCCGTCGAGGATCGAGCAGTTCACGACGCCGTTCAGCGCGGCCTTCATGCCCGACGTGCCTGACGCCTCGAGCGGGCGTCGCGGCGTGTTGAGCCACACGTCGACGCCCTTGACGAGATAGCTCGCGAGCGTCATCTCGTAGTCCTCGAGGAAGACGACGCGCCCGCCCGCACGCGCGTCCCGCGCGAACTCGACGACGCGCTGAATCAGGGCCTTGCCGCCCTCGTCCTGCGGATGGGCTTTGCCGGCGAGCACGAGCTGGAACGGGCGCTCGGCGTCGTTCAGCAGCCGTGACAGCCGGTCGGGGTCGCTGAAGAGTAGGTCGGCGCGCTTGTACGTCGCGAACCGGCGCGCGAAGCCGATCGTCAGCGCGTCGGGGTCGAGGCCTTCGCCGCGTGAGCGCGACCGGCGCACAAATGCGAGCAGCTCGCGCTTCGCCGCCCGGTGCACCTCCCAGAGCTGCTCGTCGCCGAGGTCGTAGGCGCGCGCGAAGTCCGGCGTTCCCGTCTCCTCGTCGGCGCCGAGTGCACCGGCGAGATCGTCGGAGATCCACGTCCGCGCATGGACGCCGTTCGTGATCGAGTGGATGGGCACGTCGTCGATGTCGCGCTCGGGCCAGAGCCCTCGCCACATCTCGCGTGACACCTCGCCGTGCAGCTCGGAGACAGCGTTCGCGTACGCAGCCGTGTGGAGGGCGAAGGGCGTCAATCCGAAGCCGCCGTCCTCCGGCGTGACACGCCCGAGCCCGGCGAACTCGTCCCACCCGAAGCCGCACCGCTCGGCGAGCGCACCGACGTTCTTGCGGACGAGAGCCGGGTCGAACACCTCGTTCCCGGCGGGCACCGGGGTGTGCGTCGTGAAGACGGTCGAAGCGCGGAGCCGCTGCAGCGCCGCGTCGTGCTCGACACCGTGCTCGACGACGAGCTCGCGCAGCCGCTCGAGCTGGAGGAACGCTGAATGTCCTTCGTTCAGGTGGAAGACCGTCGGCTCGACGCCGAGGCTGCGCAGAGCCCGCACGCCGCCGATGCCGAGCACGAGCTCCTGCCGGATCCGATGCTCGCGGTCCCCGCCGTAGAGCGTGTCGGTGATCGTGCGTGCCCAGTCCGGATTCGCGTCGAGGTTGGTGTCGAGGAGGTAGAGCGAGACCCGGCCGACCTTCACCTCCCAGACCTGTGCGCGCACCGGCACGAGCTCGCCGTCCGGGCCCGCGACTTCGACCGTGGGCACGACACCTTCGGCGAGCGTCACCGGCAGGTGCGAGAAGTCGTTCCGCGGGTAGCTCTCGACCTGGTAGCCGTGCTCGTCGAGCGACTGGCGGAAGTAGCCGTCGCGGTACAGGAGCCCGACCCCGACGAGCGGCAGGCCGAGCTCGTGCGCCGACTTGAGATGGTCGCCGCTGAGGACGCCGAGGCCGCCCGAGTAGATGGGGAGGCTCTCGTCGAGCCCGAACTCGCAGGAGAAGTACGCGACGCAGAAGCCGCCGTCCTCGCCTCGGTGCTCCCACCACGTCGGCCCTTCGAGCTCGGAGGAGGCGGCTGCGAGCACCTGCTGCACGCGCGCCGCGTACTCGGGCGTCAACGCGCGGGCGAGCGCGTCGTCGTCGAGCTCGACGAGCAGCGCGGTGGGGTTGTGGTCGAGCGCCGCGAAGCGTTCGGCGTCGAGCTCCGCGAAGAGGCCGGGGGCCGCGGGAATCCAGCTGAAGGAGAGGTTGCCGGCGATTGAATCGAGCGCTGCGCGCAGTGCTGCCGGACTGTCGATCGAGTCGATGGGCATTTCTCCGGGATCCGCTATTCGTCCGTCATGTCGCTGCACAGCCTCACCGATCCACCGGACGGCCGCCGCAGGGTACTCGGCAGCCGAGTGGGACGCGGCGGCCGCTGGTCCGCCTGCTAACCTCTTGCTGAACCCCGGAGAGCTTTGAAGGCAGCTTGGCGACCGGGTTACCAAACGCCTAAAGAGCCCGTGCGCGCAGATTCGGCGCTCCCGGACCCGTTAGGCGGGATCGGCGAGGAGCTAGAGGCTTGATGTGGATTAGACGTGCGTGCGGGGATGGGCCAGACCAAGCGGTTCGGTTGGATCCGGCGCGGGGCATAGCGGTTCCTACGTCCAAGCCGGAGCCGGCCGAAACGCGCCGCGTCTGGCACACCAGCCGTGCGTGCGGCCAATTCACATCAGGCCTCTAGGTTGGAGATGGCCGGGACGCGACAGACGCTGGAAGCGATTCTCCGTGAGCGGATCGTCGTGCTCGACGGCTCCTGGGGCGTGCTGATCCAGAGCCAGGTGCGCGGTGAGCAGGCGTACCGCGGCGAGCGCTTCCGCGACCATCCGCGCGACGTCGCGGGCGACCCCGACCTGCTGAACCTCACGCGGCCGGACGTGGTGTCGCGCATCCACGAGGAGTACTTCGCCGCGGGTGCGGACATCGCAACCACCAACACCTTCACGGCGACGACGATCGGGCAGTCCGACTACGCGCTCGAGGACGCCGTGTACGAGATGAACGTCGAGGGCGCACGGCTCGCCCGCCGTGCGGCCGACGAGTGGACCGCACGCACGCCCGACAGGCCGCGCTTCGTCGCGGGCGCGGTCGGCCCGCTCAACGTGACGCTCTCACTGTCGCCGCGCGTCGACGACCCGGCGTACCGGGCCGTCACGTTCGAGGCGGTGCGAGACACCTATGCCCACCAGATGCGGGCGCTCCGCGAAGGCGGCGTCGACTTCTTCCTGATCGAGACGGTGTTCGACTCGCTCAACGCGAAGGCCGCGATCGTGGCCGCCCTCGACGAGGCGCCGGAGATTCCGCTCTGGCTCTCCTTCACCGCGGTCGACAAGAGTGGCCGCAACCTGTCCGGGCAGACGGCCGAGGCGTTCTGGATCTCCGTCGAGCACGCGCGCCCGCTCGTCGTCGGGGTCAACTGCTCCCTCGGAGCGGCCGACATGCGGCCGTTCGTCGAGGACATCTCGAAGCACGCGACGACGTGGGTCTCCTGCTATCCGAATGCGGGCCTGCCCAACGAGTTCGGTGGCTACGACGAGCAGCCGCACGACACGAGCAGCGTGCTCGGCCAGTTCGCGCGCGACGGCCTCGTCAACATCGTCGGCGGCTGCTGCGGTACGACGCCGGATCACGTCCGCGCGATCGTGGCCGCCGTCGAAGGCGTTCCGCCGCGGCGCGTGCCGGAGCACGTCGCCGGGACGGTCTTCAGCGGCCTCGAGCCGTTCGCGATCACGCCCGACACGAACTTCGTGATGGTCGGCGAGCGCACGAACGTCACGGGCTCGGCGCGCTTCCGGCGGCTGATCGAGAGCGGCGACTACAACGCTGCGCTCGAGGTCGCGCTGGAGCAGGTGCGCGGGGGCGCGAACCTCCTCGACGTGAACATGGACGCCGACCTGCTCGACGGCGAGCAGGCGATGACGCGGTTCCTCAACCTGATCGCGACCGAGCCCGAAGCGGCGCGGCTGCCGATCATGGTCGACAGCTCGCGCTGGAGCGTGCTCGAGGCCGGTCTCAAGTGCCTCCAGGGCAAGGGCGTCGTCAACTCGCTGAGCCTGAAGGAGGGGGAGAAGTCGTTCCTCGAACAGGCGCGCATCGTGCGGCGGTACGGCGCGGGCGTCGTCGTCATGGCGTTCGACGAACAGGGACAGGCCGACACGGTCGAGCGCAAGGTGACGATCTGCGAGCGCGCGTACCGGCTGCTCGTCGACGTCGTCGGCTTCCCGCCGGAGGACATCGTCTTCGACATGAACGTGCTCGCCGTCGCGACGGGGATCGAGGAGCACAACGGCTTCGCGAAGGCGTTCATCGAGGCGCTGCCGCTCCTCAAGGAGCGCTGTCCCGGCGCGAAGACGAGCGGCGGCATCTCGAACCTCTCGTTCTCCTTCCGCGGCAATGAGGTCGTGCGGGAGGCGATGCACTCCTCGTTCCTCTATCACGCGATCGCCGCGGGCCTCGACATGGGCATCGTCAACGCCGGCCAGCTCATCCTCTACGAGGACATCCCACCTGACCTGCTCGAGCGCGTCGAAGACGTCATCTTTGACCGCCGGCCCGACTCGACCGAGCGTCTCGTCGAGTACGCGGAGACGGTGCGCGGCGAAGGGACGCGCCGCGAGCGCGACCTCGGCTGGCGCGAGGCGCCGGTGGAGAAGCGGCTCGCGCACGCGCTCGTGCACGGCATCGTCGACTTCATCGAGGAGGACGCCGAGGAGGCGCGGCAGCAGTACGAGCGCCCGCTCGAGGTGATCGAAGGGCCGTTGATGGCGGGCATGCAGGTCGTGGGCGATCTCTTCGGAGCCGGCAAGATGTTCCTGCCGCAGGTCGTCAAGAGCGCGCGGGCGATGAAGCGCGCCGTCGCGTACCTCGAGCCGTTCATGGAAGCGGAAAAGGCCGCCGGCGGCGCAGGGCGCACGCAGGGCAAGGTCGTGCTCGCCACCGTCAAGGGCGACGTGCACGACATCGGCAAGAACATCGTCGGCGTCGTGCTCGGCTGCAACAACTACGAGGTCGTCGACCTCGGCGTGATGGTGCCGGGCGACACGATCCTCGACACCGCGCTCGAGCAAGGCGCCGACATCGTCGGCCTGTCCGGTTTGATCACGCCGTCGCTCGACCAGATGGTCGACGTCGCGCGCGAGATGTCGCGGCGCGGCCTCCACCTGCCGCTCCTGATCGGCGGCGCGACGACGTCGCGGCAGCACACCGCGGTGAAGATCGCGCCCGAGTACGAGCAGCCGGTCGTGCACGTGCACGACGCGTCACGCGTCAGCGTCGTCGTGGGCGACCTGCTCGACCCCACCCGGCGCGCACGACTCGACGGCGAGAACCGCGAGCTGCAGGAGACGCTACGCGCCCAGTACGCAGAGAAGGAGCGCAAGCCGCTGCTCCCGATCGCCTTCGCGCGCGACAACCGGCACCGGGTCGCATTCGACGACATTCCCGCACCCTCGTTCGTCGGCACGCGGATCGTCGAGCCCTCGCTCTCGACGCTGCGCGAGTACATCGACTGGCAGTTCTTCTTCCATGCATGGGAGCTGAAGGGGCGCTTCCCTGCGATTCTCGAGCAGCCCGCCGCGCGCGAGGCCTTCGACGACGCGCAGGAGCTGCTCGACGAGATCGTCGCGGGCGATCTCCTGCGGGCGCGCGGCGTCTACGGCTTCTGGCCGGCTGCCGCTGACGGCGACGACATCGTGGTGCAGGGTGACGAGGAGACGCGCTTTTGCTTCCTGCGCCAGCAGTCGGCCTATGGCGACTCGCGGCCCAACCGCTCGCTTGCCGACTACATCTCGCCGGCCCGCGACCACATCGGTGCGTTCGCGGTGACGGCAGGGATCGGCGCGGGCGAGCTCGCGGCACGCTTCGAGGCCGAGCTCGACGACTATCGCTCGATCATGGTCAAGGCGATCGCCGACCGCCTCGCCGAGGCGTTCGCCGAGTACCTGCACGAGGTCGCGCGGCGCGAGTGGTACGAGACCGGGTCGCAGTTCTCGAAGGAGGATCTCTCCGCCGAGCGGTTCCGCGGCATCCGCCCGGCCTTCGGCTATCCGGCCTGCCCCGACCACAGCGAGAAGGGGAAGCTGTTCGAGCTCCTCGAGACGGAGCGGGTCGGCGTCGCGCTCACCGAGTCCTTCGCGATGATGCCGGCGGCGAGCGTCAGCGGCATCTACCTGGCGCACCCCGAGGTCCGGTACTTCTCCGTCGGCCGCGTCGCGCAGGACCAGGTCGCCGACTACGCGGCGCGCAAGGGCGTTCCGCTCGAGGAGGCCGAGCGCTGGCTCCGGCCGAACCTCGGCTACGAGCCCTCGGCCGAGGCCGGCGCAGCCGACAAAGCGGGCGTGGCGGCGTGACGCATCGCTCCTCGGCGCGCTAGTCGCGCTCATCCAGACAGGGCAGCAGACGCCTGCTGGCCTCGCCGGACCCTCCGCTATCGTGGCCTGCGGCCCCCTCGCGGGCGCCGATTTCGCATGCGGACGACGCTCAAGAGAGGAATGGGTCGTGCCGCGACCGTGAACGGCAACGGTCGCGCGGTCCTGCCTCCCCCGGTAATCGCTG
>DATCOE010000126.1:0-3310 GCA_036564885.1 Gaiellaceae bacterium | reverse complement strand
GAGCGCGCCCCTCGCTCGGCGCTGCTGCGCCGTGGCGACGCACTGGTCGAGGTGCCGGTCGAGGAAGTCGTTTCCGATGACGTCGTGCTCGTACGCGCGGGCGAGGTGGTGCCGGTCGATGGGATGGTGGAGAGCGACGAGGCGATCGTCGACGAGTCCGCTCTGACGGGAGAGCCTCTGCCGGTCACGATCCACCGCGGCGGGAACGTACGCAGCGGCACCGCGGCGGCAGGTGCCTCTTTCGAGCTGCGGGCGCTGCGGCCCGCGGCCGAGAGCGCCTATGCCGCGCTGGTGCGGCTGGTGGAGCAGGCCGAGCAGCAGCGGGCGCCGTTCGTGCGGATCGCCGACCGCTACGCCCTGTTCTTCCTGCCCGCGACGATGGTCGTCGCGGCGATCGCCTGGATCGTTTCCGGCGATCCGGTGCGGGCGCTCGCGGTGTTCGTCGTCGCGACGCCCTGCCCGCTGATCCTGGCCGCGCCGATCGCGCTCATGTCGGGGTTGTCCCGCGCCGCGCGCGTGGGCGTCGTCGTCAAGGGGGCGGGGACGATCGAGCGGCTCGGCGAGGCGCGCTCGGTGCTGCTGGACAAGACAGGAACGATCACGCTCGGCCACCCCGAGCTCGATCGGGTCGTCGCGACCAACGGGATCCCCACCGACCACACGCTTCGCCTGGCCGCTTCGCTCGATCAGGTGTCCGCGCACCCGCTCGCGAAAGCGCTCGTCGCAGGAGCCGAAGCCGGCAACCTCACGCTCGCCTTGCCCAAGGACGCGGAGGAAGTGTTCGGCCGCGGCGTGCGCGGCACGGTCGACGGTCACGACGTCCTGGTCGGCAGCGCGAGCTGGCTCCGGGAGCACGGGATCGAGGTGCATGTTCCCACCGGTCTGGACGGCGGCGCTGCCAAGGTCCTGGTCGGCGTGGACGGCACGCTCGCCGGAGTCGTGCTCGTCAGCGACCGGCTGCGGGAGGAGTCGAAAGAGCTCGTCCCGCGCCTGCGCGCTGTCGGCGTCCTGCACGTGGCTCTCGTGACCGGCGACAAGCAAGCGGTCGCCGACGCGATCGGCGAGACGCTCGGCGTCGACCGCGTCTACGCCGAGCAGACGCCCGACCAGAAGCTCGAGGTCGTGCGCGCCGTCCGCTCGCGACCGGACCTGTGCGGCGTCGTGATGGTCGGGGACGGCATCAACGACGCACCCGCGCTCGCGCTGGCCGATGTCGGCATCGCGATGGGCTCGGCCGGCGCGACCGTCTCCTCGGACACCGCGGACGCCGTGATCCTCGTCGACCGGGTCGACCGTGTCGCCGACGCGATCCGGATCGGCCGGCGCTCCCTCTACATCGCCCGCCAGAGCGTCCTCGCCGGGATCGGCCTGTCGCTCGTCGCGATGGGTGTCGCCGCGGCCGGCTACCTGCCGCCCGTGAGCGGCGCGCTCCTGCAGGAGGTGATCGACGTCGGCGTGATCCTCAACGCGCTCCGCGCTCTGCACGACTGAAAGGAGGCTCCGACGCTCAGACAGCTCATCGCGGCCGCAGCGATCGGCCTGGCGGCGCCTGCCGCAGCGTCCGCGGCGACCGTCCACGTCTACTTCGTGCACGCCGAGCACGGCGTCGCGGTGAATCGCGCCGCCCCCGCACGAACGCCCGCGTCGGCGGCGGTGCGCGGGCTGCTCGCCGGCCCGACGGCGGCCGAGCGTCGCCGCGGCCTCAGCTCCACGGTTCCTTCCGGCAGCCGGCTGCTCGGTCTGACCGTGAAGGACGGCCTGGCCACGGTCGATCTCTCCAGCCGCTTCGCCTCGGGCGGCGGCAGCGCCTCGATGAACGCGCGGCTCGCCCAGCTCGTCTACACGCTCACCGCGGTTGCGGGCGTCGAACGGGTCAACCTGCACCTCGAGGGGCGTCTCGTCCGCGTCTTCAGCAGCGAGGGTCTGCTGCTGTATCAACCGCTGCGGCGCTCCGACTACGCGGAGTTCATTCCCTGAGAGGAGGCGCGGCAATGACGGTCGAGCACGACACTCCTGAACTCCCCGCGATGCATCCTGAATCGGTTTTCACTCACGCCCTGGTCGGGGTCGACGGCACCGAGGCCGGCTTCGAGGCCTGTCGCCAGGCCGGCGTTCTCGTCGAGCCGGAGGGCCCGCTCGATCTCGTCTTCGCCGTCGAAACCGCCCTCGCCGTGCACACCGGCCTGTCGGCGCCACGGATCGCTGCCGAGATGGAGCGCGAGGGAGCGGACGCCCTCACCGCTGCGGCCGAGATCGTGGGTAGGCGTGCGTCTCCGCGGCTGATCAGGGGAGCGCCGACAGCGACGCTGCTGCGCGAGCTGGAGCGCACGGGCGCATCACTCCTCGCGGTGGGTTCACACGGCCACCGGCGCATCGCCGAGATGATGCTCGGCGGCGTCGCCGGTGAGCTCCTCCACCGAGCCCCGTGCTCCGTCCTCGTCGCGCGCAGGCCGGCGGACGAGGCGCTGTTTCCGCGCTCGCTGCTCGTCGGAGTCGACGGCTCGGCGGAGGCGGAGCGGGCACTGGCTGTCGCCCGTTACCTCGCGATGCGTTTCGCGGTCCCGCTGCGGATCGTCACGGCGCTCCGCGACAGCGACGCCGATCTTCCTCGGATCCACCTGCACACACCGTTCGGCGAGGAGATCGACGAACGACCGGTCGACGCGCTCCAGAAGGCCTCGGCGGATGTCGACCTGCTGATCGTCGGCAGCCGCGGCCTGCACGGCGCCCGCGCCCTCGGAAGCGTCTCCGAGCGTATCGCGCACCGTGCCGGCTGCTCGGTGCTCGTCGTGCGTGGGCCGGAGCTGCGCTGATGGCCGAGCGGCCGCCCCACGCGGCGCCCGCGGTCGCGGTTGCCGCCGCACTCGCGACCGATCTCGAGCGCGGCCTCAGCTCGGTCGAGGTGGCGGCACGCCTCGCCCGTTACGGCCCGAATCGGCCCCGGCCGCCGCGGCGGCCGCCGTACGTGCGCCTCGCGCTCGGCCAGCTGCTCGACCCGCTGGTGGCGCTGCTGCTGGCGGCGACCGCGATCTCGGTCGCGATCGGCGACACCGTCGAAGGAGCAGCGATCGGGTCGATCGTCGTGCTCAACGGCGTGCTCGGCTTCTGGCAGGAAGCGGGAGCCGAGCGCGCGATCCGCGCGCTCTCCCAGGCATTCACGCAGACGGCGCTCGTCGTGCGCGATGGTGCGGAACGAACGGTTGCCGCCGAAGGCGTCGTTCCGGGCGACGTGCTGATCGTCGGCGAGGGAGACCGCGTCGCAGCCGACGTGCGCGTGACCGGCGCCCGGGCGCTCGAGGCCGACGAGTCG
>DATCOE010000125.1:0-7176 GCA_036564885.1 Gaiellaceae bacterium | reverse complement strand
TAGGTCGTGGAGTACGCCGGCAGGTAGCGCATCACGGGCCCGAAGTACGCCTGCTGCTGCTTGACCCACGAGGAGAACTGCGCGGCGTCGACGACCTGGCCCGTATCGAACATGTAGCCGTGCCAGAGCCCGCAGAGCTCGGCGCAGTGGATGTCGAAGGAGCTCGGCGCCTTCGTCGTGACGTAGACCACGTTGTCGGTGCCGGGGTTCGCATCGGCCTTGACGCCGAGCTGGTACGCCCAGAAGGAGTGGATCGCGTCGAGAGAGGTGACGTGGAGCCGGATCAGCGTATTCGCGGGCAGCACGAGGTGCGGTGTCTCGATACCGCCGTACGTCGGGTACCGGTACGTGAACTCCCACTGCTGGGCGATCACCTGGACGTCGACGGCGCTCGCGTGGTCGGAGGGGACGAATGCAGCGCTCGGGCCCTGGCCGCCGCCCGCGCCGGTCTGGAGCAGCCCATACGTGCCGAAGCCGGCTAGGCCGAGGACGACCGCGGTGGTGACGACGATCCAGACGACCTGGATCCGGGCGTCGCCGCGGAGCGGCGGGCCGTCGACGAGCTCCTGCGTCCGGCTCCGGAACGAGACCAGCGCGTAGGCCAAGAAGAGCAGGACGAGCACGCAGACCGGCGTGACCACGGAGACCATCACCTGGTTGTCGAAGACCTGCTCCGTCGCCTGGACGCTGCCGTTGCCGGGCGGGATCGCCGGCCCGAGGAAGATCGCGACGAGCGGTGTCGCGATTGCGCTGAGCACGAGCCACGCGATCACGAACCGGCGACCGTGCGCGGTGTCGGCGATGGCCGTCGGGGTCGCCATCGGCTAGGCCACGTCGAGGAAGCCGTCCATGTACCCGATCGACTGCATCGGGCCGCCAAAGCCGTACAGGAATCCAGCCGCGCACGGCACGAAGCACTGCCAGCGGTAATGCCCCGGCTTCCCGGTGCGGAACGTGAAGGTCATCGTCCGGTGCGCCATCGACATCGCGCACGGCGCGAAATCGCACGGATTCTTCGCGTCGTCTGCGACGGGCGCGACGAGCGCGAGCACGCCGAGCTCGGGCACCGCGAAGGTGTGCGACGGCTGGTCGGGCGCCATCGCAGCGAGCGGCTTGCCGTCGACGATCTCCGGGCCGACGAGACCCTCCGGGCGGCCGAGGAACGGGTTACGCAGGCCGCTCGCGCCGTCGAAGTTGTAGATCGTCACGTGCACGAGCGCGTTCGCCGGCAACTTCCAAACCGTGCTGCGCAGCCAGTGCCCGCCGTCGTCGCGAATGAGGTAGGAGACCCAGTTCGGATGCGGCGCGAGGTCGGGCCCGACGGCCGCAACGGTCTGGATCGTGAGGTGCACCGACGGCGTTGCCCCCGACGACACGCGCGGCGTGAACGGCTTCGAGTTTCCGACGAGGTAGCCCGAGATGTAGAAGCCGATCAGGACGCCGGCGAGGGCGACACCCGCCGCGACACCAATCGTCTTCCAGGCTTTGCCCCCCACGCTGTTCGTGTATATCCCGCGAGGACCACCGGAGCGAAGCACATGACCGACTTGTCATTCGCTGGTCATTTACATGTCATCTTCGTGCGGTTAGGCTCCATCGGGAAACGATGCGCCTGCTGGTGATCGAGGACGAAGCGCGGATTCTCTCGTTCCTCGCACGCGGTCTCGAAGCCGAGGGGTACTCGGTCGAGGGCGCTTGCGACGGACAGGAGGGCCTCGCGCTCGCGCTCGGCGGGACCTGGGACCTCGTCGTGCTCGACCTGCTCCTCCCCGGCCTCGGCGGCCTCGGCGTCCTGCACCAGCTCCAGCGCGAGCGGCCCGAACTGCCGGTGCTGATCCTGTCGGCACGCGCAGATCTGCCGACGAAGCTGCGCAGCTTCGAGCTCGGAGCGACGGACTACGTCGCGAAGCCGTTCGCGCTCGACGAGCTGCTCGCGCGAATTCGCGTCCACCTCCGCCCCAACCGGCCGATCGGCGACGACGGCAACGTGCTGCACGCGGGACGGCTCGTGCTCGACCTCGCGCGCCGGCAGGCGAGTCTCGACGACGTCCATTGCGATCTGTCGGATCGCGAGTTCCGTCTCCTGCTCCATCTGGTCCGGCATGCAGGCGAGATCGTCAGCCGCGAACGGCTGCTCGCCGACGTCTGGGGCTACAGCTTCGACCCGGGCTCGAACGTCGTCGACGTGTGCGTGCGACGGCTGCGCAAGAAGCTCGGTTCCCACGCAGCGATCGAGACGGTCCGCCATGCCGGCTATCGCCTGGCTGCGTAGCCGGACCATCGAGCAGGCCTGGGGCCTGTTCGCGGCGGCGAACCTCGCCGCGATGGTCACGTGGCCGAGCTGGGAGACGATTCCGTTCCACTTCGTCTGGATCAGCCTGACGATCGTCTACGGCTTCCGCGTCTGGAGCGGCCGGGCGACGACGATCGTCCTGGCCATCGTGATCGTGACGACCGGCGCGGCGATCCTGGCGGACGCGTTCGCGGGGTTCCAGCTCTGGGGCGAGCTCTTCGAGGTGCCGCTGATGTCGGCGATGTTCCTCGCGATGGTGTGGCACGCGCGGCGCCGCCTCTTCGCGGTCCGCGAGGCCGAGGCGCTCGTCGAGCGGCAGGAGCGGTTCCTCCACGACGTCTCGCACGAGCTGCGCACGCCCGTGACGATCGCGCGCGGCCACCTCGAGCTGCTGCAGCGCCACGGGGGCGAGTCGTCCGAGCTCGCGATCGCCCTCGACGAGCTCGGCCGGATCGAGCGAATCATCGCGCGACTCCTGCTCCTCGCGAAAGCCGGCCAACCCGACTTCCTCGCCGTCTCGGAGGTCGACGCGGAGACGTTCTTCGAAGACGTCTTCATTCGCTGGTCGGAGGTCGCGCCGCGCCGCTGGCTCCTCGGACCGCTTGTACGAGGGTTCGTCCGCGCCGACGAGGAAGCGTTGCGTGCGGCGCTCGACGCGCTGCTCGAGAACGCCGTCAAGTACACCGAGCCGCACGAGACGATCGAGCTCCGCTCGACCGGGCTCGGCGACGACCTGGTGATCGAGGTGGCCGACGGCGGCTGCGGCGTTCCGCCGGCAGCGCTCGATCGCATCTTCGACCGATTCGGACGGGCCGACGTCGCTCGCAACCGGACGAACGGCGGAGCCGGCCTCGGGCTCTCGATCGTCGACGCTGTCGCGAGAGCACACGGTGGATCGTGTACGGTCGCTCCGCTGTCGCCGGGAACCGTCTTCGCGCTGCGCTTGCCCGGCTTCCGGCCGACGGCGCTGCCGCGACTCGCAGCGCCGCCTGTCGAGAGCCTGCCGAGCCGAGCCTAGGGAGCGACCTGCCACGCTCATCCGCCACCTCGCACGAGCTCGCCCGGGTCGAGCTGCTGGCCGGCCTTCCCGGCCAGACGCTCGCCGCGCTCGCGAAGCGGATGGTGCGCGAGGAGGTCGCCCCGGGCACTGCGGTGGTCCGCGAAGGCGATCCGGGCGACCGCTTCTACGTCGTGTTCGCCGGCATGCTCAATGTGACGAACAGCAACATAGGCGCGCGGAACCTCCTGCGGCCGGGCGACTACTTCGGCGAGGTCGCACTGGCGATGGACGTGCCTCGCACCGCCACGGTGACCGCGATCACGCCCGCGGTCGTCGCGAGCTGCGACCGCGCCACGTTCGACGAGCTGCTGCGGCCGCTCTTCGCGGACGACTAGAGGAGAGCCACCTCGGCGAGCACCGCGTCGTTGAGGCGCGGCCACGCCTCTATCGCCCAGTCGCCGAACTCGCGATCGGTGAGCACGCCGCACGCGAGGCCCGCGTCCGGGTCGACCCACAGGAACGTGCCCGCAGCGCCGAAATGGCCGAAGGTGCGCGGCGAGCTGCGGGCGCTCGTCCAGTGCGGCTCCTTGTCGTCGCGCAGTTCGAAGGCGAGCCCCCAGTCGTTCGGGTCCATCCGGCCCCAGCTCGGCAGAACGCCGGCGAGCCCGGGGAACTGCACCGAGATCGCCTCTGCGAGCGTCTCGGCGGCGACAAGCGTCGGTGCGAGCAGCTCGCGGCCGAGCTTCAGCAGGTCGTCCAGCGGGCCTGCGTATCCCCACGCGGGCGAGCTGCGCAGCCCGCCCGAAAGTGACAATGGGTCGAGCACGGAAGCCCGAAGGTAGTCGCCGAACGGCATCTCCGCGCGGGCGGCGACGAGCGCCGCCGCCGCCTCGATGCCGGCGTTCGAGTAGATGCGCCGCGCCGCGGGAGGCATCAGCGGCGGCCCATCTTCCGGCGGTAGGCCCGACGCGTGCGACAGCAGGTGGCGCAGCGTCGACCCCGGCGGGCCGGCGGGCTCGTCGAGGTCGACCGTCCCCTCCTCCACCGCGACGAGCGTCGCGAGCCCCGTGAGGAGCTTCGTCACCGACGCCCAGCGCAGCGGCTCCCCGCGCGGCCCGTGCGTGGCGAGCTCACGGTCGGCCCGCGTCACCCCGGCGGCGGCCGTGCGCGCGCCCCACATGTCGATGGTTCTCAGCGCCTCCACGGCGGGTGATACTAGAGGCGTGGAGCGCCGGCTCATCTCTTCTGGCTCGTCCTGGGAGGAGCGGTACGGCTACAGCCGGGCCGTCGTCGCCGGAGCGCACGTCCACGTGGCCGGCACTGCGCCGATCATGCCGGGCGACGCCGACCCACCGTCCGGGCCGTACGAGCAGATGCGCCGCTGCCTCGAGATCGCGGAGGCCGCGCTCCGCGAGGCGGGCGCGAGCATGGCGGACGTCGTGCGAACGCGCGTGCTCATGACCGATGCCGGGCATGCTCCCGAGGTGATGCGCGCGCACGGAGAGGTCTTCGCAGCGGTGCGGCCCGCCTGCACGGGTGTCGTCGTCGGGCTGCTCGACCCGCGCTGGCTCGTCGAGATCGAGCTCGACGCGGTGATCGGGCAGAACGAGGCAACGGCGTGAAGCAGATCCATCCCGCGTCGATCACGGGCAAGGGCAGCGGCTTCGCGGAGGGCGGCAGCGTCCTCGAACACGCCTTCGGGCAGAGCGACGCGTACACGCTCGGCGTCGAAGAGGAATACATGCTCCTCGACAGCGAGACGTTCGACCTCGTCCAGCACGTCGACACGGTGCTCGCCGCGGTGCAGGGACACGAGCTCGAGCCGCGCATCAACGCCGAGCTGATGCAGTCGGTGCTCGAGATCGCGACGCCCGTGTGTCATACGACGGCCGACGTCGAGGCGCAGCTCGTCCAGCTCCGCACGTACGTGAGCGGCATCGCGCGCGAGCAAGGCCTGCGCGTCGGCTCTGCGGGCACCCATCCCTTCTCGCTGTTCGAGCGGCAGCGCATCACGGCGAACGACCGCTACCGCGCGCTCGTCGACCAGATGCAGTACATCGCGCGCCGCGAGCTGATCTTCGGCCTGCACGTACACGTCGCCGTCGACGATCCCGAGAAGGCCATCAAGGTCGTCAACGCGCTGATCGGCCACCTCGCAGAGCTCGTCGCGCTCTCGTCGAACTCGCCGTTCTGGCGCGGCGAGCCCACCGGCCTCGCGTCGTCGCGGCACATGGTGTTCGCGGCGTTCCCCCGCTCGGGCCCGCCTCCGCGCTTCAAGGACTACGCCGACTACGCGGAGGTCGTCGGCCAACTCGAGCGCACAGGCTGCATCGCCGACTACACGCACATCTGGTGGGACATCCGGCTGCATCCGCGGCTCGGCACGATCGAGATCCGCATCTGCGACGCGGTGACGCAGCTGGAAGACGTCGTCGCGATCACGGCGTACTGCCAGGCGCTCGTGAAGCACTACTCCGAGCGCTTCGACGCCGGCGACGAGATCCCGTCGTTCCACCGGATCCTGACGACCGAGAACAAGTGGCTCGCCGCGCGCTACGGGCTGGAGGCGCCGGTGATGGACCTCGTCACGGGCAGGCGCAACCGGATGCCCGTCGCGCAGGTCGTTCGCAGGACGCTGAAGCTGATCGCGCCGCACGCGAAGGAGCTCGGTTCGGAGGCGGAGCTCGCCGGCATCGAGCAGATCCTGCGCCGGGGAAACGGCGCCGACCGGCAGCTACAGATCTTCAACGCGAACCGGGACATCGTCGAGGTCGTGCGCGAGATCGCCCAGCTCACCGAGATCAACCAGCTCACCGAGATCGCTCCAACCCCCACGGCCGCGTAGGCTGGGCGAATGCTCACCGTCGGCGACCGGATTCCGGAGGCGCTCGTCTGGACGACGCCGCAGGAGAGCGCGACCGTCGAGCAGCTCGTCGCCGAGGGGCCGATCCTGCTCCTCTTCTATCTCTTCGACTGGTCTTCCACCTGAACGAACGAGCTGGAGCTCCTGCGTGACAGGAGCGACGAGTTCCGCGCCGCGGGCGTGCAGCCCTACGCTGCCTCCCGCGACTCGCCCTGGACGCACGTCGCCTGGATGCAGGCGCTCGACCTCGACATCCCGCTGCTCTCCGACTGGAACGCCGAGGCGACGAAGGGCTTCGGCGTCGCCTTCGACTACAAGGGCATGCAGGACGTCTCCGAGCGGTCGGCGTTCCTGATCGACCGGGAGGGCGTCGTCCGCGGGGCCTGGCGCTATGGAACCGCCGAGCTGCCCGACTTCGACGTCCTGCTGACGGCCGCACAGGCTCTGTAGCGTCCGGCCAAACACGTCGCGGAGCCGAGCTTGCTCGGCGCAGCAGTAACGCGCCCGGCCGCGAGCACAGGAAGAAGGGGACGCACGGGGGAAACATGGTTTCCTCCGTGGAGCGAGCAAAGCGAAGCGTTACATGCCCATTGCGTGGTAGCCGCTGTCGACGTACAGCGTCGTCGCGGTGACGTTCTTCGCGCCGTCGCCGAGCAGGTAGCCCGCCGCCGCGGCGACGTCCTCCGCGTCGACATGGCGGTGCAAGGGCGCACGCTCCTCGACGATCGCCTCCATCGTCGGGAACCCGGCGATCGACCGCGCGGCAAGTGTTCGCACAGGCCCGGCCGAGATCGCGTTGACACGAATGTTCTTCCCGCCGAGATCGGACGCGAGATACCGCATCGAAGCGTCGAGCGTCGCCTTCGCCACGCCCATGATGTTGTAGTGCGGCACGACCCGCTCGCCGCCGAGATAGGTCATGGTCACGATCGAACCGCCGCCCGCCTTTTCCATCAGCGGCTCCGCAGCCTTCGCGCACGCCACGAGCGAGTAGGCGCTGATGTCGATCGCCATCCAGAA
>DATCOE010000124.1:0-18015 GCA_036564885.1 Gaiellaceae bacterium | reverse complement strand
GTCGACCTCGTCAAGGAGACCAAGAAGCACGGAGTGAAGCCGGTGCTCGGCTGCGAGGTCTACGTCGCCGACGACCGCAGAGCCCAGAAGAAGGGGTACGCGCACCTGACGCTGCTCGCCGAGACGACCGAGGGCTACGGGAACCTGATCAAGCTCTCGAGCCTCGGCTACCTCGAGGGCTACTACTACAAGCCGCGCGTCGACTGGGAGCTGCTCGAGCGGCACGGCAAGGGCCTGATCGCGCTCTCCGGCTGCCTCTCCGGCCGCGTCTGCAAGGCGCTCGAGGAGGGCCGCGCGACCGACGCCGAGAGCGAGCTCGACCGGCTGACCACGATCTTCGGCAAGGAGCAGGTCTACGTCGAGATGCAGAACGCGCACCTCGACGTGCAGCAGCGCATCAACCCGCTGCTCCAGCAGCTCGCGATCCGGCGCGGCATGCCGCTCGTCGCGACGGGCGACGTGCACTACCTCCGGCACGAGGACGCACGCGCGCACGAGGCGCTGCTCTGCATCCAGTCCGGCGACTCGCTGAAGAACCCGAATCACTGGAAATTCGATACCGACCACTTCTACTTCAAGACGCAGGCGGAGATGGCGCTCGACTTCCCGGGCCAGGAAGACGCGATGCGCCGCACGCTCGAAATCGCGGAGCGCTGCAACGTCGAGATCGAGCTCGGGCGCATCCTGCTGCCGAAGTTCCCGACCCCCGGCGGGCGGGAGGCGTTCGACTACCTCGTCGAGCTCTGCGAGAAGGGCCTCGGCCGCCGCTACGACAAGATCGGGCCCGAGCTCCAGGAGCGCCTCAAGTTCGAGCTGAAGACGATCCACGAGATGGGGTTCGCCGACTACTTCCTCATCGTCGCCGACTTCATCGACTTCGCACGGCGCGACGGCGTCAGCGTCGGCCCGGGCCGCGGCTCGGCCGCGGGGTCGCTCGTCGCGTACTGCCTCGGCATCACCGACATCGACCCGATCCGCTACGACCTGTTGTTCGAGCGGTTCCTCAACCCCGGCCGCAAGTCGATGCCCGACATCGACATCGACTTCGCCGTCGAGGGCCGCGAGCGCGTCATCAACTACGTGCGCGAGAAGTACGGCAACGACCGCGTCGCGCAGATCATCACCTTCGGGACGATGGCCGCGCGCGCGGCCGTCCGTGACGCCGGCCGTGTGCTCGAGGTGCCGTACGGCGTCGTCGACAAGATCGCGAAGCTGATCCCGGAAGGCCCGGGCCAGACCCTCGACGACTGCCTCAAGTCCGGCTCCGACCTGAAGACGGCGTACGACTCCGACCCGGTCGCGCGCGAGATCGTCGACCTCGCGCGCCCGCTCGAAGGGCTGACGCGGCAGGACTCGATCCACGCCGCCGGCGTCGTGATCGGCGCCGCGCCGCTGATGGAGGTCGTGCCGCTGCAGCAGAAGGGCGCCGACCAGGAGATCGTGACGCAGTTCTCGATGAACACGATCGAGGCGCTCGGCCTGCTGAAGATGGACTTCCTCGGCCTGCGCAACCTCGACGTGATCGACAAGGCGGTCGCGCTCATCGGCGGCGGCCTCGACATCGGGAAGATTCCGCTCGACGACAAGAAGACGTACGCGATGCTCGCGCGCGGCGAGGCGACCGGCGTCTTCCAGTTCGAGTCGTCGGGCATGCGCGAGGCGCTCCGCCAGGTGAAGCCCACCGTGTTCGAGGACCTGATCGCGCTCGTGGCGCTCTACCGCCCGGGGCCGATGCAGTACATCCCCGTCTACGCGAAGCGCAAGGCCGGCCAGGAGCAGGTCACGTATGTCGACCCGCGGCTGAAGCCGATCACGAGCTCCACGTACGGCATCTCCATCTACCAGGAGCAGTCGATGGAGATCGCAAAGCAGATCGCCGGCTTCTCCCCCGCGGAGGCCGACGATCTGCGCAAGGCGATCGGGAAGAAGATCCACTCCCTGATGGCCTCGCTGAAGGGCAAGTTCCTCGAGGGCTGCGCGTCAAACGGGGTCCCGCCCGGCGCGGCGAACCAGCTCTGGTCGGATCTCGAGCAGGCGCAGGACTACTCCTTCAACAAGTCGCATGCCGCCTGCTACGCGCTGATCGCCTACCGCACCGCCTGGCTGCGCGCGAATCACGCGAAGGAGTACATGGCGGCGCTCATCTCCTCCGTGATGAACACGAAGGACAAGGTGCCGTTCTACGTCGCCGCGTGCCACGACCTGTCGATCGACGTGCTGCCGCCCGATGTGAACACGTCGATGATCGACTTCGCCGTCGTCGAGGGGAAGATCCGCTTCGGGCTGAACGCGGTGAAGAACGTCGGCGAGTCCGCGTGCCGCGCGATCGTGCGCGCGCGCGAGGAAGGCGGTCCGTTCTCGTCGATCTGGGATTTCACGGAGCGCGTCGACCCGCAGACGGTGAACAAGCGCGCGCTCGAGTCGCTCGTCAAGTGCGGCGCGCTCGACTCGACGGGCGCTTCGCGCATGGGCATGCTCGGGTGCCTCGAGCAGGCACTCGCGTGGGGGCAGAAACAGCAGTCCGACAAGCTGCTCGGCCAGGGCTCGATCTTCGACCTCGGCGAGCCCTCGGGTGACGCGGCTCCACGCCGCCATCCGCCGATCCCGGCGGCCGAGTTCGAGAAGAACGAGCTGCTGAAGCTCGAGAAGGAGACGCTCGGGCTGTACGTATCCGACCATCCGCTGACGCCGATCCGCGACCAGCTGCGTCGCAAGACCGACTGCGCGATCAACGAGATCGAACGCCGGCGCGACGGCGAGGTCGTGATCGTCGGCGGCATCATCGCGTCGCTGAAGCAGATGACGACGAAGAAGGGCGAGCCGATGGTGTTCGCCGGGCTCGAGGACGTCACCGGCTCGTGCGAGGTCGTCGCGTTCAGCTCCGTCTACGTCCACGCGCGTGAGCTGCTGATGCAGGACCGGGTCGTGATCGTGAAGGGGCGCGTCGACCACAAGCAGCAGGGGGAGACGAAGCTCGTCGCGATCGAGGTGACGGCGTTCGAGGCGACGCCCGAGCGGCGCGAGGTACGGCTGAAGGTCGACGCGCGCATCGCAGCGGCCGGCATCGTGCGCGAGCTCGCGGCGCTCGTGAAGGACTTCCCCGGCGAGGCGCCGGTCTACGTCGATCTCGTCACGTCGATGGGCCCGAAGCTGCTCGAGCTCGGGCCGAACTACCGGGTGCAGCCCGTGCCCGACTTCTTCGCCGAGGTGAAGGCCTTGCTCGGCGAAGCCGCGGTCGTGTAGCGGCGCGCACGACTGCCGTTCCGGGGCAGCCGCTACCGTAGGTGGGTGAAGAGCCCGAACCTCACCGCCCGCCGAGACGACCTGCGGAACATCGCGATCGTCGCCCACGTCGACCACGGCAAGACGACGCTCGTCGACGCGCTGCTCTGGCAGGCCGGCTCCTTCCGCGAGAACCAGGACGTGAACGAGCGCGTCATGGACTCGACCGACCTGGAGCGGGAGAAGGGCATCACGATCCTCGCCAAGAACACGGCGGTGACCGTCGGCGGCACGAAGTTCAACATCATCGACACGCCCGGCCACGCCGACTTCGGCGGCGAGGTGGAGCGCGGGCTCACGATGGTCGACGGCGTGCTCCTGCTCGTCGACGCGAGCGAAGGCCCGCTGCCGCAGACCCGGTTCGTCCTGCGCAAGGCGCTGGAGGCGCGGCTGCCGGTCGTGCTGGTCGTGAACAAGGTCGACCGGCCTGACGCGCGCTCCGAGGAGGTCGTGAACGAGGTCTACGAGCTCTTCCTCGACCTCGACGCCGACGAGTCGCAGATCGAGTTCCCGATCGTCTACTGCAACGCGCGCGCCGGGAAGGCCGGGCTGAAGGAGGACGAGCTCGCCGCTGATCTCGGGCCGCTCGTGCAGATGATCCTCGACACCGTCCCGCCGCCGTCCTACGACCCCGACCATCCGCTGCAGGCGCTCGTCACGAATCTCGACGCCGACTCGTACGTCGGCCGGCTCGCGCTCTGTCGCATCCGCCACGGCACGCTGCGCAAGGGCGCGCAGGTCGCCTGGTGCCGCGCCGACGGGACGATCTCGAACGCGCGCATCACCGAGCTCTACATCACCGAGGCCCTCGACCGTGTCTCTGCCGCCGAGGCGGGACCGGGGGAGATCGTCGCGATCGCGGGCATCCCGGAGGTGACGATCGGCGAGACGATCGCCGACCCCGACGATCCGCGCCCGCTGCCCGTCACCACGGTCGACGAGCCGTCGCTCTCGATCACGATCGGCATCAACACCTCGCCGCTGGCCGGCACCGAGGGAGACCGCCTCACCGCCTCGATGGTGAAGGCGCGTCTCGACCAGGAGCTCGTCGGCAACGTGGCGCTGCGCGTGAACGCCACCGACCGTCCGGACGCGTGGGAGGTGCAGGGCCGTGGCGAGCTGCAGCTCGCGGTGCTCGTCGAGCTGATGCGCCGCGAAGGCTTCGAGCTCACGGTCGGCAAGCCGGAGGTGCTGACCCGCGAGATCAACGGCAAGCGGCACGAGCCGATGGAGCGCGTCGCGATCGACGTCCCGGAGGACTACATCGGCGTCGTCACGCAGCTGCTCGCGCTGCGCAAGGGCAGCCTGCAGCAGATGGTCAACCACGGCACCGGCTGGGCGCGCATGGAGTACATCGTGCCGGCCCGCGGCCTGATCGGTTTCCGCACGGAGTTCCTCACCGAGACGCGCGGCACCGGCATCCTCCACCACGTCTTCGAGGGTTGGGAGCCGTGGCACGGAGAGCTGCGCACGCGGCCGACGGGCGCGCTCGTCTCCGACCGGCGCGGCCCCGCGACGGCGTTCGCGATCCTCAACCTGCAGGAGCGCGGCTCGCTCTTCATCGCACCGGGCCTCGAGCTGTACGAGGGCATGATCGTCGGCGAGAACTCGCGCGCCGCCGACCTCGACGTGAACGCGACGAAGGAAAAGAAGCTGACGAACATGCGCGCGGCGAGCTCCGAGGAGACCGTGCGCCTGATCCCGCCGCGGCCGCTGTCGCTCGAGCAGGCGCTCGAGATGATTCGCGAGGACGAGTGCGTCGAGGTGACGCCGAAGAGCATCCGCCTGCGCAAGGTCGAGCTCTCGCAGACGAAGCGCCAGTCCTCGCACTCGCGCCGCAAGCGCGAAGCGCAGTCCGCTCCGGCCTAACGGGAGTACAGTCCCGGCATGGCGCGCGCGGCGTTCGCGGGGGTCGCAGCGATGTTCGTCGTCGTCGGCTCGTGCGCCGCGGCGACGCTGCCGGCGTTCTCGCTGCGGGACGGGCAGACGCGGTATCTGCTGCCGGCGCAGGCGCGCGCGGGCGAGGTGATCCGGTGCATTTCGCACGGAACGTGGACCGACGCCACGATGCCGGGCCTGCCGGCTGCGGGCGTCGCCGGCGGGAACGATGCGTGGCGCGCCGGCGGGCCGGCGATCAGCATCGGCCGGCGGCCCAACGGCGCAACCGAGATCCGGTGCGGATCGGCCACGAGCGGCAGCGGCTTCTTCGGCCGCGTGACGCGCTACGTGATCGGGCAGAATGGGCTCGGTCTGATTCGCGGTCGCAACAGTCTCGCCGTGCTCGAGCGGCTCTACGGCCGCCCGTCGTTCGCGTCATCGGCCCAGTGTCGCGCCACCTGGCGTGGGATCGGGCTGACTGCGACGTTCGGCGGTGGGCGCTGCACGGACGGCAGCGTGCTCGTCGGCGCCGTGGTCGAGGGATCGCGCTGGCGCTCCCTGCGCGGCGTCCAGGTCGGCGATTCGGTCGCGAAGCTGCTGTGGGAGGCGCAGGACGCGAAGGCCGTCGCGCCCGGACGGTGGCTGCTCGCCTCGGGCGGCGCCTCGCAGCACGCGAAGCTCGTGGCGGTCGCCCGCTCGGGCACGATCGTCAGCCTCCGGCTGACCGGCAGCTAGCCGCCGAGCCCCTTCTCGGCAGCTCCGCTGGGACCTGGTTCGGACCTGGTCCCAGCTCTTCAGCGTCCGAGATGCAAGCCCGCTATCCATGCGGAAACCAACGACTGGGACCTGGTTCGGACCTAGCCCGAGATCTATCGCGGTGGCACGCGCCGTTCAAGGCTGGGACCTGGTTCGAGTCAGGTCCGAGATCTGGTGCTCGCTCGACGCGGTGACAGGCTGGAACTCCTGCACCATCTGCGGTGTAATGCAAGCAGTGGAGGGCCGTCCACGTGAGGAGCGAGACCTCGTCCTGCTCGCGCAGGGGGGCGACGCGCGCGCGTACGAGGAGCTCGTCCGCGCGCACCAGGAGATCGCATTCAGAGTGGCCTACGTCATCACCCGCAACGCAGCCGACGCCCAGGACGCAGCCCAGGAGGGCATCGTCAAGGCGTGGCGCGCGCTCGGCCGCTTCCGCGCGAGCGAGCCGTTGCGCCCGTGGCTGCTGCAGATCGTCGCGAACGAGGCGCGCAACCGCGTCCGCTCGACCGGCCGGCGCGACCGGCTCGCCGTGCGCGCGGCGGGGGCTGTTTCCTCGGGCGAGGCGGCCCCCTCGCCCGAGGCTGCCGTCCTCGACGCCGACCGGCGGCGCACGCTGCTCGCCGCGCTCGAGCAGCTACCCGGCCAGGCGCGCGAGATCCTCGCTTGCCGCTACCTGCTCGAGCTCTCCGAGGACGAGACCGCCTCCGTGCTCGGCGTTCGGCTCGGAACCGTCAAGTCGCGCACCGCGCGGGCGCTCGACCGGCTGAGGGAGGCGTATGGACCTCGCACGTGAGCTGAGCGCGCTCGCCGAGCACGTCGAGTGGCCGCCGACGCCGGAGCTGCGCCTCGCCCTCGAGGCCAAAGCGATCAAGCACGGTGCCGCGCGTCGGCGCCGCCGCCGGCTTGTCGCGCTCGGGCTCGCACTCGCCGTCCTCGCCGCGCTCGCCGCCGCCTTCGCGGTGCCGCAGTCGCGCGCCGCGATCCTCCGCTTCTTCCACCTCGGCGCCGTGACGATCGTGCGCGTCGACCGGCTCCCGGCCGCCGATGAGCGCCCGCTCTCCGCCGGCATCGGGCCTGAGGTCAGCCTCGCCGAGGCGAAGCGGACGTTCCGCTTCACGCTGCTCGTGCCGCCGCTCGCTCCGCCGCCGCCCGCGCACCTGCAGGGCGGCTCCACCGTGTCCTTCGTCTTCTCGTACCGCGGCGAGCCCGTGCTCCTCAACGAGTTCGCGTTCGGCGGCTTCCTGCAGAAGTTCGCCGGCGGCGGCACCTCGGTGGAGCCTGCAGGGTTCGACGGGTCTCCCGGGCTCTGGATCTCCGGAGCGGTCCACGACCTCTTCTTCCGCGGCGCCTCGCCCCGGCTCGCCGGCAACGCCCTGATCTGGGAGCGCGACGGCGCCACGTACCGCCTCGAATCTCGCTCCCTGACGAAGGGCGAAGCCGTCTCACTCGCTCGATCGCTCAGCCGTAACTAGGTTAGAGATACCCCGAAAAGGGGTGAACCGATTGGGGCGTTCTCCCGAAGTAGTGAGAGAAAGCGTCTGCGGAAGGAAGCCAAGATGCCTGCGGTGCAAGAAATCGTCGAGACGGAGCTGGAGCGCGTCGAGCGCTGGCGCGCCGACGAGCTCATGCGGGCCGGATTCGATCCTGACGCGGCCGTCACGCTGGCGTCACGCCTCGACATCGATCTCCACCGGGCGACCGAGCTCGTCGATCGCGGCTGCTCGTCCAAGCTCGCGCTGCAGATCCTCCTCTAGTCCCGGTAGCTCCGGCTACACGGCAGAATGGCGGCCATGGGTGCCGTCCTCGCCTCCATCCCCTCGCCGCCGACCGGCGTCTACCACCTAGGCCCGCTCACGCTCCACATGTACGGCGTCATGCTGCTGCTGGCGATTGCGGCGGCCCTGTGGCTCACCGGCCGGCGCTGGGTCCGCTTCGGGGGCGAGTGGGATCTCGTCTACCGCGTCACGATCTGGGGTGTCGTCGCCGGGATCGTCGGCGCAAGGCTCTACCACGACGTCACGAGCTGGAACCAGGATCCGGCGATCCACGACCACTGGTACGGGCCGTTCGCGGTCTGGCAGGGCGGGCTCGGTGTCTGGGGCGGCATCGCCTTCGGCGTGCTCGCGGGCGCCCGGGCCGTGCGGCGCTCGGGCAACAGTGTCCGCCTGTTCATGGACGTGGTCGCGCCGGCGCTGCTGCTCGCGCAGGCGATCGGGCGCTGGGGCAACTGGTGGAACCAGGAGCTGTACGGCAGGCACACGACCCTGCCCTGGGCGCTCGAGATCCACGGCAAGGCGGCCGCGAACCTCTATCACCCGACCTTCCTCTACGAGTTCATCTGGGACCTGCTCGGCGTGGCCCTGCTGCTCTGGATCGACCGGCGCTTCCGGCTCCGGCGGCCGGGGCTCTTCGCCCTCTACGTCGCCTACTACACGGCCGGCCGCATGGTCGAGGAGCTGATGCGGACGGATCCCTCCAGCCACATCGCCGGGCTGCGGCTCAACTTCTGGGTCTCCCTCATCGTCTTCGTCGTGAGCGCCGGGTTCTTCCTCTGGTGGCAGTTCCTCCGCGATCCCGCCGCCCCGGGCAAGCCGCGGCTACCTCGGCGCCGCCGCGGGAAGCCCGCGCCGGCGAGGAAGCTGGGCCCGAAGATGGCCGTGCCGAAGGGCCGCGTCCGGTAGAGCGGGTACGGTCCTGCGCGTGATCGTCCGTGAGCTGGAGCTCGACCTCGACGCGTTCGAGGGCCCGTTCGACCTACTGCTGACGCTCGTCCTCAAGGACGAGCTCGAGCTGCGGGAGATCGATGTCGCCGGCATCGTGCTCGCGTTCCTCGAACGGCTCTCCGAGCGGGAGGAGC
The DNA here is from genome assembly GCA_036564885.1 of Gaiellaceae bacterium. Classification (GTDB taxonomy): domain Bacteria; phylum Actinomycetota; class Thermoleophilia; order Gaiellales; family Gaiellaceae; genus Palsa-739. The sequence goes on along the minus strand of DATCOE010000124.1, from coordinate 9,242 downwards.
TCGACCTCGAGGCCTGCGGCGAGTTCCTCGTGCTCATCGCCGCGCTGCTCGAGCTGAAGGCGCGCGGTCTCTTCCCCGAGGAGGCGGCCGAGCTCGCCGAGCTCGAGCCGGAGGCGGCGGCCGAGGAGCTCGCGCGGCGGCTCGCCGAGTACCGGCGCATGAAGCAGGCGGCAGGCTGGCTGCGGGAGCGGCTCGAGACCGAGGGCGGGCGCTACTTCCGGCTCGGCCCGGCCCCGCTCGCGCCCAAGCTCGAGACGCCGCTCGCCCCGCAGCAGCCCGAGCGGCTCGCGCAGGTGATCCGCCTGCTCGCGGTGGAGCCGCCGCAGGTCTCGCTCGCACACATGGCGCTCCGGTTCCCGCCCGTCTCGCAGTTCCTCGACCGCTTTCGCGCCGTGCTCCGCCGGCGGTCCCGCTTCGACTTCGACGTCGAGGTGCGCGAGCTCTCCCGCGTCGAGCAGGCAGTCGCGTTCCTCGCGCTGCTCGACCTTCGCCGCTCCGGCGAGATCGTGATCGACCAAGCTGCCCCGTTCGCGCCCATCCGTGTGGCGCGGGCCGGGGAGGAGATCGCCGACCGAGATGAAAGGACCGCTGTATGGACCGCCCGCTCCGCCTGATCGCCGGCAACCCGCTCGACCAGCTCGCCCGCACGATCGAGGCGCTGCTCGTGATCGCGTCGGCGCCGCTCTCCGTCCAGGATCTCGCCGAGGCTGCGGACGACCATCCGGAGCGTGTCGAGATCGCGCTCGGCCTCGTCGGCGAGCGCTATCAGGAGGGCCGCAGCGGCATCGTCCTGGAGTACGTCGCGGGCGGCTGGGCGTTCCGCTCCTCGCGTGACGCGGCGGAGGCGTGCGCCCGCCTGTTCGAGAAGCCGGCGCAGCGGAACCTCTCGCAGGCCTCGCTCGAGACGCTGGCGATCGTCGCCTACCTCGGCCCGTGCTCGCGGCCCGACGTCGCGCGCATCCGCGGCGTCTCCGCCGACTCGGCCGTGGCGAACCTCGTCGAGCGCGGCTTGATCGCAGAAGCCGGCCGCGACGAAGTCGCGGGCGCGATCCGCTACCGCACGACGCCGCTCTTCGAGCGCGTGTTCGGGCTCGAGAGCCTCTCGCAGCTGCCGCGCCTCGACGACGTCGGCGCGGACACCGAGCAGATCCGCGAGCGCCTGCACGCGGTCGCCGAGAAGCGCACCGCCTAGCGGCGGGGCAGGGCTGACGTTGCGGCCCGCAACACGACGACGAAGAGCAGCGTGAAGACGAGCGAGGTCGCGAGGAACGCGGCCTGGCGGCCGTCGAGCGTGCGGCCGAGGATCAGCGCGCGCACGAGCACGCCCGCTGTGATCCCGGCCGCCCAGGTGACGAGCAGCCGCGGGATCGACGGACGCTCGTAGAGACGCGTCGCGAGCGCCGCAGCGAACCACCCGCCGAGCAGCGGCAACGCGTCGCGCGCGAACGCGGAGGGCGATGCGTGATGCGAGAGCAGTCCGACGACCGCGAACAGCGCGATCGCCGCGGCATCTGAGGCGGCCGCGAGACGTCCGCGTACATGGATCGCGCGCATCGCCCCTATCGTGTCAGTCGTGCGTCTCAACGCCTATCTCGCCCGAGCCGGTCTCGCGTCGCGTCGCGGCGCCGACGACCTGATCAAGGCAGGCCGCGTGCTCGTCAACGGCGAGCCCGGCCAGCTGAACACGTTCGTCGAGTCGCGCGACCGCGTCACGGTCGACGGCGCGCCGGTGTCGCTGCAGCGCCTCACATATCTACTCCTGCACAAGCCCGCCGGCGTCGTGACGACCGCACACGACCCGCAGGGCCGCCCGACAGTCGTCGAACTCGTGCCGTCGGAACCGCGCGTCGTACCGGTGGGACGGCTCGACGTCGACACGACCGGTGTGCTCCTGCTGACGAACGACGGTCCGCTCGCGCACCGGCTCGCCCATCCGCGTTACGAGATCGAGAAGGTCTATGAGGCGGAGGTCGGCGGGCGCCCGGGGGAGGACGTGCTGCGCGCGCTGCGCGAGGGCGTCGAACTCGAGGACGGCGTGAGCGCGCCCGCAAAGGTGCGGCGCGTCGGCGATCACCGGATCGAGTTGACGATTCACGAGGGACGCAACCGCCAGGTCAAGCGGATGTTCGAGGCCGTCGGTCACCCGGTGCGCAGCCTCCACCGCAGCGTCTACGCAGGCCTGACGGTGCAGGGGCTCGCGCCCGGGAAGTGGCGCCGGCTCACGCCGGCCGAGATCGCACGCCTGCGCGGGTAGCGGGACCCGAGCCGCGCGCCGCTAGAGACCCTTGGGCCGCGCTGCGCCGAAGAACTTGCCGGCCTCCGAGCGTGCGAAACCCATCCGGTCGTACATCGCCTCGAGCGTCGGCTCCGACGCGCGCCGCGCCTTTTCTGCGCCCATGGCGAGCAGCCGCTGCAGCTCGCGCTCGTCGGCGCGCAGCGCCTCGAAGCGCTCGCGGATCGGCGTCAGCAGCTCGACGACCGACTCGCCGACGGCCGCCTTGAAGTCGCCGTAGCCCGCCTTCTCGAACCGCCGTTCGAGCGCCTCGATCGGCTCGCCGGTGGCGACGCTCATGATCTCGAGCAGGTTCGACACGCCCGGCTTCTCCTGCGGGTCGTACCGGACCTCGCGCCCGGAGTCCGTCACCGCCGACTTGAACTTCTTCATGATCGCGTCGGGCGGGTCGACGATGTAGACCGCGCCCTGCTCGCTGCTCAGGGTCGTCGACATCTTGTTCGCCGGGTCCTGCAGGTCCATGATCCGGCCGCCGATCTCGGCGAACTTGCCCTCGGGCACGCGGAACGTCTCGCCGAAGCGGTAGTTGAAGCGCTCCGCGACGTCGCGCGCGAGCTCGAGGTGCTGGCGTTGGTCGTCGCCGATCGGCACGAGATCGGTCTGGTAGAGCAGGATGTCGCCGGCCATCAGCACGGGATAGGTGAAGAGCGCCGCGGAGACGAAATCGTTGCTCTCCGACTTGTCCTTGAACTGCGTCATCCGGCCGAGCTGTCCGTAGCTCGTCACCGACGCCAGCAGCCAAGCGGCCTCGGCGTGCGCGGTCACGTGGCTCTGGCAGAAGACGGTCGAGCGCTCCGCGTCGAGACCGGTCGCGAAGAGCATCGCCGCGAGGTCGAGCGTCGAGCTGCGGAGCTCCGCCGGGTCGTACTCGACGCTGATCGAGTGCAGGTCGACGATGCAGAAGAACGCGTCGTGGGTCTCCTGCGTCTGGGCGTACTGGCGGAAGCCGCCGCTGTAGTTGCCGAGCGTCTTCTGGCCGGTCGGCTGGATGCCGGAGAAGACCTTGGGTTTCCTGTCGTCGGTCATCAGCTGCCCATGGTAATTCGGAGGCGACCGAAGCCGCGTATCTACACTTCCGAGGGATGGCTGTCACCGGTGCACCCGAGCTGCTGATCGTGATGAGCGGGCATGCGACACCCGAGCAGATCGACGACGTCGTCGCGCGCCTCGACGAGGCAGGCTGCGCCGCGATCGTGACGCCGGGCCGCGAGGCCACCGTGATCGGCGCGATCGGCGAGCGGGAGCTGCTCGCCACGTTGCCCCTCGAGGGCTTCGCCGGGGTCGAGCAGGTGCTCCCCATCCTGAAGCCGTACAAGCTGGTCTCCCGCGAGCTCTCGCCCGACCCGACCGTGATCGAGGTGCGCGGGCGCCGCATCGGCGACGACTACTTCGGCTTCATCGCCGGGCCGTGCACCGTCGAGAGCCGTCAGCAGACGCTCGAGACGGCGCGCTGCGTCGCGGCGGAGGGCGTGACGATGCTGCGCGGCGGCGCCTTCAAGCCGCGCACGTCGCCGTACGCGTTCCAGGGGCTCGGGGAGGAGGCGCTCGAGTACCTCAAGGAGGCGCGCGAGGAGACCGGGCTGCCCCTCGTGACCGAGCTGATGGACCCGCGCCATGTCGAGGCTGTCCTCGACGTGGCCGACGTGATTCAGATCGGGGCTCGCAACATGTCGAACTTCTCGCTTCTCTCCGAGGTCGGCCGCGCGCCGAAGCCGGTGCTGCTGAAGCGCGGGCTCTCGTCGACCGTCGAGGACCTGCTGATGGCCGCGGAGTACATCCTCAAGGAGGGCAACTCGCAGGTGATCCTCTGCGAGCGCGGGATCAAGACGTTCGAGACGTCGACGCGCTTCACCCTCGACATCGGCGCGATCCCCGTCCTCAAGATGGAGACGCACCTGCCGGTGATCGTCGACCCGTCGCATCCGGCCGGCCGCCGCGAGCTGGTGCTGCCGCTGGCCCGCGCCGCAGTCGCCGCCGGCGCGGACGGCATCATGGTCGAGGCGCACCCGCATCCCGAAGAGGCGTTGTGCGACGCCGCGCAGCAGATCCCCACCGCCGATTTTCCGGCATTCGCCGCGGAGATCCGCGCGCTCGTGTCCCTCATGGGACGCACGATCGGCTGAGGGAGACCACGTGAAGGTCGAACCGGCTGTCGCGGTCGTCGGTCACGTCGCGGTGCCCGGGGACAAGTCGATCTCGCACCGCTCGGTGCTGCTCGGCGGGCTCGGGGAGGGTGAGACCCACGTCCAGGGCTTCGGGCGCTCCGCCGACACGATGGCAACCGTCGCCGCGATGCGGGCGCTCGGCGTCGAGGTCGAGGAGCTCGGCGACGACGAGCTGTGCGTGCACGGCGTCGGCCTGCGCGGCCTGCGCCCGCCCGACGGGCCCGTCGACTGCGCGAACGCCGGCACGCTCATCCGGCTGCTGGCCGGCATCGTGGCGGGTCAGCAGGGACGCTTCGAGCTGACGGGCGACGACTCGCTGCGCACACGGCCGATGGAGCGCATCGCCGAGCCGCTTCGGCGCATGGGCGCGAGCGTCGAGACCGACGACGGCCACGCCCCGATCGTGATCCAGGGCTCGGGCGCGCTCCAGGGGATCGACTACACGCTGCCGGTGGCGAGCGCGCAGGTGAAATCGGCCGTGCTGCTCGCCGGGCTGAACGCGAATCGCGAGACCACGGTCGTCGAGCCGAAGCCGACCCGCGACCACACCGAGCTGATGCTGGAAGCCGCGGGCATAACAGTGCGACGGCGCCCCGGATCGGTCACGATCGATCCCGCAGGCGCGCTGCGGCTCGGAGAGATCGTCGTGCCGGGCGACTTCTCGTCGGCGGCGCCGCTCTTCGTCGCGGTCGCGCTCGTTCCGGGCAGCGACGTCACGGTGCACGAGCTGGGCCTCAACCCGCGGCGGATCGGGCTGCTCAACGTGCTCGAGCGAATGGGCGCGCGGGTCTCGATCTTCAACCGGCGCCGCGCCGGCCGCGAGCCGGTCGGCGACGTGCAGGTGCAGCACGCCGAGCTGATCGCCACGGAGATCTCGCCCGACGAGGTGCCGCTGCTCGTCGACGAGCTTCCCCTCGTCGCCCTGCTCGGCTCGCACGCACGTGGCGAGACCGTCGTCCGCGGCGCCGCCGAGCTGCGGGTGAAGGAGAGCGACCGCATCGAGGCCGTCACCGACGGGCTGCGCGCGTGCGGCGCGCGGATCCACTCGACCGAGGACGGCTGGCGGATCGTCGGCGTGCCGAGGCGGCTGAAGGGCGGCCGCATCGATGCCCGCGGCGACCACCGAATCGCCATGCTCGGCGCCATCGCTGGGCTCGCGTCGAAAGAGGGAGTGGAGATCGATGGGGCCGACACGGTGGCAGTAAGCTTCCCCGGCTTCTTCGACCTGCTCGACTCGGTGGTGAGACGATGATCGTCGCGATCGACGGTCCCGCGGGGGCCGGGAAAAGCACTGTGGCGCGCGCACTGGCCGAGCGGCTGAGCTTTCGCTACCTCGACACCGGCGCCATGTATCGCGCGCTCACGTGGCTCGCGATGCAGCGCGGCCTCGACCTCGGTGCGGGCGAGGCGCTCGCCGAGCTCGCGCGTGCGGAGCCGGTCGTCTTCGCCGGCGAGGGCCGCGTGTGGATCGGCGGCAAGGACGTCACGTCGTCGATTCGCGATCAGCGGATCGACCGGATGGTTCCCGTCGTCGCGCGCCACACGGCGGTGCGCGAGGTGATGCGTGAGCGGCAGCGTGAGCTCGGGCGCGACGGCGACGTCGTGATCGAGGGCCGCGACATCGGCACCGTCGTCGCTCCGAACGCCGAGGTGAAGGTCTATCTCGTCGCCGACCGGGACGAGCGCGCGCGGCGGCGCATGGCGGACCGCCCCGGCATCGGCGCCGACGCGCTGGCGACCGACCTGCGCCTGCGTGACGAGAAGGACGCCGAGCGGATGAAGCCCGCCGAGGACGCGCGCGAGATCGATACGACGGGCCTGAACGTGGAGGACGTCGTCGAGCGGATCGAAGCGCTCGTGCGCGAGCGCACCGCGGCGTGAACCGGGTCGACGTCGCCTGGTCGATCGGCAACCCGGTCATGGGCGGGTCGGCGGCGCTGATGACGCGGCTGCGCGTCTACGGCAAGGATCGCGTGCCGCGGACGGGTGGGCTCGTCGTCGCGTACAACCACCTCTCGTGGATCGACATCCCGGCGTTCGGCTGGTCGTCGCCGCGGACCATCTACTTCCTCGCGAAGGCGGAGGCGCACGCGATCCCGCTTGTAGGTGCGTACCTGCGGTTGTTCGGGTCGTTCGGTGTCCGCCGCGGCGAGTCCGACCGCGAGGCCGTACGGCGCATGCGCGACGTCGTGCGTGCGGGGAATGCGCTCGGGATCTTCGCCGAGGGCACGCGGCAGCGTTCGGGCAAGCTCGGGCCGGTGCAGCCGGGCGCGGCGATGGCGGCGCTCCAGGAGAACGTGCCCGTCGTCTGCGCCGCGATCTACGGCTCGCACGAGTGGAAGCCGGGCAACTTCAAGCCGGTCTCGATCGCGTACGGCGAGCCGATGCGCTTCACGGGCCTGCCGCGGAACGCCAAGGGCTACCGCGAGGCGTCCGTCGAGATCCAGGCGGAGCTGCGGCGGCTCTGGGAGTGGCTGCGCGACCTGCACGCGGCCGGCAGGCCGAGGCAAGCCGTCCCGCCGCGCGCGCCGGAGCACCTCCGCGCGCCCGTGACGCTTCCGTGACACTCGCGTAGGGTCCTGGCGCACGAGCGTACGCCGGACGCGGCCCCGATGGACCGTAGGCTTATCCCGCCATGGCCGACGAAGAGACAGACAACGACGTCCTCGACGAGGAGCACGACGGCGACGCCGCGGACGAGCCCACCCCGTCCGGGCCGCTGCTCGGCACCGTTGCGATCGTCGGCTTCCCGAACGTCGGCAAGTCGACGCTCGTCAACCGGCTGAGCGGCACGCGCCAGGCCGTCGTCCACGAGACCTCCGGCGTCACGCGCGACCGCAAGGAGCTCGTGGTCGAGTGGACCGGGCGGCGCTTCCTGCTGATCGACACCGGCGGCGTCGACATCGCGGATGAGACGCCGATCACGCGCTCGATCGCCGTCCAGGCGCGCGAGGCGGTCGCCGAGGCGGACCTCGTCCTCTTCGTCGTCGACGCCCAGATCGGGATCACACCCGGGGACGAGGAGGTCGCGCAGATCCTCCGCGAAGCGCACAAGCCGGTGCTCGTGATCGCGAACAAGATCGACGACCCGCGCATGGAGCCGCTCGCGCTCGAGCTGCACCGCCTCGGGCTCGGCGACCCGATCCCGATCTCCGGCCTGCACGGCCACGGCGCCGGCGACCTGCTCGACGAGATCCTCGACTACCTCGAGGCGCACGGCGCGAAGGGACGCGAGGAGATCCCGGACGAGGCGATCCGCGTCGCGATCCTCGGCCGCCCGAACGTCGGCAAGTCGACGCTCCTGAACAAGCTGGTCGGGCGCGAGCGCGTGATCGTCTCCGAGATCCCCGGCACGACGCGCGACTCGATCGACACCGTCCTCGAGCGCGGCGACCGCACGTTCGTGCTCATCGACACGGCGGGCCTCCGCCGCAAGCGCCGCCACCGCCAGGGGATCGAGTACTACTCCGAGCTCCGCGCGCTCGAGTCGGCAGAGCGCGCAGACGTCGCGCTCGTCCTCATCGACGCATCCGAGGGCGTCGTCGATCAGGATCTCGCCGTGGCCGACGTCTCGCGCAAGGCTGACTGCTCGACGCTGATCGTGCTCTCGAAGTGGGACGTCACCACCGTGCGCATCGAGGACGTGCGCGGGCAACTGCGCCGCCGCCTGCGCCAGCGGCCGCCGTTTCTCGCGATCTCCGCGCACACGGGCCGCGGCCTCGATCGCCTGCTCGATACGGTCGTCGACCTCTTCGACCGCCACATCGCGCGCATCCCGACGCCGGAGTTGAACACCTTCCTCCAGGAACTACGCAACCGCCGCCAGCCGCCGGCGCGCAGAGGCAAGCGCCTCAACCTGCTCTACGGCACGCAGACACAGACGCGGCCGCCGCGCATCAGGATCTTCGTCAACGACCCGACGCTCGTGACGCGGGACTACGGCTACTGGGTCGAGAACGAGATCCGCGAGCGTTTCGGCCTCGACGGCGTCCCCGTCTCGATCGACTTCGCCCGCCGCACGTGAGATACCTCGTCGTCGGCGCCGGCTCATGGGGCACCGCATTCATGCGGGTGTTGCTCGACCGTGGGCACGACGTCGTGCTCGCGTGCCACACCGCGGAGCAGGCGCGGACGATCGCCGAGACGGGACGCAACCCGGGCTATTTCGAACGCGTCGACCTGCGTGGTGTCCAGGCAATCACCGTCGCCGAGGCACCCGCCGACGTCGAGGCGATGGTCGTCGCGGTGCCGAGCAGGTCGTTCGCCGCGGTCGTGGCGGGGCTCCCGGGAGACGCGCCGGTGCTGAGCCTGACGAAGGGCCTCGATCCCGCCACCGGGGAGAGGCTCTCGACGACCGTGCACGGCCGCGGGGTCGCGGTTCTCTCCGGCCCGCACATCGCAGCGGAGATCGCCGTCGGCCTGCCGACCGCCGCGGTGATCGCGAGCGAGGACGGCTTCCTCGCGGGCCAGCTGCAGCATGCGATCAACTCGAACGTCTTCCGCGCCTACGTGAATCCCGACGTCGTCGGCGTCGAGCTCTGCGCGGCGGCGAAGAACGTGATCGCGCTCGCGGCCGGGGGCGTGGACGGGCTCGACCTCGGCGACAACTCGAAGGCGGCGCTGATCACGCGCGGCCTCGCGGAGATGGCCCGCCTCGGCGAGGCCTGCGGGGCACGCCCCGAGACCTTCGCCGGCCTCGCCGGCATGGGCGACCTGATCGTCACGTGCTGGAGCCGCCACGGCCGGAACCGGCGCGCCGGGGAGCTGATCGCCCAGGGGCGCAC
>DATCOE010000123.1:0-47530 GCA_036564885.1 Gaiellaceae bacterium | reverse complement strand
TGGTCACGTTGGTCGTCCCTGCTGGTGCATCATCGTGCTACGAGCGCCGGAACGCAGCCGTGTCCGGCGCAGCCCGGCTATGCTCGGCCGGTGCCTGGAGGGGACGACCACCGGACGTTTCTGCGGGACGAGTTCGACTTCACAACTCCGAGCGGCGGCGACCGGAGCCGTGGCGTCTTCCGTCTTTCGGACGCCCTTGAGGCCATGCGCGCAAACATCTGGCGCATGCCAGCAGGGTCGCGCGGAAACCGTCACCGCGAGCTTGTGCAGGAGGAGCTTTTCGTCGTGCTCGAAGGGACAGCGACGCTTGTGCTTGGTGAACCCGGCGAGCCGGTCGAACTGCCGCCGGGCTCGGTCACGGTCGTACCTCCGCACACCCCGCTACAGCTCGTGAACGACGGTCCTGACGACGCGATCGTCCTGATTGTCGGCGCACCGCCGGAGCAGGGAAAGGCCGAGTACCTACCCGATTCACGGCTCTCCTAGTCGCCTGCCCTGCAGCGGATCGATCCCGCCGGCGGACCGCCCCCGGCGCACAACTCTTCCCGCGGCGTACCGCTGGCACTGCGAGACCGTCCCACCCGCGAGGCGATCGCAACCCTGCACAGCACGTTCGACGCCGACACAGTCATCGCGGCCTGGGAAGCAGCCCTCGAGGCACCGGCGTGGCACGGCCCCCCGTTTGGCTCCACGGAGACCTCCAATCTGGGAACCTGCTCGCCGTACAGGGCCGGCTGAGCGCCGTCATCGACTTCGGATGTCTTGGCGTGGGAGATCCCGCATGCGACGCGATGGTCGCGTGGACGTACCTCTCCGCCGGAACCCGGGACGCATTCCGCGCTGCGCGCTACCCGTCGATGACGCAACCTGGGCCCGAGGTCGCGGCTGGGCACTCTCCGTCGGGCTGATCGCCCTCCCCTACTACCGGAGCACCAACCCTGTGCTCGCCGGAATCGCCCGACACGCGATCGATGAAGCCCTCGCCGATCACGCATCGACGTTCCGCTGACCCGCTCACTCGCATCCGGCCCGGCGTCGGGTGCACCGAGATCGATCACCTACCCGACTGTGAGGGTGCGGACGTCCTCGGGGACCGCCGCGTGAGCGACGGCCCCCGAGACTCTCCTAGCCGCTGGGGATCCACGCCGGCGGCTGCGCGAACGGCGTGACCACGATCGCGGTACCCGGCTGCGCCCACACGTAGCTGGACAGGGGCGTCAGAGCCGACGGCGTCGCGAAGGCGAAGATCCCACGCCGGTGGCTGCGCGAACGGCGCGCTCACGATCGCTGTCCCCGGCTGCACCCACGCATAGCTCAACTCGGCTATTTGGAACATCCGGGACGCGCGCACGGCCGTTGCTATCGTCGCGCGAATGCCCGAGGTCCCGCTCCGCCGTAACCGGGACTTCATCCTGCTGCAGGCCGGCCAGTTGCTCTCGTCGGCCGGGACGCAGTCGACTGCGATTGCCTATCCGCTGCTCGTGCTCGCGTTCACCCACTCGCCGTCGAAGGCCGGGATCGTCGGCTTCGCGGATTTTCTCCCGGCGGCGATGTTCGGCCTGCTCGCGGGCGTTGCCGCGGACCGCTGGAACCGCAAGCGCGTGATGCTCACCGCCGACGTCGTGCAGGCGGTTGCGATCGCGACGCTCGCCGCCGCGATCCTGGACGGCCGCCTTTCGATCTGGCTCGTCGCCGGCGTGGCATTCGTGGAAGGAACCGCTGCGTCGTTCTTCGGCATCGCGTCGAACGGCGCGATGCGCGCGGTCGTGCCACCACGCCAGATGCCCACGGCCGCGGGCACCATGCAAGCGCGCATGGCGGTCGTGCGACTCGCCGGACCGCCGCTCGGCGGCGCGCTCTTCGGTATCGCCCGCGCGCTCCCCTTCGTCGTCGACGCGATCTCGTACGTCTTCTCGGTCGGGACGCTGGTCGCGATGCGCACGCCGTTTCAGGAGGAGCACGACGCCGACCCCGCACGCATCCGCTCGCAGATCGCCGAGGGTTTCCGCTTCCTGTGGCGGCATCCGTTCCTGCGGACTGTTGCGTTGATCTTCTCGTTCTCGAACTTCGTGTTCACCGGCCTGATGCTGGCCGTGGTGGTGATCGGCAAGCGGCAGGGGCTCGCGAGCGGCGAGGTCGGTGCGCTCGTCGCGGCCTTCGGCGGATGCGCCGTCGTCGGAGCGCTCTTCTCCGGCGTATTCCGGCGGTACCTCTCGATGCGCGCGATCCTGCTCAGCGAGCTGTGGGCCTCGGTCGGCCTGGCCGCGTTCGTCGCCCGGCCCACCGTCTACGTGCTGACGGCCGCTCTGCTGCCCCAAACGCTCCTCATGCCTGTCACCGACACGGTTCTCGCGGCGTACCGCTTCGCCGTGACACCGGACCGGCTGATCGGCCGCGTCGTGAGCGTCGCTCGCAACATCGGCGTCCTCTTCACGCCCTTCGGTGCGCTCGCGGCCGGGTTCCTGCTCGGCGCCGTGTCGGCGCGCGCAGCCATTGCCGTGTTCGCAGCGGTCAGCTTTGTGCTCGCGGTGTGGGGAACGCTGAGCCCGTCGATCCGCACGGCGCCGAGCCTCGACGAGCTGATCGAGCCAGAGCCGCTCGCGATTTAGACGGTGACGCGAGCGAGCTCTTCGATCGACGTGAGACCGGCCGCCACCTTGGCGATGCCGTCGTCCCACAGCGTGCGCGTGCCGCCGGCGAGCGCTGCGCGCTCAATCTCCTCGCGCGAAGCGTGCTTCGACGCGAGCATCGCGAGATCCTCGGTCATCTCGAGGAGCTGGAAGATGCCGACCCGGCCCTTGTAGCCCGTCTGGTTGCACCGCGGGCAGCCGCGCTTGCGGTAAAAGGACATCCCGTCGCTGGCGGCGGCGACATCCGGCGAGACGCGGGCGGCGATCATCTCGTCGGCCGACGGCTGGTACATCTCGCAGCAGCTCGAGCAGAGCTTGCGCGCAAGGCGCTGTGCGAGCACGCCGGTGACGGCCGCGCCGGTGAGGAACGGTTCCACGCCCATCTCATTCAGGCGCGTCAGCGCGCTGGGGGCGTCGTTCGTGTGGAGCGTCGAGAGCACGAGGTGACCGGTGAGCGCAGCCTCGATCGAGATCTTTGCCGTCTCTCCGTCGCGAACCTCGCCGACCATCACCACGTCCGGGTCGGAACGCAGGATCGAGCGCAGCGCCACCGCGAAGGTGAGCCCTGCGCGCGGGTTGATCTGCACCTGGTTGATGCCGGAGAGGCGGTACTCGACCGGATCCTCGACGGTGATGATGTTGATCTCGGGCCGGTTGATCTGCGCGAGGCACGCGAACAGCGTCGTCGACTTACCGGAACCGGTCGGGCCCGTCACGAGCAACGCACCGGTCGGGCGGCTGACGAGGTCGGCGATCCGCTCGCGCATCGGCGCCGATAGGCCGAGCTCTTCGAGCGTCGGGGGCTTCTTCGACTTGTCGAGCAGACGCATGACGACCGACTCGCCCTCGACGGTCGGCAGCGTTGCGACACGAACGTCGAGCGTTCGTCCGGCCGCTGCGGCGTTCAATGAGATGCGGCCGTCCTGCGGCTTGCGGCGCTCGGCGATGTCGAGCTTCGCGAGCACCTTCAAACGCGTAGTGACTCCCGGCGCCATGCGCTTCGGAATTCGCTGCATCTCCTGCAGCACACCGTCGATGCGGAAGCGCACCACGAGTGCGTCCTCCTGCGGCACGAAGTGAATGTCGGACGCTCCGTCTTCGGCGGCCTGGAAGAGCACGGAGTTGACGAGCCGGACGAGCGGGGCATCGGAGACTCCGTCGTCTGCCTCGAGGTCGGTCTCGTCTTCCTTCTGATCGGCCTCGAAGTCAGCGATGTTGTCCTGGACGGTGGAGCGCGTAGCCTCGGACGCGCGGGCGAGCTTGCGGATCTCCAGGATGATCTCGTCACGCGAGCCGACGCCGAGCTCGATCGGATAGCGCGTCGCCAGGCGCAGCTCGTCGATGCCGTGCAGGTTCGCCGGGTCCGAGACCGCGATGCGCAGCACCTCGTTCTCGAACGAGTACGGGATCGCCCCGACGCGCTCGAGGACGTGCATCTGGATGTGCTTCGCCGCTGTTTGGTCAACGCCGGTCAGCCCGAGGTCGACCAGCGGCAAGCGGTGGCGCGCCGCGAGGATCCGGGCGATGCCCTCGCTCGATGCAACGCCCTCCTCGACGAGCGCAGCGGCGAGCGAGCCCGTCTGTTGGGCCCGGCCCTTGGCGAGCGCGAGCTTGTCGGGCGCGACGAGCTTCGTCGCCGTGAGCAGGTCGACGACGAGCTCGACCGCGTCGCGCGTGCCGAAGCCCCCGCCCGAGAGGGGCGCAGCGGTACGGACGGGCTGGGAGCCCGTGGTTCGCAGCGACGGGGTATCGGATTCGTTCTCGCTCACGGCTCGGGAAAAGTGGGAACCGTCACATTCGATCCCTCGAATGAGTTATCGGCAGCGGCGGCTCAAAGGCTTAGGACCCGGACCATTCGCCGGGGTGCCTGCCGTGCCTCTGAGAATCCCTCGAACGAGGCGGCCCAGGGCCGCCTGGAGCCTCTAACCGCTCTGCGGGCCGGGCGCGATCTCCCAGGAGGTCGCGTTCGGGAGGTTGCCGTACTTCTGGCCGTCGGTGAGCGAGCCGAGCGAGGGGAAGGGGTAGTAGGTCGGCCAGCCGTCGGACTGGTACGGGAGCGAGATGTCCTTGCAGAGGACCGGGCCGCTGAGGAAGAAGCGCTCGTGGATCAGGCACGTGCCCTGCGCCGAGACGATGCCCTGGAAGCCCGACTGGGGGTGGATGCCGTTGCATGTGACGCCTGCTGCCAGGTTGCTGCAGCCCGAGCCGCCCTGGTCGTACTCGGAGTTCCCTTGCGCCTGCAGGGTGAGGAGGTTCTTCGTCGGGTCCCAGCTCGACATGCTGTTGACGCAGGACTGGGCCGTGCCCGTGCCGCCGGCGCAGACGAGCTCGTCGAACTCGACGTCGCCCGCCGCGTAGATGAGCGCGCGGCCCTGGTAGTGGATGAGCTGGCCGTCGTCGTCGAAGCGGACGTCACCGTCGAAGAAGATCGAGCCGCCGACGGTCAGCACGTGTGTCGTGTGGTTCCACGCGAGCCGGCCGAGCAGGACGCCGTTCGTGACCACCTGGCAGTCGTAGTCGCGGCCCAAGGGCGTCATGTCGTAGGTGCTGCTGTTGTCGAAGAGCAGGCTGTCGTTCGACTGGGCCGAGTTGTCGTTGTCGAACTCGAGCGGCGCAAGGCCGTTGCCCGCGTTCGTGCACGGGTGCTTCGGGCCCGGTCGCGAGTTCAGGAAGGCGTTGTCGAGGTCGAGCACAGGCAGGACCAGTTTTGGGTCGAGAGCCGCCGTCGTGACGGTGGACGCGTTCACGTGGTCGATCGGCGTGCACGGGATGTGCGCGGTCTGGCCGTTGTACTGGCAGGTACTGCCGATCGTGGCGTCGTGGATCGGCGCAGCCGCGGTGCCGATGCCGTTCGTGTCGGTGTAGTACGAGACCGTGACCTGGACGTAGTCCAGATACGCGGTGACGGTGGACGATGTGTTGATGTTCTTCGCCTGGAACCGGACGCCGAAGTTCGCGCTGTTGATCTCCGCCGGGGTCCACGTCGATCCCCACATGTCGGTCGTGCTCCCGTAGGTGGCCGTGATGTCCGACGTCGACCAGCTCGAGCCCGTGACTGCCTTGTCGGCCGCCGACGTCACCGTCGAGCTCTTCTGGAGGAGCACGCTGTTGTCGCGGAGCGAGGAGCTCGAGCCGGCATGGCGCTGGAGGTCGACCCGGATCCCCTTGATGTACGCCGTCGCGGGGATGCTGAAGCCGAGGGCGGTGAGCGTGAGCGTGGCGCCGATCGTGGGGATGCCGCTGAGCTGTTTGGTGATCGCGTTCGTCGCGTAGAGGCCGTCGTTCGTGCGCCCCTGCGTCGGGTTCGTCCAGCCGGCCGCGGTGCCCGGGTTGCGCGGGCCGGAGTCGACCTCGGGGCCCGTGATGACGACCTTTCCGCCGACGTCCACGGACGTGCTCGCGCCGGTGATGGAGCCGCCGTTCACGAGGCAGAGATCGCCCGGGGTCGCGATCGGGGCCGGCATCGCGACGGTGTCGATCGTGAGGCACTTGGTGGCGTCTCCCTGGTAGAAGCGGCTCCACGACCCGATGTCCGCGCCCGGAACGGTGGGACGCACGAGCACCGTCTGCGTGAGCGTCTGTGTGCGCACCGGATTGCCGGTGGTGCCCTTCGAGGTGATCGTCCAGGTGACGCGGTCGTTGTCGGTGCCGGGGCCGACGATCGAGCTACCGCTGTAGGTGTACGTGCCGCCGAGCGACGTGTCGTTACGCGTCGTCGCCGGCAGGTCCGTCGAGACGGTCGGGTCGTCGGCACCCTGCAGGCGCGCGAGCCCCTCCGCCAGACCGGCCTGGGCGAGGTGGTATGCGCTCGCACTGGACTGGTCGGTGTACGTGTGACGGAGGTTGCTCGACGTGTAGACCGCCACCCCACCGCCGACCGTGGAGAGGAGGCAGAGCACGATCAGCGCCAGCAGGAGCGAGATCCCGTGCTCCTCGGCGAGCCGACGCGTCGCCCGCCGCACATGGCGGATGCACCGATCGAGGAGGAATGTCGTCAGGTCTTTCACCGCAAGTCGCGTCCGGGGCACTCGCCCAAGGGATACGGTCGTCCATCGGCACGCGCGGGCCGGCACGCCTTCCCTCGTTCGGGTAGACACGTCATTGCCCGATCCCCCAGTAGACCGAGAGCAGCGCGTGACCCCAGAAGAGGGCAACGATGGAGCCGAGGGCGAGAAAGGGGCCGAACGGGATCCGCATCTTCCGGGCGGCGCTCCCGTGGCGCGCGAGCAGGTAGAGGCCCGGAACGAGCGCCGCGAGCATCCCGATCATCAACGCAACCGGCACCGTCCGCCCGAGGGCGGCGCCCATGAGCAGAGCGAGCTTCACGTCGCCCATCCCCATCCCCTTCGGGTAGGCGAGAGCGGCGGCGAAGAGGAAACCGGATGCGGCGAGCGCACCGAGCGCCCACTCGGGGCTCAGATGGAGCGCGGTGTTGGCGGCGAGGACGAGGACGGCGGCCGGGAGGACGATCCGGTTCGGGATGACGTGATGCTCGACGTCGGTCCCAGAGACCGCGACGAGCGCCATGCAGAAGAAGGCGGCGACGAACGCCGAGCCGGTGACGCCGAACTTCCAGAAGCAGCCGGCGACGAGGAGTGCGGTCGCGAGCTCGACGGCGGGATAGCGCGCCGCGATCCGGGCGCTGCACGAGCGGCAGCGCCCGCGCAGAACGAGCCACGAGACGAGCGGGATGTTGTCGTACCACACAAGCTCGTGTCCGCAGCTCATGCAGGCCGAGGCCGGGCTGACGATCGACCGCCGCAGCGGAACGCGCGCGACGACGACATTCAGGAAACTGCCGATTGCAAGACCGGGCGCGAACGCGAACGCTGCGACGGCGAGGCTCACGAGAGCGCCGGTGGGAAGCACGGGGCGGGGATCAGGGTGATGGGGTCGGTGACGTTGTTGCACGGCCCTTGAATGCACGGAACCAAGGTGGAGCACGTCCGGCCCGCGGTCGCCGACCAGACGGTGTTCGAGAGCGCGAGACGCTCCTGCAGATCGAACGGCACGCCGGCAGTTCCCTGCTTGAGGCTCACCGGGATGTCCACGTCCACGGTCTCCGTCTCGCCCCAGTTGATCGAGCCCGCCCACCCCACCGGCGCCGGCGGGGTGATCAGCAGCGTCGACTGGAAGAAACCCTTGTAGCTGGTGAGGGTGTTGATCAGATTGTCCGCGACGAGCTTGCCCGAGCTCGGGCAGGCGGGGGACGGCACGACGGTCAAGCGGTACAGCGCGAACTTCGTGCTGACGGTGGGACTCGTGCACACGACCCAGACGATCTTCGCCGCGTTCGTTACCCCGCACTGCTCCGTCGCAACCGGCGGGACCGACAACGTCAGCATCGTCACGCCGGTCACAACCGCGGTGCAGGCGTTGTGCGCATCCTTGCGGATCGCGGCGAGAGCAAGGCGCGAAGCCTCTTGCGCCTGGAAGCGGTTGCTGACCTGGAGCTCCGCGCGCGAACCGGTGATGAAGACGGTGGTGATGCCGGTGAGCACGATGCCGAGAATCGCGAGAACCATGATCATCTCGATCAGGGTGACGCCGCGCTCGTCGCGGAGGCGCAGCCGGCGCATCAAGGTTTCGCCTTTGCCCTGACCTCGTCGAGTGCCTGCTGTGCAAGCGACTCGCTCTTCGCGCCGATGCCCCAGAGGGACTGCGTGCGATGGTCGACCGCGATCAATGTCTTGAGCGCTTCCGCGCCGTGCCACCAGCCGAGCTTCGCGCCGGCGACAATCCACTCGTTCTGGTAGAGCCAGTACTTCGCGGCCGCGGGCGACTCCGCCTGGTGGGCGTCGAGCCACTGGCCGAGCGCCTTCGCGCGGTTCGGGAGCGGCATCTCATCGAGCGGCTCCTTGCGGGCGCCGGGCACGTCAAACGCGGCGGGGCGGCTCTGAGGCCACGTTGCGGCCGCTGTGGGCTTGGCGGTCGTCGCACTCGCCGGCTTGGTCGCCGGTGTCGCGGCCTTCGCCGGTGTCGCAACCTTCGCGGGCGTCGCAACCTTCGCCGCCTTCGCCGGCGTCGCGGCCTTCGCCGGTGTCGCAGCCTTCGCGGGCGTCGCGGCCGTCTTCGGCGTCTTCGCGGCCGGAGCCGACGTTTGCGTCGCGGCGGGAGCGGCCGGACCGAGCGCGTTGCCTGCGAGATCGGCCTGCTGCACCACCGTCGCGGCGTACGGCGACGTGTCCGCCGCCTCGCCCGACTGCGTGTACGAGCCGTTGCGCTTGAGCGTCAACGTAATGAGCGGCGCGCCGGTGTCGACGACACGCGTGCCGGCGGCGGGAGACTGGGCGACCACGATGTTCGCCGCGTAGCCGTGCACGGAGCCGGTAACGCGCCAGGCGAAGCCGGCATCCCCGAGCGTCCCCTTGGCGAAGACGAAGGCCTGGTTGCGCACGTCCGGCACGACGAGCGGGGCCGCGGGCGTGGTGTCGACGGTCGGAACCGCGGGGGCCGAGGCGACCTGGCTGCCGGCGGCGAACGTCAGCCCAGCGGTGGCGCCGAGCGCGACGAGGACGAGCACCGCGATGCGCGACAGAAAGGAGGGCAGCCTTTGGGCCATCTCAGGTCTTGTCGGCAAAACTCGCCGCGAACCTAAGACCTGGGGCGGTTGAAGAACACAACCCCGTCCGCGAGATTCTGAGGCTCCGCCGCGGGAGCGACCTGGAAAACAGGGGCTCCGCCGGCCAAGAGGGCCGGGGCGGCCTCGCCCACGACCGCCAGCGTGCGGCCGACGGTCGGCGCGTCATTCGCACCTGCATCCAGCCACGTGAAGGCCGTGCCGGCGAAGGACTGGAACCACGGCTCCTGTTGCGGCCAGGCGAGCGCCGGCTGAAGCTGGAGATGGAGGTGCGGCCCGGTGGCGTCGCCGGTCGCACCCACGAGGCCGACCTCGTCCCCCGCCGCCAGCGAGGCGCCCGGCACGACCGCCGTGTCGAGCACGGAGAGATGGCAGTACGTCCAGACCTGGCCGTCGAAAGCCCGCAGTGTCAGGCCGATGCCGCAGCGCGCGTCGGGCGTGCTCCACGAGCGCTCGACGACGGAGTTCGCCAGCGCGTAGAGCGGCGAGCCCATCGGCGCCGCGATGTCGACGGCCGGGTAGTCGTGGTGCGTGTGGGAGGCGAAGATGATGCCGGGGCCGCCGCCGACCGGAAAGACGTAGCCGGAGGAATACGACGGCGCCCCTAAGAGCTGCGACGCCGCAGGTGCGAACGAGGACGCCGCGGACTGCTGCTCGGCGCGGGCCAGCTCCCGGCGCGCGTTCGCCAGGGCCTGCACCTCCTGGTCGACGAGCGCGGATGCGGCGTCACGGCGGGCGGCGACTCGTCCTGCCCGCGCCTCGAGCGCCAGCCGATCGGAGAGAAGCGGTGCGCGGGCGGCGCGCGCCTGGCGGCGCGCGACCTCCTTGTCGAGTGCCCGAAGCGCTTCGTGTGCGGCGATCAGCCGTTCGCTCGCCGCGACGACGACGCTGCGCGCGGTGTCGAGCGACACCTGCAGGCGGTCGAGCGAGAACGCGACAGTGCTGCTCGAGCCGTACAGGTCGGCCAGATCGAGGACTTCCTTCACGTACCAGTCGGCGTGGTTGTAGGCGTAGACGCCGCGGTAGAGATCGGTCGCGCCCCCGGCTGCGGCGAGATACCGCGCCGCCGAGAAGATGGCGTCGTCCGGGTTCCACGGGTCGGCGACGCCGTCGCCGTTCGCGTCGGTGCCCCAGCGCAGCCAGGTGTCCGGCATGAACTGCATCCACCCGATCGCGCCGGCGGAGCTCGGGCCCATGTTCCGGCCGAAGTTCGATTCCACCTTGTTGATGGCGGCGAGCACCTGCCACGGGATCCCGTACGAGGAGCCGGCGCGCTGCCAGAGCCCGAGCAGCTCCGTGTACGAGAGCTGCGCCGGCGACGAGGGCGGCGCCGAGAGGTCAAACGGCGATGCGACCGATCCGGCGGCGTTCGGCACGAGCGCCGGCAGGAAGGGAGCCGACGCCGCGGACGACGACGGGACGACGGCGAAGGTGTCCGCGCGCGCCGTTCCGGCGAGGAGCGCAACACCGAGGACGAGCGCGAGCGGCGCGAGGCGGCGCATGAGGGCTACCCCGCGGGCGCCATGCGCAGGCCGAACCCTTCTTCGGCCGGCTGGTGCGGGTTCGGCTGTGCCACCGGCTGCGCGGCCTGCACGGCCGCGGCGGCGGCCTCTGCTGCCTGCTCTGCGCGCTGGCGCTTGGCGGCCTGCTCGAGCGAGACGAGGAAGTCGTGCCGGTTCGTCGCGGCGTTCGCCGCGATCTCCGGGTCGACCTTGCCTGAGAGCACGTGCTCGATCAGCGCCTGCGTGAACGTCTGCATCTGGAAGAACTCGCCCTCGGCGACGGCGTCGGTGATCTCGTCTGCACGCCCTTCGCGGATCAGGTCGGCGATCCGTGCATTCATGACCATCACCTCGACCGCTGCGATGCGCCCGCCGTCGATCTTGGGCAGGAGCCGCTGGCTCACGACGCCGCGCAGCACGCCGGCGAGGATCGCGCGGATCACCCCCTGCTTTTCGGGCGGGAAGAACTCGATCATGCGGGCGACGGTCTCCGCCGCGTCGATCGTGTGCAGCGTCGACATCACGAGGTGGCCGGATTCCGCCGCCTGGAGGGCGGTCTGGGCCGTCTCGGCGTCGCGGAGCTCGCCGATCAGAATCGTGTCGGGGTCCTGCCGGAGCGCACGCCGGAGCGCCTGGCCGAAGGACTCGGTGTCGAGCCCCACCTCGCGCTGGTTGACGATCGAGCTGTGATCCGGATGCAGGATCTCGATCGGGTCCTCGATCGTGATGATGTGCTGGCGCCGGTTCCGGTTCATGTAGTCGACCATCGCCGCGAGGGTCGTGGTCTTTCCCGAGCCGGTCGCGCCGGTGACGAGCACGAGGCCGCGGTGCTCCTCGGCGAGCTTTCTCACGCCGACGGGCAGGTTGAGCTGCTCGAAGCTCGGCACGGTCTTGGGGATCACGCGGAAGGCGAACGAGATGGCGCCGCGCTGCCGGTACGCGTTGACTCGGAAGCGGGGCAGATCCTCGTCCTGGTACGCGATGTCGAGGTCACCGGCGTCGTGGAAGTGCTGGAGCTTCTCCGGTGAGCGGGCCGCGACGATGTGGAGGATCGCCTCGAGGCCGCCTTCGTCGAGCGCCGGGAAGCCCTCCATCGGGCCGAGATCGCCGTCGAGTCGGAGGATCGGCGGCTGGCCGACCTTCAGATGAACGTCGCTGGCGCCGAGCTCGACGGCGCGCCTGAGTAGACCGTTGAGTTCCATGCGGCTCAAACGAGGGATCGGCTGAAGGGCCGCCGGGCTTTAGCGGCCGGGCCCGGTAGAGCCGGATTCCGGTCCGAACAGCGACCGCCGCGGTGTCTGCACACCCACCCCGAACGCCCGCACGGAGCGAAGCTACAATCCCCGGCTCCCCGGGGGTGTGCCCGAGCGGCCAAAGGGAACGGGCTGTAAACCCGTCGGCTCAGCCTACGGAGGTTCGAATCCTCCCGCCCCCACTCCTGCCGTGTCCGCGAATTGCTCTCCCCACGAGAGGTCGCGGACACGTTCCATCGCCCGCTCCCGGTCGAGCTTGCGCAGGTAGGTCTGAGTCGTGCGGATGTTGCGGTGCCCGAGCAGCGCCTGGAGCGCTTCGAGGTCGCCCGGGTTCGACTCCAGGAACTGGACTGCGAACGCGCCGCGCACCGCGTGTACATGCCCGCCGACGCCTGCCCGCGCGGCAACGCTCTTGTAGAGCCTCCAGATCACTCGGTCGTCACGCTCCCCGCTGCGGCGCTGCGCCAGGCCCATCGGCACCACGTGCTCGTTGCGCCAGCCCTCGCGCTCCGACGCGAAGCCCGCGGCAGCACGCAACAGTGACTCCAGCTCGTGCGGCATCGGCTTCGCAATCGCCTTGCGGCCCTTCTCGAAGAAGCGCACGGTTCGACGTTCGAAGTCCACGTCACGCCAGCGCAGCCGCGCGAGCGCTGCACGTCGCGGCCCGAGGTACGCGAGCACCGCGATGCACAGCAACTCAGCCGAAGTCTCGCACGCGCTCAGCAAGCGTCGAACGTCGGCGCTCGTCAGAGTCGGCACATCAAGCTCCTCCGGCAGCGGCAGTCGAGGTCGTCTGATGCGCTGCATCGGGTCGGCCTCGATGCGCCGTCTTCGTAGAGCGAACGGAAGAACGTCGAGAACACCGTGACGGAGTGCGCAATCGTTCCGGCCGAGCGACCACGCCACTGGTCGAGCGCGCGACGGCAGTCGTCCGGGCCGATCTCCGTCACGTCGCGGCGCTCGTTCAGGGCGCACAGCACGTCGAGCTTCCGGCGGTACGCGTAGACCGTTCGCGGCGCCAGACTGCGCCGCTCCATGTCGCCCACGTACAGGTCGACCGCTTCGCTGAGGCGCAGGCTCATCGGTCAGCGTCCCACGCTTGCAGTGACCAGCCCGAGCGAACGCTCAAGATCGTTTCGAGCACCGTCGCTTCGCCACCCTCGTTCGCCGGCAGGCGCATCCCGTTGTCGCGCTGCAGGCGATCAAAGTCGTCGCGGGCCATCTCGAGCAGTCGCGCATCCGTCAACGCGCGCCGCACCGCCGCGCTGAAATTTCCCTCGTACTCGCGCTCCGCAAGGTCACGAAGCCACGCAGCCTGCGCCGCCGTCACACGGAGGCTCAGCGCCTCGTCTTTGCCTGTGTGTGCCACGTTACCGTACATTGTAGTACAACGTCGTAGTTCGAGACTCACCACTCGTCAACGTCCTCCCAGGCTTCCTCGAGGCCGTCCTCGACCACATCGTCGTCGGCCCCGGCAGGCGCGGCTACAACCGCTTCGACCCCGCCCCACTCAACCCCATCTGGCGCGCCTGACAGGCGAGCAGCTAGCCGACCAGCGCTTACTGCCCTCTTTTACTAGGCGATGCCGAACAGCCCAAACCGCGCCCTTCCGGCCTCCCCGAAGCCTCACGAGTTACGTTGCTTATTCGAGTCGAGCAGCTCGCGCAGCGTGCGGGCCAGCTCTTCCATCGCGTAGGGCTTCTGCAAGTACCGCGCTCCCTCGACCCTTTGGAGGCTAATTCCGCTGTCGTTGTAGCCGGAGGTGTAAAGAATCTTCAGTTCCGGGCGCAGGGTGGAGAGCCGTTCGGCGAGCTCGATCCCGCCCATCTTCGGCATCAGGATGTCCGTCATCAAAAGCTGGATCGAGTCGGGATAGTTCTGCGCGAGCTCGAGTCCCGCGGCCCCGTCAGCGGCGAGCAGCACCGTGTAGCCGTACGCCTCGAGCATCTGCCTGCCAACCCGGCGGAGCGCCTCTTCGTCCTCGACGAGGAGAATCGTCTCCGATCCGATCAGCGGGCGTTCGTCGGGCGGCTTCGGGCTGAACGCTTCTGCCTCCGCGGCCACCTGCGGGAAGTAGATCCGGAAGCTGGTTCCCATGCCGGGGTCGCTCTCGACCTCGACGTAGCCGCCGCTCTGCTTGACGATCCCGTACACGGTCGAGAGGCCGAGCCCTGTACCCACACCTCGCTCTTTCGTCGTGTAGAAGGGCTCGAAGACCCGCGCGGCCGTCGCCGCGTCCATACCCTGCCCGCTGTCGGTCACGGCGAACACCACGTAGTCGCCCGCAGCCATATCCGGACGCCTGCTGGTGGAGAGCTCCGCGAGGGTGAGGTTGCCGGTCTCCAGCAGGAGCTTGCCGCCCTCGGGCATTGCGTCGCGGGCGTTCACGACCAGGTTCATGATGATCTGCTCGATCTGTCCCTTGTCCGCGCTGACGCTCCCGAGATCCTCGGCGAGCGCGGTCGAGAACTCGATGTTCTCGCCGATCAGCCGTCCGAGCATCGCCTGGATCTCGGTAACAACGCTGTTCAGGTCGAGCACTCTCAGCTCGAGGAGCTGCTTGCGGCTATACGCCAGGAGCTGGCCAGTCAGCTGCGTGGCCCGCTCGGCCGCCCTGCCGATCTCCGCGAGCTCACTGCTCCCTTTCGCCTCGCGCCCCAGCCGGCGAAGCAGGATCTCGGTGTAGCCCCTAATCACCGTCAAGAGGTTGTTGAAGTCGTGCGCGATCCCGCCTGCGAGCTGCCCGACCGCCTCCATCTTCTGGGCCTGCCGGAGCTGCTCCTCGAGCCGGATGCGGAGTGTGATGTCGCGCGCGATCCCTTCGATAGCGACGATGCGGCCCTCGTCGTCGTGCACGCCGACGTTCTGTTGCTCCAGCCAGACCACCTCGCCGTCCTTGCCGATCCAGCGCAGGATGACGGGCTCCGGCGACGGGTCTGTAGACATGCGCTCCCACCGCAGATGGTCGTCGGGGTGGACGATCTTCGTGCGCAGCCCCTGATCGGTGTAGAACTCCTCCGGCGTGTAGCCGACGACCGCCGTCACAGCAGGGCTGATGTACTCGAGTTCGAGCTCCGGCAACAGCCGGTAGCGGTAGACGACGTCGGCCGCGTGCTCCGCTAACAGCCGAAAGCGCTCCTCGCTCCGGCGCAGTGCCTCCTCGGTCTCGCGATGGGCCCGGCGCGACGCCACCTCCTCCAACTCGCGGGCTACGACGAAGCCGAGGCGGGTGAGGTTCGACTTGAGGACGCAGTCGCGCGCGCCGGCCCTGACGGCGGCGGCGGTCGCTTCCTCGCGGATCGTCCCCGACACAACGATGAACGGCACGTCGTGCCCATGCTCGATGGTGACGGCGAGCGCGCTGTGAAAGTCGAAGCCCGGCACGTTGTAGTCGGAGAGAACGATCTCCCAGCCGCCCTCGGCCAGCGCGTTCCGCAGGCCTTCGACCGAGTCCACGTGTTCGAAGCGGAGGTCGTAGCCGCTGCGTTCCAGCTCCGCGACGACCAGCTCGACGTCGTTCGGGTTGTCCTCGATGAGGAGCGCGCTGAGGGATCCCCTAGCCAATGCCGTCCGGCGTCTCGTTCAGCAGCAGCCAGTAGAGGCCGAGCTGGTGCGCCATCTCGACGAACTGATCGAAGTCGATCGGCTTGACGATGTAGCTGTTCGCCCCGAGGTTGTAGGCCTCGACGATGTCCTGCTCCTTGCGCGAGGCGGTCACGACGACCACGGGCAGGGCACGCAGCGCTGGGTCGGTGCGGATCCGGCGCAGCACCTCGAGGCCCTCCACCTTCGGCAACTTGAGGTCGAGCAGGATTACCTTCGGCTGCCTGGCGGCGTCGCGGCCAGCGTACTCGCCCTGGCAGAACAGGAAATCCAGGGCCTCGACGCCGTCGCGGACGACGTGGATCTGGGTCGTTAAGTTGTGCTGCGCGAACGCGTGCAAGGTGAGCTCGACGTCGTTCGGGTTGTCCTCGATGAGCAGCAGCTCGATGGTTTTCGCGTTCATCTCGGCCCTCCCTCCAGAGTGAAGTAGAACGTGGCGCCTGCGCCCTCCTCGCCTTCGGCCCACATCCGGCCTCCGTGCCGGCGCACGATCCGGTCCGCGAGCGCGAGCCCGAGACCGCTGCCCTCGTAGTCCTCGGCCCGGTGCAGGCGCTGGAAGACTTTGAACAGCTGGTCCGCGTAGAGCATGTCGAAGCCGATGCCGTTGTCGGCGATGAAGAAGACGCGCTCGCCGCCCTGCTCGCGGCAGCCGATGTCGATCCGCGCCTCGTCGCGTCCGCGCGTGAACTTGAACGCATTCGCGACGAGGTTGACGAAGACCTGGCGCAGAAGCACGGCGTCCGCGTTCACGCTCGGCAACTCGCCGATCGCCACCTCGGCCGACCCGCGGCTCTGCTGCGCTCGCAGCTCGGCCACGACCTCGCGCACGAGCGGCTCCGGCGCGAGCTGCCGGAGCACCAGCCCCTGCTGGCCGAGGCGCGAGAAGGAGAGCAGCCCATCGATCAGCGCGCCCATGTCCTGGGCGCCCTTCCGGATGAGGTCGAGGTAGCGACGGATCCTCTCCGGCACCTCGTCTCCGTGCTGCTCGCCGACGATGCGGGCGAAACCGTCAATGGCCCGCAGCGGCGCCCGCAGGTCGTGCGAGATCGAGTAGCTAAAGGCATCCAGCTCGGCGTTCGACGCCTCCAGCTGCGCGGTGCGCGCCTCCAGCTGCGCGGTGCGCGCCTCCAGCTCGGCGTTCGCCGCCACAAGCTGCGCCGTGCGCGCCTCCAGCTCGGCGTTCGCCGCCACAAGCTGCGCCGTACGCGCCTCCAGCTCGGCGTTGGCCGCCACAAGCTGCGCGGTGCGCGCCTCCAGCTCGGCGTTGGACGCCACCAGCTGCGCGGTGCGCGCCTCCAGCTCGGCGTTGGCCGCCACAAGCTGCGCGGTGCGCGCCTCCAGCTCGGCGTTGGCCGTCACGAGCTGCGCGGTGCGCGCCTCCAGGTCGGCGTTCGCCGCCTCCAGGTCGGCGTTCGACGCCACAAGCTGCGCCGTGCGCGCCTCCAGCTGTGCGGTGCGCGCCTCCAGCTCGGCGTTGGCCGTCACGAGCTGTGCGGTGCGCGCCTCCAGCTCGGCGTTGGCCGTCACGAGCTGCGCGGTGCGCGCCTCCAGCTCGGCGTTGGCCGTCACGAGCTGCGCGGTGCGCGCCTCCAGCTCGGCGTTCGACGCCACGAGCTGTGCGGTGCGCGCCTCCAGGTCGGCGTTCGCCGCCTCCAGCTCGGCGTTCGACGCCACGAGCTGCGCCGTGCGCGCCTCCAGCTCGGCGTTCGCCGCCACGAGCTGCGCCGTGCGCGCCTCCAGCTCGGCGTTCGCCGCCACGAGCTGCGCGGGGCGTGCCTCCAGCTCGGCGTTCGCCGCCACGAGCTGCGCCGTGCGCGCCTCCAGCTCGGCGTTCGACGCCACAAGCTGCGCCGTGCGCGCCTCCAGGTCGGCGATCGTGGTCAGGTACAGCACCTCCCTCAGGGGATCACGGGCTAGCCTGCTTACTAGTTCGCGTGACTTATAGTCCGTAGACCATGGAGCGTCAAACCGATGACCTATGGCCGTGGCAAAGCCACGTTCACCGGCGCACCTGGCCTATGGACGCGCCCTCAGAGAAGTGCGCCTCAAGCGTGGCATCTCTCAGGAGCGACTAGCGCACCTGAGCGGACTCGACCGCACCTACGTCAGCGGCATCGAGAGAGGCGAGCGCAACCCCAGCCTCACAAACATCCTCAAGTTGGTCGACGCTCTCGACATCAGCCTGTCAGAGCTCGCGAACAAGGCCAAAGAGCTGATGGCCGAACGCCCCGTAGGCGCGGACGGCCCGCGCGGCCAGCTTGACGCCGATCCGCCGTAATCGTCCAGTCAAGGCGGTCCGTTAAAGATGGTACGAGCCCGCAGGTGTCGCAGAATATGACCGCTCTCAGATGGTTTAGCGCCACGCGGTAGCTCCCCTTTCTTCACTAGGCGCGGCGCCGCTTTCGCAGCTTCCCCGCGCGCCTACTCAATGTTTTCCAGAATCAAGTCGTCGAGCGTTCCCTCGTCGATCACGTCGGGGACGTTGAAGGCATCGATGAGCGCGGCCTCCACGCGCTCATCGGCCATCAGCGCGCGAGCCTCCGCACGTAGCTCCGCGATCGGCCGTTCGAAATAGCCGCGTGACGGACTGAACCGCTTGCCCTTCCATCCTTCGGGCGGGTTCTGCTCAAGCTTGTTGTGATGCAACGCGAGGTACGCGACAGCACCCATCGGCGTACGCAACGGCCGACACTCCACGCGCCACGCACCGCGCGTGTACAGCTTCCACTTCTCGGACACCTGCGACTCAAGCGCGACCAGTCGGCCGTCCGATGGACGGCCGAGGCCCTTGACCAGGTGATGCTTGTGCGGCCGACGCAGGCCGTCTCGCGCGCTCTCTCCAGTTGTGAACTCGACGAAGCCGAGGTACTCGACCGGCAGCCCAAGGTCGCGGCGCATCCACTTCCAAAGCATCTTCTCGGCCGTGTTCAAATCCGCCATGACCTCGACGTGCCTGACCAACGTCCACGGCTTCGCCGTGGTCGTCGTTAACGACCAGGTTGGATATAGCCGGCCCTCCAAGGCGTCGAGCCGAACGACGAGCGCATTTTCGAACGCGGAGAGCATGGCACAGTAGCGACAGCGGTTCGAGGCGTGGCAGCGAGCCGGCGCTACGTGACCGTCGGGATACAACCAAAACACCCCTTTCGATGGGTATTCACACCGGAACGGACTTTGTGCCGAAAGTGGCCTGGTTCCTATTTCCCTATGTTTGACAAGAGACGGGCACGATGAGCCGTCCCGGCGACCCTGCAAAGTGGCCGACCGTTCCACAGCCGTCAACCCCGCTGCGCGGGGTTCCCCTTCGGTGACGGCTGCGGCTCGCCCGGCAAGGCGGCAGGGACTCCGGGACGGATCTCGAGGAGCACCAGGCGACGACAGCGGAAGCAGCGGTAGCCCTGAGGTGTCTCGACCATGACACGACCGCAGCTGCCGCACCGCAAGATCACCTCCACCCACGTCCCCGCTTCATCGGAGCCAGGGCGCTCGCGCAGGCGGGTCTTTGACCGCCCACCTCCCGCTTCCGGGGGGCCTGAACGACGAGCGCCCGGCTCCGATCTTCGAAACTCCGGCCGTCCCGTCGGCGGCTCGCCCGTGCTCTCAAGCTGCGCGCGGGCGGGTCGCCGGCCGGCAGAGACGCAAGATTCACGCCGCCAGCCGATCCTCAGACTCCATGACCGTCGCGACTTCGCGAAGCACGATCGCGATCGCAACGCAAGCATCCGCAGCAGCCACGTGGCCGACGTCGACCTCAGCGCGTTCGGAGTGCCACCGCGCGGCGAGCTCGTAGTCGTGTGCGCGCGTGCGAAGCGCGTGGGCGGCCGTCACGACACCCGCCCACCCTCGCGAGCCTTGACGCGCTCCAGGAGCCTCAGAAGCTCCGTACTCGGTGCGCGATCCTCCCGCCCTACCTGTTCGCGGGCTACCCGCTCAGGCCCGCTCGGTTCGTGGAACGGAGGTTCGAATCCTCCCGCCCCCATTCATTTTTCGCACGTCCCGAACCCCGTGTGGATCGCGCCGACACGTCGGTCGATGTGCGAGACCCTCCGGTAGCCCACGCTGTGGTCGACGTACGTGGGCTGCGGCGCGAGCTCCGTCGGATCGAACCTCGTGACGTGGTGCATCGAGTGCCTCCTCGGACGGTCGTGGGCCTGCTAGGACGCGGACACCTCCGCCCGGCCCGCGAGGAACGCGGCGATCCCCGCCCGCCGGGCGTCCGCGTCGTAGTACGCGACCTCGACCAGCTCGAGCGGATACCCGTCGGGATCCTCGAAGTAGACCCAGCGCCAGCCCGCGAGCACGCCCTCGTCCACGACGTTGACGTCCGAGTAGAACTCGATGCCTTTCGCCTCGAGGTCCGCCTTGGTCGCGTGGATGTCGTCGACGAGGAACGCGACATGAGAGGCGCCGATGTTGTTGGAGAGGAGCGACTTCGTCGTCTCGCTGGGTGGGCTCTTGTACTCGAGGAGCTCGAGTGTTGTGTCTCCGAGCTTGAGGCTGACCTGCCGGAGCGCGGCGCCTGGAACACCGACGGCCGGTCCCAGCTCCGGGCCGTCGAACCACGGACTCGGCTCGTTGACGAATCCGAGTCCGAGAACGTCGTGGTAGAAGCGGATCGAGGCATCGAGATCCTTCACCGTGATGCCGACGTGATGCATACCTTTCATGGCTCCTCCGTCATGTCGTCGGGTTGGCTGAGGGGCGGCTTCGCTGCCGGTCGTCACCGAGGATGCTGATCACCGACGACATGTCCGCGTCGCCGAGTCCGTGGCGAAGTGCCTCATCGAGCACGCTTCCAGAACGACGGAACCGGGGCGACGCTTCTCGAGGAGGCCGCTCTCGACGAGGACCGACCGCGCCGCGTGCGCATCCGTCAGCATCGTCACGACGACGTCGGCGGCGGCGAGCGACGCGGGATCGTCAGACAAGGATCTGTCCGCCGTCCACCATGTACATCTGCCCGGTCATGTAGTCGGACTCGGGAGAGGCCAGGTAGACGAGGAACGGTGCCAGCTCGTCCGGCGACGCAGGACGTCCGATGAGCGTGCCCGTCGCGAACTCGCGCATCGGATCGGCTTCGTCGGGTTGATCATGAATCGCACGGAGATCCTCGCTGAGCCCGACCCACATCGGCGTATCGACGACGCCCGGCGCGAACGCGTTGACGGTGATTCCGTGCTCGGCGAGACCGCGCGCCGTCGCCTGGGTGACGGCGAGCGTGCCGAACTTCGCGACGCAGTAGGGCACGAAGTCCCAGAACCCCTGTCGGCTCGCGATCGAACCGGTGTTGATGATCTTGCCGCCGGAGCCCTGCGCGATCATCTGCTTCGCTGCCTCCTGCGTGCAGACGATCACGCCCCAGGTGTTCACACGGACGATCTGGTCGAAGTTCGCCTCGTCGACGTCCATGAAGCCGCGAGGTCGGTTCATCCCGGCGTTGTTGAAGATCACGTTGAGCTCGCCGAACGTGTCGACCGCCTTCCGGATCATCGCCTGCACCTGGGAGCGATTCGTGACGTCGACGCCGACCGACTCGGCGGCGCCTCCTCCCTCGGCGATCGCCTCAGCGACGTTTCGCGCCGCCTCCGCGTCGAGGTCGGCGACCACGACCTTCCCGCCTTCGGCTGCGATCGCGCGGCATGCGGCTGCGCCGATGCCGCCGGCTCCACCGGTGACGATTACGACGCGGTCCTGTACACGTCCCATCGCAAGTCCCTTTCGTGGATCAGACGGATGACTCTTCGCGCTCGAGCAGATCGGCACCGCGGACGTGCGTCTTGCCGCAGACGAGCAGCTCCTCGGCCGGGAACTTCGTGATGATCCGGCAGCCGGTCGCAGTGACGACGACCTCTTCCTCGATGCGGGCCGCCGACTCGCCGTCGCTCGCAGGGCAATACGTCTCGAGGGCGAAGACCATGCCTTCCTCGATCTCGGTCGGGTGCTCGAGCGAGTGGACGCGGGAGATCATCGGTGCCTCGTAGAGTCCGACGCCGAGGCCGTGGCCGAACTGCAGTCCGAAGCATGACTGCTCGTCGGGGAACCCGAGCTCCTCTGCGGTCGGCCAGACGCTCGCGATCTGGTCGGTCGTCGCACCGGGACGAACCAGCTCGATCGAGTTGTCGAGCCACTCGCGGCACTGCTTGTACGCATCGATTTGCGAACGCGTGACTCCGCCGACGTTGAACGTGCGGTAGTAGCACGTTCGGTAACCCATGAACGAGTGGATGATGTCGAAGAACGCCTGGTCCCCCGGCCGCAGGAGCCGGTCGGAGAACACATGCGGATGCGGGTTGCAGCGATCGCCCGAGACCGCGTTGATCGCCTCGACCTGCTCCGAGCCGAGCTCGAAGAGGAGCTTCATGGCACACGCCACGACCTCGTGCTCGTGCACGCCGGGTCGCAGCATGCGGTAGATCTCCTCGTAGACGGCGTCGACGATCGCTGCCGCATGCTCCAGCAAGGCGATCTCCTCCTCCGTCTTGATGGCACGGGCACGCATCATCACCGGCTGAGCGTCGGCCGTCTCGATGCCCTGGCGGTGCAGGGAGTAGAGCGTCTCCATGTCGGTGAGGTCGATGCCGAGGGGCTCGCCGGCGAGGCCACGCTCCTCAAGCTCTCGATGAATGCGAGCCGCGAGCACGTCGGGGACACCTGTCTCTCTTGGCATCGCACCGCGCATCGACGTGACGCCCGCCTGCCAACTCGACTCCGGCAGCCATGGCGCGTACAGGCGATGGTGTTTGGCCGCCGAGCCGAAGTCCCAGAGCACCGGGTCGCCTTCGCGCGGTAGCAGCGCGCACCGCGCGCTCTTGTCGCGGGCCCACTCGCCGATGTGCGTGCTCGTGACGTAGCGGATGTTGTTCTGGTCGAAAAGGAGCACTGCACCGAGCGCGGAGTTCCGCAACGACGCCTGCGCCTTCTCCAGCCGCTGCGCCCGGAGCTTGGCGAAGTCGATCCGCTGCTCCCAGTCGACGGCCATCGTCGCTCCGCGCGAGGCGATGTTCATGGACGCGCTCCTTCCTCGTCGTAGGTCAGCTCGCGCCGCCCGTGATCGGCGACGGAGCCGGACTGATGTTCAGCACCAACAAACAAGCGATACCTTGGCCAGAGTGGTGCCACAAGGCGATCATACAAGGGAAACTCGCCCAGTCTAGAGGGCGCCGCAGGCCGGCGCGACCAGGATTACTGAACTAGTGATCGGTACTTGTGAACGGCGCGCGACCTGTTTAGTATGCGCGACTTAGGTGGTGCCGGAGACGCAGACAACGGATCGGGAGGACGTCAGGGAGGCTGTCCCGCGAGGGTCGCGGCGCTTGCTTTCACGCGGTCTCGCCACGGTTCTCGTCGCGACGGCAGGCGTGCTCGCTGCGAGCCTCGTGTTCGCGCCGTCGAGCCTCAGCAGGGGCGTGCTCCTCACGATGCTGCCGTTCGCGTCAGCGCTCGCGATCGCGGCACTCGGCCAGACGCTCGTCGTCATGCAGGGGGGCATCGACCTCTCAGTGGCCGGCGGGTTGTCTCTGTATGTCGTGATCCTCACGAAATACCCGGCTGGCGACAACGCGCGGCTCTTGCCGGCGATCGGCATCGCTTTTCTCGCCGCCATCGTCGCCGGCTCGCTGAATGGAGTGCTGATCGGCCGGATGCGCCTCAACCCGATCGTCGCCACGCTCGGTACGAACGCGTTGCTCTTCGGCGCTGTGCTCTGGTACACGGCTGGCATACCGACCACGACCACCGCTCGTCTGGCGAACATCGGCGGCGGGCTCTGGCTCGGCATCCCGGCTCCGGTCTACTTCGCCGTCGTCACCACAGCCGTCGTCACGGCGGTGGTCAAGCTGACACCGCCGGGCCGTCGCTTCGAAGGCGTCGGCGCGAACCCGATCTCAGCCTTTACGGCAGGGATCCGGGTGAAGCGTCATCGGACCGGAGCGTACGTGTGGGCTCAGATCCTTTACTGCCTCGCAGCCGTGCTCCACGCAGGCATCGTCAACCAGCCGACGGCCTACGAGGGGAACAACTACCTTCTGCCGACGGTTGCAGCCGTCGTGCTCGGGGGCACCTCGCTGCTCGGCGGTCGCGGCAACCTCGTTGCGACCGCAATCGCGGCTCTCTTCTTGTCGCAGCTCGACCAGTTCGTGCTCGCGCTCGGCGTGTCGTACGCCACCCGCACGCTCGTCCAGGCCGCGGCGCTCGGGGTGGGCGTCGCGCTCTACACCGTCAACTGGGGCAGCCTTGCGCGTCGCTTCCTGGGGCGTCGCCCGACAAGCCTCGCACCCACCTAACAAGTCGTGTTGTCCAGGGCGTGGAAGTTCATCGAGCCGAAAGGAAGGACACGTACGATGATCAAGAGGAGATATGGCGCGCTAATTGCTCTTGCGCTTGTCAGCGGCGTCGTCTTATTCGCCGCAGCGGCGTCGTCCGCGAGGACGTCTGGAGTGCCCTCGTGGTGTGGCCCGAAGAAGATCACACTCGGTCTGACGGATGGGTTCGGCGGAAACAGCTGGCGTCTCGTGACGACAGCCTCGGCACGCGACGAAGCGGCCAAGTGCCCGAGCGTGACCTCGCTCAGCTATGCCGACGGGCAGGGCAACACGCAGAAGGCGATCTCCGACATCCAGGGCATGGTCGCGAAGGGAATCACTGCCATCGTCGTCTTCCCGGACGCCGGGAAGGCGATCTTGCCCGCGCTTACCAGCTCCTACAAGGCCGGCGTCGTGACGGTGCCTTATCGCGTCACGCCCGGCGGCAAGGCCGGTGTCAACTTCAACGTCTTCGTCGACACCCCCTTCGCCCAGGCAGGAGAGAACTGGGGCAAGTGGATTCTCCAAGTGCTTCCGAAGGGCGGCAACGTGCTCATGCTCAGCGGGCCCCAGGGCAACAGCCAGGGCGTCGAGGAGAACCAGGGCATCCACAAGATCCTCGACCCGACCCACAAGTACAAGTTCATCGGCGCGCAGCCTTTCGAGGTGACGAACTGGGACCCGGCGCTGACACAGAAGGTCCTCTCGGCGGACATCGCCAAGTTCCCGAAGATCGACGTCATCGTGTCGGACTTCGGCCCCTCGCTCGTCGGTGCTCTGCCCGAGTTCAACAAGAGCGGCCGGACCATCCCGGCACTTGCGACCTCCGACGGCAACGTGCTCGGCTGCTTCTGGCAGAAGAACCACGCCAAGAACCCCACGTTCAAGCTCTACACCGTGTCGACGCAAAACGACCACGCACGCCTCGCGATCGACTGGGCCGTGGCGCTCGCCACCGGCGGCAAGAAGCCGGCGACCACGCACTTCCCGTCGCTTGTGTTCGAAAACTCGGTTAGCGGTAAGCCGCATCCGGTGGAATGCAAGGCCAACCTGCCCGGTGACATCTACCTCTCCGCGCAGTTGTCGGCCCCCGTGCAGGCCAAGCTGGTGAAGAAGTAGGCACACCACACGCGTTGCGCGCGGCGGTGCCCACTCCGCCGCGCGCAGCGCTCGTCATCCCATTCATCGTGGTCAACGAATCCACCGTCAGCATCCTGGCCAAGCAGCGCGGCACCGCCGGACAGCCGACGCTGTCGATGCTCGGCATCACCAAGCACTACGACGGGGTCGCGGCGCTCACGGACGTCGCGTTCGATGTCCTCCCGGGCGAGGTGCATGCCCTCCTCGGGGAGAACGGCGCCGGTAAGTCGACGTTGATGAACATCGCCTCCGGCGCGACGACAGCCGACGCCGGCACGATCGTCGTCGACGGCGCTCAGACCGACAGCCTCACACCGGCGTTGGCGCAGGGCCTCGGGATCGCGATGGTTCATCAACATCCTGCGCTCCTTCCCGACATGACGGTCGGCGAGAACATCCGGGTGGCAGTCGGAGTCGAGCACCTGCGACGTCGCGATCCCGAAGCGACGAAAGCGATGCGCTCGCTGCTCGACGACGTGCACTTCGAAGGTCATCTCGAGGATCGCGTCTCGTCTCTCAGCGTCGCCCGCCGCCACCTCCTCGAGATCGCCAAAGCGTTCGCCGTGTCGCCGCGGCTCCTGATTCTCGACGAGCCGACGGCGCCGCTCTCGCAGGATTCCGTCGAGCTCCTCTTCACCTTCGTCCGCAAGCTCGCGGCTGACGGGACGGCCGTCGTCTACATCACCCACCGGCTGGGTGAGGTTCGCGAAATCGCCGATCGTGTCACAGTCCTGCGCGACGGCACCCTTCGCGGGACTTCCGCGGTCAAGGAGATCTCGGACGCCGCCCTCCTCGCCATGATCGTCGGGCGCACGCTCGGGGCCACCTTCCCGCCGAAGCACACGGCCGGCACCGACGCGGCGCCGCTCCTGCGGGTCGAAGGGTTGAGCGGACATGGCTTCGAGAACATCTCGCTCGCTGCTCGCAAGGGGGAGATCGTGGGGATCGCCGGTGTGGTCGGCAACGGCCAGCCCGCGTTCCTGCGCGCGCTCGCTGGACGCGGACCGGCGACCGGGTCGGTCAACGTGGCCGGGCAAGAGCTTTCACGGCGCGGTCTGCTCGAGAGCGCTGCCTATATGCCGGCCGACCGGCTGACCGAAGGCCTGATGATCGACCTGAACGTGCGCGAGAACACCACGTTGACGGCGCTCGACCGGCTGAGGGTAGGCCCTCTCGTGAGCCGGCGGCGCGAGGTGGCCGCAGTCGAACGCGAGCTGGCGGGGCTCGCCGTCAAGGCGCCGTCGCTCGAGGCGCCTGTCTCGGCGCTCTCGGGCGGGAACCAGCAGAAGATCGTGATGGCGCGCGCGATGCTCTCCGAGCCGTCGATTTTCGTCGCGGACGAGCCGACGCAGGGGGTCGACGTCGGGGCGCGTGCGGAGATCTACCGCATCCTGCGCGAAGTAGCCGGCCGCGGAGTGCCCGTGGTCGTCGGCTCGAGCGACACCAAGGAGCTCGAGGGGCTGTGCGACTGCGTGATCGTGATGTCTCGCGGCCAGGCTGTGGCGACGCTCGAGGGCGACGACGTGTCCGAGGAGCGGATCGTCCACGCTGCGATCAGCGCGACCACGCACACCTCGGAGCAGGCGGCAAAGAAGCCGCGCGGCGTGTCGCGGTTCGCACGGTTCATCGAAGGTGACTACGCGCCGGTCGTCATCCTCGCGGTGGTGATGATCGCGCTCGGGGCCTACATCCTGTCGCGCAACAGCCGCTACCTCTCGAGTTACAACATCAACTCCGTCATGTTCGCGTGCGCGGCGCTCGGCTTCATCTCTCTGGGACAGACGTTCGCCTTGCTGCTCGGTGGGATCGATCTCTCCGTCGGTCCACTCGCCGGCTTCCTCGTCGTCGTGGCGTCGTTCTTCGTGCTCGACGGTCACTCCCCCGCGGCCTGGGTGCTCGGGTTCGTTCTCATGCTCGCGAGCGCTGTTGGGATCGGCCTGCTCAACGGCGCCCTCATCCGCTTCGCGAAATTCACCCCTGTTGCCGCGACACTCGTCACGTACATCGGCCTGGGTGGCTTGGCTTACACGCTCCGCTCTGCACCCGACGGATACATCGCCGCCTCGGTGACCAGGGCCATTTCCACGAAGGTCGGGCCGGTGCCGATCGCTTTCATCGTGTTCGTTCTGTGTGCGTTCGGCCTCGAGCTCGGGCTCCGAAAGTCGCGGTTCGGCATGCGGCTGCGCGCGGTCGGCTCGGATGAGGAGTCGGCGCGGCGGGTCGGGGTGCCGGTCAACAAGACGGCGCTCCTCGGCTACGTCGGCGCCTCGGTCCTCACGCTCCTCGGCGCGGTCGTCCTGCTGGCTCAGCTCGGCGTCGGCGACCCGGGACAAGGTACGGGATACACCCTGACGTCCATCACCGCGGTCGTCCTCGGCGGGACGAGCCTGCTCGGCGGGCGAGGCACGTTCATCGGCACGCTGATGGGGGCCGGGCTCAGCGTTCAGGTTCTGAATGCCACGGTGTTCCTCGGCCTCAGTCAGAGTTGGCAGTACCTCTTCCAGGGGCTCTTGATCGTCGCCGGGGCGATCCTCTACAGCCAGGTCCGTCGAGGGGCGACCCGCGCGCCCGCGAGCGCATAGGTTACGACGACGGATGAGGGAGAAACCCGTAGCAGCCAGCATCCCCGACGCGTCGGCCAAACTCGGGCCGCGGTTACGGGCGATCCGTCTCCGTCAAGGTGTCGGCCTGCGCCAGCTCGCCCGCCGGCTCGATCTCTCGCCGAGCTCGATCTCTCAGATCGAGACGGGCAAGATGCGCCCGTCCGTCCGGACGCTGTACGCGTTGGCGTCGGAGTTCGGCGTCACCGTGGACGAGGTGCTCTTCGACGAGGCCTTCCGGTCGAGGGGCGGGGGTGAGCCGTCGGCGCCGGACTCCACTCGTGCCATAACGGAGCCCGGGCTCGCGGTCCAGCGGGCCGTGGAGCGGCCGGCGATCGCGCTCAACTCGGGCGTGAAGTGGGAGCGGCTCATGTTCTGGGCGGACGAAGACGTCGAGTTCCTCGAGGCCACCTATGCGCCGGGTGGCGCATCCAGCCCGGACGACTCTTTCGTGCGCCACAACGGCCACGAATTCGGGTACGTCCTGACGGGCACGCTCCGGGTCGTCGTCGGGTTCGACGAGTTCATCCTCGAACCCGGGGACTCGATCACCTTCCCGTCGTCCACGCCGCACCGTCTCAGCAACGAGGGAGCCGAAACCGCGCGTGCGGTCTGGGTCGTCCGCGGACGCCGCGGCGCAGAGCCGCAGGAGACGCCCGAGACTGCGAGCAAGCCGGCGGCCCGACGGGTGAAGACGACGCGTCCGATACGACAGGACGGAGCTCCGGCCGCCAAGGGCAAGCCATGACCCGCGACGTCGGGTCCCGTGGGCGCGCACTCGTTGTCGGCGTCACGGGCATCAGCGGAGGGAACCTCGCCCAACGGCTACTCGACGACGGTTGGGACGTCGCGGGACTCTGCCGTCGGCCGCAGGACATCGACGGTCGCATCACCCCGCTCGTCGCAGACCTGGAGGACGCCGACGCGGTCGCCGCCGCCGTGCGCGGCACCGCACCCACGCACGTCTTCTATACGACTTGGTCGCGCTGCTCGACCGAGGCGGAGAACTGCGAGGTCAACGGGCGCATGCTCCAGAACCTCCTCGACGCGACCGCCGCCGAAGGGTCGGTGCGCCATGTCGCGCTCGTCACCGGGCTGAAGCACTACCTCGGACCGTTCGAGGCGTACGCGAAGGTGCAGCCCGACACGCCGTTTTCCGAAGAGCAGGCGCGGCTGCCCTACGAGAACTTCTACTACGTCCAGGAGGACATCCTCTTCGCCGCCGCCGAGCGCGACGGATTCACCTGGACGGTACACCGGCCCCACACGTTGATCGGCTGGGCTCTCGGCAACGCGATGAACATGGGTGTGACTCTGGCGGTGTACGGGGCGATCTGCCGCGAGACGGGCCGAGGGTTCCAGTACCCGGGCTCGCAGGAGCAGTGGGAGGCGGTCACCGACGTCACCGACGCAGGCCTCCTCGCCGACCACCTCGTCTGGGCAGCGACCACGCCGGCCGCCGCGAACCAGGCGCTCAACATCGTCAACGGCGACGTCTTCCGCTGGCGGCGTTTGTGGCCGCGGCTCGCGGCCGCGCTCGACGTCGAGCCCGTCCCCTTCGACGGGGAGCCGGCGCCGCTCGAGCGGCAGATGGCCGATGCGGAGAAGATCTGGCCGGACATCGTCCGCCGTCACGAACTTCGCGACCTGAAGGTCGAGAAACTCGCGTCGTGGTGGCACACGGACGCCGATCTCGGCCGCACCGTCGAGACGTTCACCGACATGGGACGGAGCAGGCGGCTCGGCTTTCTGGGTGTCCGCGACACCGAGTCTTCGTTCACCGACCTCTTCTCGCGCCTCCGGGCCGAGCGAATCGTGCCGTGAGCGGGGCGTAGTCCGTTGCGGGCGCTTCGCTTCCATGCCGCTTACGACCTCCGGATCGAGGAGGTCTCGGAGCCGCCCGCCCCCGGCGCAGGCGAGGTGCTCGTCCAGGTGGTCACCTGCGGGATCTGCGGCACCGACCTACACGAGTACATCGCCGGGCCGATCGTGACCCCCGTGGAGCCGCATCCGCTGACCGGCGCGCAGAATCCGCAGATCCTCGGCCACGAGTTCGCGGGTGACGTCGTTGCGGTCGGGCCTGGTGTGACGAGTGTCGTGGAAGGCGACCGCGTCGCGATCATGCCGCTCACGTACTGCGCACACTGCGCATACTGCCGGCGCGGGCTCCAACATCTCTGCGCGACCATGGCCTGCGTCGGGCTCTCGCACGCCTGGGGAGGAATGGCGGAGCTCGCGACGGTCGCGGAGTACCAGGTCGTCCGCCTCCCGGAGTCGGTCGACTACCGGCAAGGGGCGCTCATCGAGCCGACGGCCGTCGCGGCGTACGGCGTCGAACGAGCGGGCGTGGCGCCGGGCGACCGTGTGCTGGTGACGGGGGCGGGGCCGATCGGTGCGCTCGCCGCGCTCTGCGCGCACTCCGCCGGAGCCTCTACCGTCTACGTCTCGGAGCCGAACGCCGCGCGGCGCGCGCGGGCCGAGACGCTCGGGGTCGCCACGGTCCTCGACCCGACCTCCGTAGACGTCCCGGAGCTCCTTCACGAGGAGACGAACGGGCTTGGTGTCGACGTCGCGATCGAATGCTCGGGACATCCGAACGGCTTCACGTCAGCCGTACGCTCGCTTCGCCGGCGCGGCACGCTCGCGCAGACGGGACTGTTCGTCGGCGAGGCGTCCGTCGAGCCGATGCTGTGGTCGCTCAACGACCTGACGATCGTCGGAACATGGTGCTACTGGGTGTACGACTTCGACCGGATCGCGGCGCAGATCGCTGCCGGCAGCTTGCCCGTCGAGCGGGTGGTCACGAGCAGCGTCACATTGGACGGCGCGCCCGATGCGTTTGCTCGCCTCGCGTCAGGCGCGGCGGACGAGATCAAGGTCATGGTCGATCAATGAGGAGGGATCCGGGATGAAAGCGCTGGTCTTCGAGGAACCGCGGCGTGCCGTGGTCCGGGAGCTCGACATTCCGACGATTGCGGCGGACGAGGTGCTCGTGCGCTCGCGGAACGTCGGCATCTGCCACTCGGACTTCGAGCTCTACGAGGGCCGCTACATCATCCCGATCTCGTATCCGATCATTCCCGGCCACGAATGGTCGGGCGAGGTCGCAGAGGTGGGCAGCGCCGTCACCACGCTTCGCGCAGGCGACCGCGTCGTGGGCGAATGTGTCGTCAACAACGGCGACGACCACTTCGGATTCTCGATCAGCGGCGCAGACGCCGAATACTTCGTCGCCAAGGCGTC
Source organism: Gaiellaceae bacterium (assembly GCA_036564885.1). Taxonomy (GTDB): domain Bacteria; phylum Actinomycetota; class Thermoleophilia; order Gaiellales; family Gaiellaceae; genus Palsa-739. The sequence goes on along the minus strand of DATCOE010000123.1, from coordinate 16,679 downwards.
GTGGCTGCACCGTATTCCCGACGAGCTCTCGTTCAGCCAGGGCGCGTTCGTCGAGCCTTTCTCGGTTGCGTACAACGCGACCGTCGCCGCCGGGGGGATCGACGCGAGCGACGACGTCGCGGTGATCGGCGGCGGGCCGATCGGCCTTCTTTGCACGCTGGCGGTGGCCACGATGGGCGGCTCGGTGACGCTGATCGAACCTCAGGCGCATCGCCGCGCGCTCGGGCTCGAGATCGGGGCGAGGCACGCGATCGACCCGACGGCAGGTGATCTGTCCGAGCAGGCGGCGGAGGCGACGAGCGGGCGCGGGTTCGACGTCGTGATCGAGGCCGCCGGCGTTCCGGCGGCGATGGCGAGCGCGTTCCCGATCGCTGCGCTCGGCGCACGCGTCGTGTTCGTCGGCATCGACGTCGGCGGTACCGCGGCCGTCGAGATCGGGCTCGTGCAGTCGAAGGCGCTCCAGGTGCGCGGGATCATCGGCTCGGCCGGGCTGTGGCCGCGCACGATCCGCTTCATGGCGACGAGCGGCGTCGACCCCACGCCGCTCCTGACCGCCACCTTCCCGCTCGGCGAAGGCGCCGCGGCGCTCGACGCGGCGCGCGACACGAGTCGCAACGTCAAGGTCCAGATCGAGTGCTGAGCCCGTGAGAGCGGCGGTTTTCCACGGGCCGCGCGACGTCCGGATCGAGAACGTTCCGGACCCCCGAGCTCCTGCTGCAGGTGAGGTCGTGCTCGAAGTGATCCGTGCAGCGATCTGCGGCACGGACGCGTCCGAATGGGATCACGGCCCGATCCTCTGTCGCCCGGGCGTCGTGCTCGGGCACGAGTTCGTCGGACGTGTCGTCGCGCTCGGCGCGGGGGTCACAGACGTGCGCGTCGGTGACCGCGTCGTCTCGGGTGCAGGCATCTCGTGCGGTCATTGCTACTGGTGTGTTCGCCGCCGTACCAACCTGTGCGCCGAATACCGCACGCTCGGCCTTCAGGTCGACGGAGGGCTCGCCGAGTACGTCACGTCGCCCGCCTCGATCTGCCGTCTCGTTCCCGACGCGTGCGGCGACGACGCCGCTGCGATGACGCAGCCGCTCGCCGTCGCGCTCCATGCCCTCTCGCGCGTTGCGCAGGCCCCGGACGAGACGGTCGCGGTCATCGGCGCCGGCGGGATCGGCTCCTTCATCATCGCGGGCGCGTCACGGCGCGCGGTGGAAGGACGCGTCGTCGCGGTCGACATCGACGCCGACCGGCTGGCGACGGCGTCTGCCCTCGGTGCGAGCGAGACTGTGGATGCCACCGGCCGCGACCTCTCCGACTTGCTGCTCGAGCTGAGCGGCGGTGTCGGATTCGACATCGTCATCGAGGCCAGCGGCGCGCCTCACGCACCGGCCGCGGCGATTGCCGGCGCACGGCGCGGGGGCCGGGTGCTCCTCGTCGGCTTGCACGGCGAGCCTCGGGCGATCAACCTCACTCCGATGATCCTGCGTGAGATCGACATCTTCACGACGGTCGCACATGTCTGCGACTCCGACATTCCTGCCGCCCTCGAGGTGCTTGCGGGTAGCGACGTGGCAGCCGTAACGGTGGGTCCGCGGATCTCGCTTGACGCGCTGGTCGAGGACGGCCTGCGCCCGCTCGCCGAACGGCGCGCGGCCGGCAAGATCCTCGTCACCCCCGCCTTGTAGGGCCTCGCCCCGGCTCAGGCCGGGTGGTCGTCGACGTATCGGATGTATCCGGCCTCGTCGAGGCTCGCGGCGCCACCGTATCCCCAGATCATGAACACCGGTTCGTCGCCCGTGTTCTCGAACCCGTGGTAGTCGTTCTTCGGTACGAAGACGACCTCGCCGGGCCCGAGTTCGACGTCCGCATCGCCGACGCGTGCGATTCCGTGCCCGGAGACGAGGTATTCGAACTCCTCCGCGTTCGGGTGTCGATGGATGTCGTGCTTCGACCCTGGGGGAAAGACGGTGATCCCGAAGACCGAATGCTCCGCGCCGACGGTTTCGCGCGTGAGCAGCCAGCGCACGTCCATGTCGACCCAGCCGTCCTCCGAGCGCAGGGCCGAGTCCCTTGGCGTCGCCTCGAAGCTCGTCTTCATCGGATGGTCGCTGACACGGCGGATCGTTTCTGACACGTCGTCACCTCCGGTTCGCATGGACGTTCATCTTAACTGAACGACAGCGACGGAAACAACCGGTCCGAAGCGCTGAAAGTGGCAAGAGGCAGCCGTTCAACCCCGAGAGCCACGCAACAGACTGTTCTGTATTGCTTGACATCCGGGCGTCGGCTGTCTAGAAACGAGACGTGCCGTGGGTGCCGAAGACGTGAGGCGTGCCGAAATCAACGCGATCGCGGCGGTCGGACTGGACGCGTGGACGAGACGGAGCGGCTGAGCGTGGAGACCGCACGACTCAATCCGCAGGAGACGGACGCGGCGGTTGCGCTCGATCTCTACCGCCGGATGCTCCTGATCCGCGGGATCGAGGATCGAGTGCAGAGCCTGTTCCTCCGCGGCGAGGTGTACGGGACGACGCACCTCTACTCGGGCCAGGAGGCCGTTGCGGTCGGGTTCGCCGGCGTTCTTCGCGACGGAGACCGCGTGGCGTGCACGTACCGCGGACACGGACATCTGCTGGCGATGGGGACCGATCCGGAGGGGCTCCTGGCCGAGCTCCTCGGCCGCAAGACCGGCGTGAACGGCGGGCGCTCGGGCTCGATGAACATCGTCGATCCCGATCACGGCGTGCTCGGGTGTTACGGCATCGTCGGCGGCAGCATCGCTGCGGCGACCGGCGCCGCGCTCTCCTTGCGCGGCAGCGGTTCGATCGCCGTCGCGTACTTCGGGGACGGCGCGACGAACCAGGCTTACTTCTTCGAGTGCCTGAACTTCGCGAAGGTGCTCGCGCTGCCGGTCGTGTTCGTCTGCGAGAACAACGGCTACGGCGAGTACACCCCTTTCGAGGCCGTCACGCCCGGCGGAATCGTGCCGCGCGCCGCCGCGATGGAGCTGCACACGACGCAGATCGACGGGATGGACGTGCGCGCCGTGCGCACGGCCGCCGCAGAGGTGGTCGCGCGCGTGCGCCGCGGAGAGGGGCCCGAGTTCGTCGAGGCCCGCACGTATCGCTTCGTCGGCCATTCGCGCAGCGACCCCGGTAAGTACCGCCCCGCTGGCGAGTTCGACCGCTGGAAGGAACGCGACCCGCTCATCGTCGCCGCGACGATGCTGCGCGACGAGCTCGGGGTCGACCCGACTGAGGTCGAGCGGGTCGCTTCCGAGGTCGACGCGGAGCTCGACCGGATCGAGGCGGCGGCGCTCGCTGCGCCGTTCCCTGCAGCCGTCTCCCTTCCCGAGTTTGCCGGAGGCTGACGATGGGTGCCGAGGTGAGCGAGCGGGTCGTCGAGATCGGGATGCCGAAGCTCTCGGACTCGATGGAGGAGGCGACGGTGCTCGCGTGGCTGAAACGGCCGGGCGAGGCGGTGAAGCGCGGCGAGCCGCTCGTGGAGGTCGAGACGGACAAAGCGACCGTGGTCTACGAGGCCGAGGCGGCCGGAGTACTCGAGGAGATCCTCGTCGACGACGGCGGCACCGCGCTGCTCGGCGCGACGATCGCGACGCTCCGGTTGCGCGAGGAGGCGCCGGCTTCCCAGCCTGCCAGGGCCGCCGCGGAGACGACATCGACGCGACCGCGCGCGACGCCGATCGCGCGTCGGCTCGCGGCCCAGCTCGGCGTTCCAATCGGGTCGCTGCACGGCACGGGGCCCGGCGGGAGGATCGTCGGGTCGGACGTCCGCGCCGCCGCGGGAGACGGCGCGTCCGAGCCGCCGGCCCACGGCGGCCGCGGTGCGGTTGTCGAGGTTCCGCACACGGCGACGCAACGCACGATCGCGCAGCGGATGTCGGAGTCGCGGTCGTCGATCCCGGAGTTCACGCTCGAGTGCGAAATCCTGATGGACGCCGCGTCGCGGCTTCGAGAAGACCTGCGCTCGGGCGGCTCCGAACCGCTGCCGTCGTACAACGATCTCGTCGTGCGCGCCGCCGCGCTCGCGCTATGCGAGTTCCCGGCGCTGAACGCGAGCTACGGGGACGGGAAAGCCCTGCGCTTCGGGCGGATCAACGTCGGGATCGCGGTCGCCACCGACGACGCGCTGATCGTGCCGACCGTTTTCGACGCGGAACGGAAGTCGGTCTTCGAGATCGCCGGCGAGTCGCGGCGCCTCGCCGAGCGGGCGCGAGCTCGATCGCTGACCGCGGAGGAACTGGCCGACGGGACGTTCACGGTCTCGAACCTCGGTATGTTCGGTGTGCGCCGGTTTCACGCGGTCATCAACCATCCCCAGGCGGCCATTCTTTCGGTGGGCGAGGTGGCGCAGCGCCCGGTCGTCGGCGAGGACGGGCAGCTCGCTGCTCAGCTGACCATGGAGGTCGCGCTGTCGTGCGATCACCGTCTCGTGTACGGCGCCGAGGCTGCCAAGTTCCTGCAGCGGCTGCGGGCGCTGCTCGAGCATCCGACCCTGCTCGTGGTCGACTGAGGGAGGGGGAATATGGCCGAGATCGAGTTTCGGGATGCGCTGCGCGAAGCACTCGACGAGGAATTGGAGCGCGACGAGCGGGTGATCTTCTTCGGCGAGGACGTCGCCGTGGCAGGCGGCGTGTTCGCGGTCACGCCGGGCCTCTTCGAGAAGTACGGGCCAGCTCGCGTCTTCGACACGCCGATCTCCGAGCTCGCGATGACCGGGGCCGCCTACGGCGCTGCGATCACGGGGCTGCGACCCGTGCTCGAAGTGATGTTCGGCGACTTCCTCGCGCTCTCGATGGACGTGCTCATCAACCAGGCGACGAAGTACTGGTTCCTGACCGGTGGCGGCCAGAGCTGCCCGCTCGTGATCCGGTCGGTCGTCGGTGCCGGCGGGCGCTTCGGCGCAATCCACTCCCAGATGCCTGCGTCGTGGCTGATGGGAATCACCGGCCTCAAGATCGTCGCGCCTGCGACGCCGGCAGACGCGAAGGGACTGCTCAAGGCCGCGATCCGCGACGAGAACCCGGTCGTCTTCCTCGAGCACAAGCGGCTCTACTCCCTCAAGGGCCAGATGAACGGCGATCTCGTCGAGCTCGGACGAGCGCAGGTCGTGCGCGATGGGAAAGACGTCACGCTCGTCAGCGCAATGAAGGGCGTCCACGACTGTCTCGAGGCGGCCGACCGCCTGGCCGAGCAGGGCGTCTCGGCGGAGGTGATCGACCTGCGCACCCTGCGCCCACTCGACCTCGACACGGTGCTCGCCTCAGTCGTCAAAACCAACCGGATCGCGGTCGTCGAGGAAGGTCCCCTCACCGGCGGCTGGGCCGGCGAGGTGCTCGCGCTCGTCACGGAACATGGCCTCGGCGACCTCGACGACGCTTGGCGCATCACCACGCCCAACACGCCGATCCCCTACAGCCCACCGCTCGAGGACGCGTTCTTGCCCGGGCCCGAGCGCATCGTCCGGGAAGTGCTCGAGCGGCCCTGATTCGGCAGCCGTGGGGGTCCTACACCTTCTGGTCGGACTCCCACCCCTCGTTGTTGAAGATCCTGGGACTGGGCTGCGCGGAACGAGTTCCGCTCCGCGACGAAACCGGCGACCCGCTGCGGCGATGGGTTACGTCTGCGAACGCGTCCGAGGGTCCGACCCCGAGTCCTCAGGACGGGGCGTTCGTGGACATGCGGTCGCCGTCTGTGAGCGCGCCCCAGCCGAGCGCGGCCGTCAGGGCCAGAGCGACGCCGCCGAGGGCGAACCCCTCGCGCGGGCCGACTGCTTGAGCGGTGACACCGGCGAGGAGCCCGGTGATGGGGTTCATGCCCGGTAGGGCCATCGTCCAGATGCCCATCACCCGCCCCCTCAGCGCGGGCGCGGTTCGCACCTGCACAAGGGTGTTCGCGAGCGCGATGAACCAGATCGAGAGCAGGCCTGCAAGCGCCAGCCCGAAGAAGGCGATGGCTACGTCGGGTGCGAATCCGGTCAGGACGACGTCCGTGCCTGTAAGAAGCGCGAGCAGCCGCACGCGGCGACCGGTCGGCCACGAGCCGCCACCGGCAGCAAGCACCGCGCCGCCGACGGCGCCGACTCCGAAGGTCGCGAACATTGCGCCGAAGCCGCTCGGGCCGAGGTGGAAGACCCGAGTCGCGACGAGGGGCAGGGTCACGCCGGCGTTGAAGATCATCCCGGAAGCGACCGCCATCAGCATCGTTGCCCGGATCGCGGGCGCACGCCGCACATAGCGAAGGCCCGCTCTGACGTGCCCCCGCTTGGACCTTGGCGTGGCTCGGTCGAGCTTGGCGAGGGGTCGATAGAAGACGAGGGCGGCGATGGCGGGCAGGAACGATGCGGCGTTGGCGATGAAGCAGGCAGAGACGCCGCTCGTAGCGAGGAGCACCCCTCCGACCGCGGGCCCGAGCACGCGCGACACGTTCTGGACGACTTCGTACAAGCCGACAGCGCTCGCGGCTCGCTCGGTACCGACGAGATCGAGCACGTAGACCTGGCGCGCCGGCCCGTCAATGGCTAGAACACAGCCGCCTGCGAACGAGAGCGCGAACAGGATCCAGAGCCGCGCGACGTCTGTGACGGTGACCACAACGAGACAGACCGCGACGAGCAGGAAGAGCAGCTGCGTCGTGAGCAACAATCGGCGCCGGTCGACACGGTCGGCCAACGACCCTGCCCAGACCCCGCCGAGGAGCACTGGGGCGAACATCGCCGCCGAGACGAGACCGAGGTCGATCGCGTTGCCGCCCAGTTGCAGGACGAGCCAGGCCACACCAACCGTCTGGGCGAGAGTCCCGGACGTGGAAACAACCTGGCTGAGAAACCACGCGCGATACGAGGGAACACGGAGAGCCATGATGGCCTCGCCGAGGTCGAAACGCCGATTCGATCCGCGGGGCCGCACGAGAAACGATGCCCGGCTGCGCATGCTGCTCAGGCTATTCGCGACGGATTACTGGGTGTCTGCGCCGGGCCACGTATCCGGGAGCAGATAACCCTGAGGGAACGGGTCGTCCGGGTCGACCAGGACCTCGGTGATGCCCGTGATCCAGGCGCTGCCGCGGATCGCCGGAACGATCGCGGAACGGCCGCCCATACTCGTCTCGGCGACGATCCGGCCGTCGAAGGTCGTGCCGATCACGGACGCGTGCGTCATCGCGTCGCCCACGTGCATCGAACCGCGCGCGTGCAACGCCGCCATCCGCGCCGACAGGCCCGTGCCCGTCGCCGAGCGGTCGAGGCGGCCCGGCGCGACGACCACCGCGTTCTTCGACACGGCCCCCACCCCGCGCCACGGCTCGGCGATCTGCACGATGCTCACGCCCGCGATGTCCGGGTTCTCCGGATGCGCGCACGGGAGCTGCTCGCGCGCGGCCAGACGGATGCGCTCGCCGGCGACGCAGAGCTCGCGGGCCTCCGACGGCTCGAGTGCGAACCCGAGCGCGGACGCGTCGGCGATCGCGTACCACATGCCGCCGAACGCGACGTCGACCGTGAGCGTGCCGAGCCCGTCGACTTCGAGCGCTGCGTCGATCCGGTCGGCGAAGCAGGGGACGTTCGTGAGCTCGACGCTCTCGCAGCGTCCGTCACGGCACGCGGCCCGCACCTCGACGACGCCTGCCGGCGCTTCCAGGCGGAGCGTCGTCTCGGGCTCGCGCATCTCGACCATGCCGGTCTCGAGCAGCACCGTCGCGACGCACATCGTGTTCGAGCCCGACATCGCCGGATACTCGGTCGGCTCCATGATGATGTAGCCCGCGTCGCAATCCGGCCGCTGCGACGGGACGATCAGGTTCGCGTGCACTGCGACGCTCCCTCGCGGCTCGCGGAGCAGCAGGCGGCGCAGCGAGTCGTCGGCACGCAGCGCCTGCATCTGCTCGAAGACCGTTGCGCCCGGCGGCGGCAGGACGCCGCCGACGACGACGTTCCCGACCTCCCCACCGGCGTGACAGCCGACGACCGTGATGGCGCGGCTCGACCGCATCAAACATCCAGGTCCGGAAGCCGGGCGCCGGTCCCGGCGTCGAACACGTGCGCCGCGCCTTCGCGGGGGCGCAGCGCGACGCGCTCGCCGCGCGCAGGCGCGACCTTGTACTCGCAGCGGGCGACGAGCTTGATCGACTCGCCGGCGACCTCGGAGGCGCAGAAGACGTAGGCGTCGGCACCGAGTTCCTCGACGACCTCGACCTCTGCGGGGATCCCCTCCCCCGCCAGCTCGAGGCCCTCGGGCCGGAAGCCGAGCACGACGCGCTCGAGGCCCGCCGCGGACGCCGGCAGCGGCACCTTGACGCCGCCGAGCGAGATGCTCTCGTTCGAGCCGGTCGGCACCGTGCACAGGTTCATCGCGGGCGAGCCGATGAAGCCGGCGACGAACGTGTTCACGGGCCGCTCGTAGAGCGCGCGCGGCTTCTCACACTGCTGGAGGTAGCCGTCCTTCATCACCGCGACCCGGTGGCCGAGAGTCATCGCCTCCGATTGGTCGTGCGTGACGTAGAGCATGGTCACGCCCAGGCGCGACTGCAGCGCCGCGATGTCGGCGCGCATCTGGACGCGCAACTTCGCGTCGAGGTTCGAGAGCGGCTCGTCCATCAGGAAGACGCTGGGCTCGCGGACGATCGCGCGGCCCATCGCGACGCGCTGGCGCTGGCCGCCCGAGAGCTGGCCGGGCTTGCGCTCGAGGTACTCGGTCAGCTCGAGCAGGTCGGCGACGTCGCGCACGCGCTGCTCGCGCTCCTTCTTGCCGACGCGCGCGATCTTGAGCGGGAAGGCCATGTTGGCGGCGACGGTCAGGTACGGGTAGAGCGCGTAGCTCTGGAAGACCATCGCGACGTCGCGGTTCTTCGGGGCGATGTCGGTGACGTCGCGCCCGCCGATCAGCACGGCGCCCCCGTCGACCTCCTCGAGGCCGGCGAGCATCCGCAGCGCGGTCGTCTTGCCGGAGCCGGAGGGGCCGACGAGCACGAGCAGCTCGCCGTCCTCGACGTGGAGGTCGAGTGCGTTCACCGCGGGCACGTCCGTGCCGGGGTAGATGCGCGACGCGTGATCGAAGCGAACGTCAGCCATGGGCCACCTCCGCGAGCTGGTCGTATGCGGCCAGCTCGCTCCGCAGCCGTGCGTACGCCTGGGGTGCGGCGCCGAGCGTGTCGAGCGCGCGGAGCGCCGCGCCCACGACGGGCGGCGCGTCCACGACGGTCAGTGAGTGAAGGATGCCGAGCTCGCCGAGCCCACCCTCGATCGCGGCGAGCAGGCGTGCGTCACGCGCCTGCATCAGCCCGCCGCCGAGCACGATGTCGGCGTCGTTGACCGGGCCGATCCGCTCGAGCGCCACGCGCACCAGCGTGACGACCTCTTCGGCAAGCCGATCGACGATCTCTGCGGCGACTGCGTCGTCGGCCGCTTCGGCGAGCACGATCGGCGCGAGCTCGACGAACCGCCGCTGCGAGATCGCTCCCGTGTGTACGGCCTCCGCGAGCTCGAGCGGCGTCGCGACACCGAAGTGCGCGGGCACCGCCTGCTCGAGTGCGGTGCGCGGACCGCGCCCGTCCTCGCTCCGCGCGGCCGCAAAGACCGCCGCGAGCCCGACGTCCTGGCCGCCGCCCCAGTCGCCGGTGATCGGGCCGAGCGCGGGGAAGCGAGCCTGCCGCCCGTCGGGGCCGATGCCGAGGCAGTTGATGCCGGCACCGCAGACCAGCGCGATTCCCCAGCCGCGGTCGGTTCCTGCGCGCAGGACCGCGAACGTGTCGTTCGCGACCTCGACGCGGTCGGCCCAGCCGCGCTCCCGCGCGCGCGTTTGCACCGTTTCCACCTCGGACGGAAAGTCGACCCCGGCGAGCAGCAGCTCGGCATATGCGACCGGCCCGTCGGCGCCGGCCTCGATCAGCAGGGCCTCGATCCGGTCGAGCGCGCCGTCCACACCGTGCTCGTGCGGCGAGCTACCGGGGCCGCGCACGAACGCATGCACGCGTCCGTCAGTCGCGACGAGCGCCAGATCCGTCTTCGCGTTGCCGCCGTCGACGGCGAGGATCAGCCCGCTCATCGCACAGCCTCCTCGATGAGCGCGTCGAGCAGCCCGTCGACCAGCTCGACCTGGCCGATCAGCGGGTGCGCGAGCAGCGCCTTCCGCGCCGTCACGGTGTCGCGCGTCACGGCGGCCTCCGCAGCGAGCCGCTCATAGGCGGCGACGTGCTGCACGAGCCCGAGCAGCTCCGGTGCGAGCGGCGCCTGCGGGATCGGAACCGCGCCCTTGCTCGTCACGCGAGCCGGGACCTCCACGACGTCGTCATCGGCAAGACCGGCCAGGGTTCCCGCGTTGCGCGTGTCGACGATGTGGATCGCGCCGTCGTCCGAGGTCAGCGACTCGACCAGCCCCACCGCGGCCTCGCTGTAAAAAGCGCCACCCCTCTGCTCGAGCAACGCGGGCTTCTCGGTCAGATTCGGGTCGCGGTACATCTGGAGCAGCTCGCGCTCGATCTCCGCGACAGTCTGCGCCCGCGGCACGCCGTCCTGCTGCTCGGCGAGAACCCGGTCGTGGGCGTAGAAGTAGTGCAGGTAATAGGACGGAATCGCACCGAGGTCGTCGAGGACGCTGCGCGGCAGCTCGATCTCCGCGGCGATCTCGTCCCCGTGCTCGGCCAGCAGCTCGGGCAGGACGTCCCGGCCGTCGAGCTGGACGGCGCGGATCCAGGTCAGGTGATTCAGACCGACCTGGTCGACGAGGACGCGCGCCGGAGCCACGTCGAGCCGGCGCGCGAACAGGCGTTGGAACGTGATCGCCACGTTGCAGAGGCCGACGGCTCGGTGCCCGGCGTCGAGCAGTGCGCGCGTGACGATGCCGACGGGATTCGTGAAGTCCACGATCCACGCGTCCGGCTCGGCGCGTTCGACCACGCGCTCCGCGAGCTCGAGCACCACGGGCACGGTCCGCATCGCCTTGGCGAAGCCGCCGGCGCCGGTCGTCTCCTGGCCGATGCATCCGCAGCGCAGCGGCACGGTCTCGTCGCGCAGCCGCGCCTGCTGCCCGCCCACGCGGATCTGCACGAGCACGAACGCCGCGCCGTCGAGGGCGGCGTCGAGATCAGTCGTGCGGAGAACGCCGCCCGCGAACCCCTCGCGCTCGAGCATTCGTCCCGCGAGCGCGCCCACGATCTCGAGCCGCTCGGCGTCGACGTCGTGCAGGGCGAGCTCGTCCACGTCGAGACGCGAGAGGTGCGAGACGAGCTCGGGCGTGTAGGTCGAGCCGGCGCCGATCACGGCGAGCTTCATCCTTTTACCCCCGTCAGCGTGACGCCCTCGACGAAGGCCTTCTGCGCGAGGAAGAAGAGGACGATCACCGGCGCCATCACGAGCAGCGTCGCGGCCATGGTCAAGTTCCACTGGACCTGGTGCAGCGAGCGGAACTCGGAGAGGCCGATCGACAGCACCCAGTGCTGCGGGGCCTCGCCCGTGTACAGCAGCGGGAGGAAGAAGTCGTTGAACGTGTAGAGAAACGAAAAGAGCGCGACCGCGGCAATCGCCGGCTTCGCGAGCCGTACGACCACGGTGCCGAGGATGCGCAGCTCCCCGCAGCCGTCGACGCGCGCTGCATCGAGGTATTCCTCGGGAATCGTCAGGAAGAACTGGCGCAGCAGGAAGATCGAGAACGCATCGCCGAACCAGTTCGGGATGATCACGGGCCACAGCGTTCCGACGAGGTGCAGCTTCGCCCACATCACGTAGAGCGGTACGACCGACACCTGCGGCGGCAGCATCAACGCGACCAGCACGACCATGAAGGCGGCGGTGCGGCCGCGCCACTGCAACCGGGCGAGCGCGTACGCGACGGGCACGCTCGAGATCACCACGCCGAGCGTGGCCAGCACCGAGTACTGGAGAGTGTTGAGCGTCCAGCGCCAGAGCGGCGCCGTGGTGAACACGTCGACGAAGTTGTGCCAGGCGAACGGATGCGGCCAGAGTCGCGCCGAGAGCGCCTGCCCGTTCGTCATCAGGGCGGTGAGGGTGATGAAGAGGAACGGAGCGAGGAAGGCGACCGCCGCGGCGATCAGCAGACTGTGGTTCGCGACCGCGAGCAGGAAGCGCCTGCGGCGAACGCTCGCCGGCAACCGGCGGCGGACGAAGGGGACTCTGAAGTCGGCGGTGGTCATCGCACCGCCGCGACGGAGTGCACCCAGCGGCGCGAGTTGACGACGATCACGAGCGTCACGGCGAAGGAGACGACGAGCAGCAGCATCGCCATCGCCGACGCGTAGCCCATCTGGAAGTCCGTGAACCCGTGCTGGTAGAACAGCACTGGATAGAAGAGCGTCGAGTCCTGCGGGTAGCCGAGGCTCGCCGCAGTCACGTCGGCCGCCTGCGACGCCTGTCCGGAGGCGACGTTTGCCGCGACGTAGGCCTGCGTGAAGTACTGAAGTCCCTGGATCACGCCGAGCACGACGGCGAACAGGATCACCGGGCTGATCGACGGCAGCGTCACCCAGCGCAAACGCTGCAGCGGGCCGGCGCCGTCGAGCTCGGCGGACTCGTAGAGGTGGCGCGGCACGTCGAGCACCGCGGCGAGGAAGATCACCATCGTGTTGCCGACGCCCCAGAGCCCGAGCACGACGAGCGACGGCTTCGCCCACGACGGGTCCTGGAACCAGAGCGGTCCCTGGATCCCGAGCTTGCCGAGGATCGTGTTCACCGGGCCGGTCGCCGGATTGAGGATGTAGACGAAGCCGAGCGTGGCCGCGACCGGCGGCGCGAGCGCGGGGAGGTAGAAGATCGTGCGGAAGATGCCGACGCCTCGGCGCGCGCGCGCGAGCATCAGCGCGATGCCGAAGGCGAACAGGACCTGGAGCGGGACGAGGACGCCCATCATCCAGAGCGTGTTCTTCACCGCAGTCCAGACCTGCGGGTCGATCGTGAACAGGTAGCGGTAATTCGCGAGCCCGATCCAGCGCGGGGACGAGAGCAAGTCGTAGTGGTTGAACGACAGGTACGCGCTCATCACGAACGGGTAGCCGAAGAACACGGAGAAGCCGACGAGCCAGGGGCTCATGAGCACGAGCACGAGGCGGCGACGCCGCCACGTCGCTCGCTTCTTGGCCCGCCGGCGCTCCGTCGAGGGAACGGCCGCAGGTGCGGCGCCCGCGGTTACGGGACTCCACCTCCGCCCTTGGCCTGCTTGACCTGCGCGTCGAGCTGCTTGTCGATGTCGCGCAGCGCCGAGGCGAGGTCCTTCACCCTGCCCGCCTGCCACTTGGTGGCGAAGTTCTGCACGAGGTTGGTGTACGACTGGCCCGACGCCATGATCGGCGACGTCGACGATTTCGGGTTCGCGAACACCTTCAGGAACGTCGAGAAGTGTGCGTCCGGGATCAGCTCCTTCGAGTGTGTGGACGCGGCCGTCGACGGGACGTTCCGCAGCCCGTTCGACAGCTCGGCCAGTGCATGTGTGTTCGTCGTCAGATACTTGACGAGCTCCCACGCCTGAGCGGTGTGGTGCCCGTTCTTCGGGATTCCGATGATCGTGCCGTTGATGTAGCCGGAGCCGTACAGCCCGGGCTGCGCGTCGTCGACAGGCAGCGGGGCCGTTGCGTACTGCAGCTCTGGGTGCTCGTTCGCGATGAACGCGACGCGCCATTCGCCGTCCAGGTTCATCGCGAGCTTGCCGACCTCGAATGCGTTCGACGCCGAGAACTCGTCGCCGAGCCCGGCCTGGAACTTGACGATGTTGTTGTATCCGTACCAGTCGATCAGGCTCTTCTGCCATTTCAGCCATTTCGACCAGCCCGGCGAGGATGCGAGGATCGCGTTGCCCTTCGAGTCGATCCATTGTGCGCCGAACGCGGCTGCCCAGCGCTCGGGCACGTTCTCGTAGAAGCCGATGAACGGGTCGAGGCCCATCACCTTCAGCGACCCGTCCGGGTTTCGCTTCGTCAGCTTCTTGGCGTACTTCGTCAGCTCGGACATCGTGCGCGGCGGGCCCGTGAGGCCGGCCTGCTTGAAGAGCACCTTGTTGTAGTAGAGGCCGTACACGTCGGCCAGCAGAGGCAGCGCGCAGCGCGTGCCGGCGTACTGCGTGTAGTACAGCGTGGCCGGCGGGAAGATCGACGCGCTGATGTGCGACTTGTCCATGAACGGCTTCAGGTCGAGCCAGGCCTTCGTCCCGCAGTAGATGCCGACGTTGTAGGAGTTGAACGAGCTCACCACGTCGGGCGCTTGACCGGCCCGGATCGCAGCGACGATCTTCTGGTCGACGATGCCACCGACGACGTCGAGTGTCACCTCGGGGTGCTGCTTGTCGTATTCGGCCGCCACCTTCTTGAAGGTGACGAGCTCCTTCCCCGCGCTCCAGCCGACCCAGACCGTCAGCTTCGTCGGGGACGCCCGGTGCGCACCGCCCGCGATGCCGGCCGCGGCGAGTGCGGCGACGCCAGCCAGTGCGGCTGCGATGACCACGCGTTTCATCCCAAGTCTCCTCCTCCGTGGTGTGAGTTAGACACCTTTACGCGGCGACCTTACGACTTGCTCCGGGGCGTGTCAATCTCGCTTGTATAGGTAAGCCTTCTTGACCACAATGGCGGAATGGCCACGTCGCCCCTGCTCAAACGCCTGAACGAGGAGACCGTGCTCGACACGATCCGGAGCGGCGCGCCGATCTCGAGGGCGGAGATCGCGCGGCGGGCCGGGATCTCCAAGCCGACGGTCTCCCTGGCCCTGCGCACGCTGCTCGAGGCCGGCCTCGTCCGCGAGGCCGCCGACGGGCCGCCCGGCCCGACGTACGGCGCCCTCTACTTCGAGCCGGTCGCCGAGGCGGCACTCGTGCTCGGGATCGACCTCGGCGCCCGCTTCCTGCGCGGCGCCGTCAGCGATCTCTCCGGCGCGATCCGGGCGCGCCACGACGTCGAGCTCGCCGGGGCCGACGCAGATGGCGCGCTCGCTGCGATCGCCGACCTGCGCGACGCCCTCGCCGGCGCGGCAGGCCTGGCGACCGGACTGATCGACCAGGTCGTGGTCGGCGTCCCGGGCATCGTCGAGGAGCGAACCGGGGCGATCCGCCTCGCGACGAACATCCCGGGCCTCGACGGCAGACGATACGGCGCCGACCTCGAAGAGCGCCTCGGCGTGGGCGTGACGGTCGAGAACGACGTCAACCTCGCAGCGCTCGGTGAGGGCCGCCACGGTGTCGCGCGGGGCGCCGACGCATTCGTCTTTCTGTCCGTCGGCACCGGTCTCGGCGCCGGGCTCGTCCTGCGCGGCGAGCTGCAACGTGGTCATCACGGCGCGGCGGGGGAGCTCGACTACGTCGCCGTCGGCCTCGAGCAGGACGTGGATCCCTGCGCCGCAGCTCTGGCCGGGGTCGCCGAGCAGCTGGCGCAGCGGGCGAGCACGACGCTGACGCCGCCTTTCGACGCGCGTTCCATCTTTGCCGCCGCGCGCTCCGGAGACGCCGTGGCACGCGAGGTCGTGCTGGAGGAGGCGCGACGCATCGCGCTGCACATCGCGCCGATCGCGGCCGTCACCGACGTGGGGCTCGTCGTACTCGGCGGCGGTATCGGCGCGAACGCGCAGCTCCTCGACGACGTGCGGCCCTTGCTGGCGAAGTGGCTGCCGTATCCGCCGCGGGTCGAGATCTCGAGCCTCGGCGACGGGGCCGTGCTGATGGGCGCGCTCGCGGTCGGCCTCGAGTCCGCGCTCGACCGGGTGTTCGTCAGCCGGCGCAGCCCCGCCTGAGCACGCTGGACGGTTGATGCCACGCCGGTCCGAGATGATGAGCCAGTCGATGTACTTGGCCTCGGTCGAGCCGGGACCGCTGCCGACGTCATGGAAGCCGCGCGACCCCGCACGTAATACCGTCCGCATCGACCTGGCAGGCAAACCGGGCGACCCAAGCCGTCCGAGCGAAGGAGGACATCATGAGCCCCGAGAAGTTCTCGCTCCCTCGGCGGCGTCTCATCCGCCTCTTCGGCGTCCACCTCTGTCGTTCGTCTCAGCGCCGGCGAGGAGTGCCTCGGCGCCTTGAGCAATCGCGCGAGGATCAGATGACCGCTCTTGCCCGGGCCGGCGATCGCGGTTCCCGCTCCGGCGACTTGTCTCTCCGTTCGTTGAGCAACCGGGTTCCTGCGGCCGGCAAGGCTCAACCGCTGCTTGCTCTTGCACTACTTGTCGCGCTGGTGCCCGCAGTAGGAGCATCGGCTGCTTCGGGGCCGCGCAACCTGATCGCCACCCCCGCCGTGAAAGCTGCGCTGCGCGCCGCTCATCTCAACGCCTCGACCCCAGAGCTGCGCCGGAAGATCCATGGTCCGTTGAAGGGATCGACCTACTACGGCAGCTACCACTCGAGCAAGTACGCGATCGCCACGTTCTCGATGGACGGATTGGGAACCCAGGATCAGCCGGAGCTCTTCACGAAGTCCGAAGCGGGGCTGTGGCGCGACCGCGGTGACACGGGCGGCTGCATCTCGTCGCGGATCATCCCGCCTCCGATGCTCGAGCTGTGGGGGTTCAAGCGCGACAAATTGAACCCGCCCTGCTACCTCCCGTAGTGCCATGCGGCGCAGAAGCAACCAGGTTCCTGTGGCTGCGCGGAGCGGCGCTAAACTAACCGCGTCTCGCCCTCTTAGCTCAGTTGGTAGAGCACCTCCATGGTAAGGAGGGGGTCAACGGTTCGAGTCCGTTAGAGGGCT
>DATCOE010000122.1:0-41583 GCA_036564885.1 Gaiellaceae bacterium | reverse complement strand
TTGAGGCAGGCCTCGGGGTCGTCGGCATTGACGTGAATGATCGGCACGTCAAAGCCCTTGGCAAGGTCGCTGGCGTACCGCGTCGAGCGGCCCTCGCTGGGCTCGGCGGTGAAGCCCAGCTGGTTGTTGGCGATGACGTGAATCGAGCCGCCGGTCGAGTAGCCCTTGAGTGCGTGCAGGTTCAGGGTCTCCTGCGAGATGCCCTGCCCTGCGAACGCTGCGTCGCCATGAATGAGCACGGGCACGGCAGTGCTGCTGTTGTGGTGCAGCTCGCTGCCATGGCGTTCGGTCTGCGTCGCGCGCGTGCGACCCTCGACGACGGGGTTGACGATCTCGAGGTGGCTCGGGTTGGACATGAGCACCACGCCGATCGGGCCGGAGGGGGTCTCGGTCGTGCCCTCGGCGCCCATGTGGTACTTCACGTCGCCGGTGCCGCCGCCCGCGACGAGCGTGCCCTGCACGACACGTCCCTCGGCCTCGAATTCGCGCATGATGGTGTCGTAGGGACGGCCGAATATGTGCGTCAGCACGTTCAGGCGCCCACGATGTGCCATGCCCATCACGACTTCGCGCGCACCATTCCCGGCTGACTGCTGCACTATCTCGTCGAGCATCGGCACAAGCATGTCGACGCCCTCGATCGAGAACTGCTTGGCCGTCAGGTAGGCACGGCGCAGAAAACGCTCGAAGGCCTCGACCTGACTCAGGCGGCTGACCAGCGCGATTCGCTGCTCAGGGCTGAGCGGCCGACGATGCCTGCCCGACTCGATGGTATGACGCAGCCAGGTGCGCTGCTCGTGGTCGGAGATGTGCTCGATCTCGTAGGCGATCGTGCCGCAGTACACCTCGCGCAGCCGCGGCAGCGCGTCGGCGAGCGTCTCGCCCTCGACGTAGAGGCGGAGCATCGCGGCCGGGATCCGCGCCTGGAGCTCGGGGGTCAGCGGCGGGATCATCCGCTCCGGCTCGAGTGCAGGGTCGCCCGAGGGCTCAGACCCGAGCGGGTCGAGGTGCGCCGCGAGATGCCCGTGCATGCGATAGGCCTTCACGAGCGCCGCCGCGGCTGCGACGCCGCCGAGGAGCTCGTCGTCGACGGGGGCGGCCGGAACAGCGGCGGCCGGAGCAGCGACTGCCGGGACCGCGGCGAGTGGCGCCGTGGCAACCGGGGGTGCCGGCGCAGCGACGCCGTGGCCGTTACCCCCGTTCGACTCGAAGCGCTCGAGCAGTCGCGCGAGGCCGGGTTGGATCGCGAGGAGCTCGTCGCGGTCGCTGCTCTCGAAGAGCGCGCGCCACTCGGCGGGAACGGCGGAAGGGTTGTCGAGGTACTGCTCGAGGACGAGCGCCGCGTAGCCCGCGTTGAGTCCGTCGACCTCGGGTCGGGAAGCCATCTCAGCCCCTTTGTAGCAGGGCGAAGCGCTCTACCAGAGTGCGCGGCTCATCACGACGGCGATCGTCATGCCGAAGAAGAAGCAGGCGGCGGCGATCATCACCGCGGCGAATGCGAGCCGCTGGTGTCGGCCGCCGATGGCCGCTGCGATCAGCGCGATGAGGATCGCGGGGAGGATCAGCCGCAGCGGGTGCCACGCGAGCGAGATGAGGCTGACGAAGATCGCGAGCGACGCGAGGAAGCCGGCGACCGTCTCCGAAGGCCGGGACGCGCCGTTCTCATAGCCGATGTCGGTCACCGGCGGTTCGCCTCCGCGCAGGCGACCGCGGTCCGCGGTGAGCGCGAGTACGTCCGCGAGGGCCCGCCGTGCGGGCGCGGCCGGAAGCGGCGCGTGCGCAGGCCGCGGCTCCAGCCGGAGCCGGGATCGTCGGTCCCGAGCCGGGCCGTGACCGCGGCGCCTTCCTCAGGGCTCGGCTCGGCCCGGATCGCGTGGACGACGACCAGGCAGATATAGACGATCGGGATCTTGAGAATCAGCATCAGGAACACGAGCTCCCAGACAGAGTGCCGGCCCACCGGCGCGATTCTACCCGGGGGCCAGACCCCGGGCGAACCCGGAAGACGGGTTTCGCCGTATTCATGACCGCCGATCCGGTTAGGAGCTGGGTTCTCGGGGGATGAAGACGGCATGAGCTATGAGCAGCTGAGAGCGCTGATGGAGCACGGCGAGGAGCTGGGCTGCGTCAACCTGTCCGCGTTCACGGCGCTCCTCCAGGAGCTCGAGCTGGACGACGACGAGGTCACCGACCTCTACGAGAATCTCGCGGAGAAGGGCATCGAGGTCACCGACGACTGCGGCCTCCCCGACGTCGTGGAGACGAGGTACGCGAACGCGCAGGTCGCCGCGATGACGAGCGACTCGCTCCAGCTCTTCCTCAACGAAGCGGGCCGCTACCCGCTGCTCACCGCCGCCGAGGAGGTCGAGCTCGCCAAGCTCATCGAGACGGGCGACAAGGCGGCGAAGGACCGAATGGTGAACTCGAACCTCCGTCTCGTCGTGTCGATCGCGAAGAAGTACCAGGGCCACGGCCTCTCGCTGCTCGACCTGATCCAGGAAGGGATCATCGGTCTCATTCGCGCCGTCGAGAAGTTCGACTGGCGCCGTGGCTTCAAGTTCTCGACCTATGCGACCTGGTGGATCCGCCAGGCGGTACAACGTGGCGTCGCGAACAAGTCACGCACGATCAGGATTCCGGTGCACATCGTCGAGCGCGAGCAGAAGATCGCCCGGGCCGAGCGCGAGCTCCTCACCGAGCTCGAACGACCGCCGACCGACGAGGAGCTCGCGAAGAAGACCCGCCTCCAGGTGAAGCACGTGCGCGAGGTGCGTACAGCCGCGCGCACCGTCGCGAGCCTCGACAAGGCGATCGGCGACGACACCGACACCTCGTTCGGCGACATGGTCGCGCAGGATGGACGGGACATCGAGGAGGAGGTCGTCGTCGCACTCAGCGAGGACGCGCTCCACCGGGCCATCGATACGCTGCCCGACCGCGAGAAGTTCGTGATCGTGACCCGCTTCGGGCTCGGCGGCACCGAGCCGAAATCCCTCGAGGTGATCGGCCGCGAGATGGGCATCACGCGAGAGCGCGTCCGTCAGATCGAGACGCAGGCGCTCAGGCGGCTCGCGCAGCAGCGCGAGATCGCGGCGCTCTCCCCCGCGGCGTAGTGGTCTAACACGGAGCGCCTGCCTATGCGTGCGCCGCGTAGGCTCGCATCGCGTCGACGAGGGCGCCGAGGCGGCGGCCCGGGTCGGTGAGGCGGTACTCCACGCGCGGAGGCCGCGTGGCGATGACGCGCCGCTCGAGTATGCCGGCGTCCTCGAGCTCCGCCAGGCGTGCGGCGAGCGTCCGCGGAGGAATCGTCTCGAGTGCCTGCTTGAACTCGTTGAAGCGTACGGCGCCCGCCTCGGAGGAGGCCCAGAGGATCGCGAGCACCCACCGCCGCCCGAGGAGCTCGGCCGCGCGGGCGACCTCCTCAGGCAGCGGCTGGCAGGTGCGACAGCGCATCAGATGGTTGACACCGCCTCAGCCATCACTACGAGACGATCTGGAGATTCGGCTGGGGCTTCGGTTCCAGCGCGAGGTCGAGCACCTCGCCGAGCGTCATCACCGGGTGGAACCGCATCGCCTCGCGCACGTCCGCCGGGACGTCGTCGAGGTCGGCGCGATTGCGCTCCGGAATGATCACGTCGGTGAGTCCCGCCGCGTGCGCGGCGAGCACCTTCTGCTTCAGGCCGCCGATCGGGAGCACGCGGCCCTGCAGCGTCACCTCGCCGGTCATGCCCACCGTATGCTTCACCGGACGGCCCGCGAGCAGCGACGCCAGCGCGGTCGCCATCGTGATGCCTGCGCTCGGCCCGTCCTTCGGGATCGCGCCTGCCGGCACGTGCACATGGAAGGAGCGGTTCTCGAACAGCTTCGGCTCGACACCGAGCTCTTCGGCGTGCGAGCGCACGTACGAGAGCGCGATGCGCGCCGACTCCTTCATCACGTCCCCGAGCTGGCCGGTGAGGAGGAGCTCGTTCCCGCCGTCCATCGAGGTCGCCTCGACGAAGAGCACGTCTCCGCCGGTGCCGGTCACGGCGAGCCCGGTTGCGACACCCGGCACGGCCGTGCGCTCCGCAGCCTCGTGGAAGAACTTCTGGCGGCCCAGCGCGTCGCGGACGACGTCGATGTTCACGTCGATAGGGGTCTCCACTTCGCCACCGGCGATCTTCGTCGCCGTCTTCCGGAGGATCTTGCCGAGCTCCCGCTCGAGCTGGCGAACGCCGGCCTCACGGGAGTACTCCGAGATCACGACGCGGAGGGCGTCGTCCTCGACGGTGACCTCGTCCTCGCGCAGGCCGTTGCGCTCACGCTGCCGCGGCCAGAGGTAGTCGCGTGCGATCGCGGTCTTCTCGTCGGTCGTGTAGCCGTCGAAGCGGATGACTTCCATACGGTCGAGCAGCGGGCCGGGAATCGTCTCGGCGACGTTCGCCGTCGCGATGAAGAACACGTCGGACAGGTCGAGCTCGACGTCGAGGTAGTGGTCGCGGAACGAGTGGTTCTGCGCCGGGTCGAGCACCTCGAGTAGCGCGGCCGATGGATCGCCGCGCCAGTCGGCGCCGACCTTGTCGACCTCGTCCAGCAGGATCACCGGATTCATGGTCTTGGCGTCGCGAAGCGCACGGACGAGCCGTCCCGGCAGCGAGCCGATGTACGTGCGGCGATGCCCGCGGATCTCCGCCTCGTCGCGGATGCCTCCGAGCGACATGCGCACGAACTCGCGGTTCATCGCACGAGCGACGGACTCACCGATCGACGTCTTCCCCGTTCCGGGAGGCCCGATCAGCGTGAGGATCGCGCCGCTGCGCTTGTCGTTCGCGATGCCGCGCTCCTGGCGGAGCTTGCGGACGGCGAGATACTCGACGATCCGCTCCTTCACGTCCTCGAGCCCCGCGTGGTCCGCGTCGAGTACCTCACGCGCGTTCGCGGGATCGAGCTTCTCGTCGGAGCGCTTCGACCAGGGCACCGAGGTGAGCCAGTCGAGGTACGTGCGGATCATCGACGCCTCTCCCGAGGAGTCACCCATCGACTCGAGCCTGCGCAGCTCGCGCTCAGCCTGCGCCCGCACCTCGTCCGGCATGCCGGCCTCGTCGATCTTCGCGCGGTACTCCTCGACCACGGAGCCCTCGTCCTCGCCGAGCTCCTTGCGAATCGAGTCCATCTGCTTGCGCAGGAACCACTCGCGCTGCTGCTTCTGGGCGCCGGACTCCACGTCGTCGCGGATACGCCGGCGCACCTGCAGCTCGGCGAGCCGCTCGCGCTGGAGCTCGAGCGCCAGCTTGAGCCGGTCGACGATCTCGACGGACTCGAGCAGCTCGACGCGCTGCGCGAAATTGATGTCGGGGGCGTACGCGCAGGTGTCGGCGAGCGCTCCGGCGTCCGTGATCGAGCGCAGGAACTGGCGGATGCGGTCGTCGGCGTCGCGGATCTCGAGGATCTCCTCGACCACGGCGCGGTACTCGCGCTCCACCTCCCGCGTCTGCACGGGCGGGAGGCTCTCGTCGGGGCGCTCCTCCACCTCTGCGCGGAGGCGGCCCTGGGCATCGGTGTGGGCGGCGCCGATCACGCCGCGATGCAGGCCGGTGAGGGCGACGGCGACGGCGCCGCCGGGCAGGCCGACACGGTCGGTCACCTCGGCAACGGTGCCGACCTTCGCGTACTCCTGCTCGTGCCTCGGCACCAGGAGGACGCGCGCCTCGTCACCGGCGTCGACCGTCAGCGTGACGGTCATGCCCGGGAACACCACGGTGTCCTCGAGCGGTACGAGCAGCAGGTCGCTCAACGTTTGTTCACTCTCCCAATCCGTGTACTAGGTATCCGGATTGTACCGACAGAGGCGAACTCTCCGCCGGCGGGTTTCCGTGACCCGGGCCAGGTACCGGTTGCTCCGAATGGCGCGGCGCAGACGCATGACCGATTACACGGCCGAGGCGATCCTCCTGATCCTCGTGGCCGGCCTCGTGGCCGAGGGGTGTTCGCCGGCTGGGTCTTCGTGCACTACGCGACCCCCAGCGGGACGAAGACCGTCACCGCCGCCGCCGCCGGCGGCTCGACCGGCTCGACGGCCGCCGCCCCCGCCGGGCCGATCATCGCGGCGCCGGCGTTCTCGACGGGCGAACTCGCGGCAGACCCGACGGACAACTGGATCACGAACGGCGGCTCGCTGCTCCGCCACCACGGGCAAGATCGTCTGGCAGAAGTGCTGGCCGGAGTCGTGCTACGCCGGAGGCAACGCGCTCGCCGCGTCGCCGCACGGCGACAACCTCTGTCGGAGAAGCAGATCCAGGACGTCGCGGCCTACGTCGTCGCCGACATCACGCACGGGAAGACGACGCGCTGAGCTCGGGCTCGGCGGCGCCGTCGCCGTAGATCCCCGCGCCCGAGTCGAGGTCGAAGAAGTGCAGGCGCGCCGTGGCGACGACGAGCTGCACGGCCTCCCTTTCGCGCGCCTGTGTGCCACGGGCGACCCGCGCGATGAACGGGCTTCCATGGTGCGTCTGCTCGTCGGCGGCCTCGATCGCCTCGTCGCCGACGATCTCTCTCAGCTCCTCGGCCTTGACGGCCGGGGCATCGACGGCGAAGTGGAGGTACACCTCCGAGCCCATGTCCTCCTTGATGTCCACGGTGACGTCGAGGCGCGCGCCGTCGGCGGCGGGCGCGCCGTCGAGCGGATCCTCGATGTCCTCCGGCCGGATGCCCAGCGCGACGCGGCGGCCGACGTAGCGCCGGAGCCCGGGCCGCGCCGCGACGACCTCGGCGGGGACGGCCAGGGTGTGCCGCCCGAAGACCGCGACGAGCCCGCCGACCTGCTCGGCGAGCTCCGCCTCGACGAGGTTCATCGCAGGCGAGCCCATGAAGCCGGCGACGAAGAGGTTCGCGGGCCGGTCGTAGAGCACCTGCGGCCGGTCGACCTGCTGCAGGACGCCGCCGCGCATGACGCACACGCGGTCGCCGAGCGTCATCGCCTCGCTCTGGTCGTGCGTCACGTAGATGGTCGTCACCTGCAGATCGCGCTGGATACGGGCGATCTCGGCGCGCATCTGCACGCGTAGCTTCGCGTCGAGGTTCGAGAGCGGCTCGTCCATCAGGAACGCCTGGGGCTCCCGGACGATCGCGCGGCCCATCGCGACGCGCTGGCGCTGGCCGCCGGACAGGTGCCGCGGACGCTTGGTCAGCACCTCGGACAGGCCGAGGACCCTGGCGGCGGCCTCCACGCGGCGCCGGATCTCCGCCTTGTCGAGTCCCCGCATCTTCAGCCCGAATCCCATGTTGTCGTAGACGTTCATGTGGGGGTAGAGCGCGTAGTTCTGGAAGATCATCGCGATGTCCCGCGCCCTCGGGGGCAGGTCGTTCACGACGTCGCCCCCCACCCGCACGGTGCCGCCAGAGATGTCCTCGAGGCCGGCGATCATCCGCAGCGCGCTCGTCTTGCCGCAGCCGGACGGACCGACGAAGACGACGAACTCGCCGTCGGCGATCTCGAGGTCCAGCTCGTGGACGGCCCGGGTTCCGTCCCCGTAGACCTTCGTCAGCCCCTCGAGCTCGATCGCCGCCACGGGCTCGAACCTTACGCGATCTTGCCCCGGTTGCAACGTATAGCGATCCGATTTAGAGTCGGACCGCAATGGCAGCGATGGCAGCCACGGGGGGGAGCCGTCGAACACGGCTTCGCTACATCACGGAACGTCGCGGGTTTCTCGCGACGCTCCTCATCTCGCCTGCGGTGCTGCTCATCGCCGCGCTCGTCGGCGCACCGCTCGTCCTCGCGATCTACCTGAGCTTCACCGACGCGACGGCGGGCTCGCTCACCGGCAAGTGGATCGGGCTCCAGAACTTCCGCGACGCGCTGCACGACCCGATCTTCCGCGGCGCGCTCTGGCACACGCTCACGTTCACCGTCATCTCCCAGGCCGTCGTCGTCGTGTGCGCGGGCCTGCTCGCGCATGCGCTCGTGCGCGGCTTCCGCGGCCGCTGGTTCCTCCGCTTTCTCATCCTGCTCCCCTGGGCGGCGCCGATCGCGCTGACGTCGATCGGCTTCCTCTGGTTCTACGACCCGCAGGCGAGCATCTGGAGCTGGTTCCTCGTCCAGTTGCACCTCGTCGACCCGCATCACCTGCCCAACTGGCTCGGAACTCCGAAGGCGGCGATGTCGTCGATCATCACCGTGCAGGCGTGGCGGACGATCCCGTTCGCGACGGTCATCTTCATCGCCGGCATCTCGTCGATTCCGCAGGAGGTCGACGACGCGGCGGCGATCGATGGAGCGACCGGGTTGAAGAAGTTCTGGTACGTCTCCCTGCCGCTGCAGCTCCCGATCGCCGTCGTCGCGGTCCTGTTCGGGATCATCTTCACGGCGACCGACATGATCGTCCCGTACATCCTCACGAACGGCGGGCCGTTCAACTCGACGCAGGTCCTGACGACGTACGCGTTCCAGACGGGCATCAACGCGGGCAACATCGGCGAAGGGGCAGCGATCGCGCTCTTCATGCTGCCGCTCCTCGCGTTCGTCGTGATCGGGATGCTCGTCTTCGCGCGCCGGGCGGAGGTCACGTGACGTGACGAGCGGGTGGCGGCACAAGGCGTTCTCGTACGGGATCGTGATCCCGTTCGCGATCGTGCTCGCGTTCCCCTTCGTCTGGATGGCGGTCACGTCGTTCAAGCCGGAGGCGCAGGTCTACGACCCGACGAAGGTCTGGCACTTCCACCCCACGCTCGCGAGCTACGGCTACCTCTTCCACCACACCGACTACGTGCGGTGGCTCGGCAACTCGTGCTTCGTCGGGCTGCTCGTCGTGCTCATCACGCTCGCCGTCGCGATGCCCGCCGGCTATGCGCTCGCGCGGCTCTCCGGCGGCGTCGGGCGCGCCATGGGCGTCGGGATCTTCCTCACCTACCTCGTGCCGTCGACGCTGCTGTTCCTGCCGCTCTCGCGCGTGATCTCGCAGTACCTGCACCTGAGCGACCGGCTGTGGTCGCTCGTCGTCGTCTACCCGTCGTTCACGATCCCCTTCGCGATCTGGCTGCTGATGGGGTTCTTCAAGACGATTCCGCAGGAGCTCGAGGACGCAGCGCTCATCGACGGCTGCTCGCGCCTCGGCTCGCTCGTGCGCATTGTTTTCCCGATCTCGCTTCCGGGGATCCTGACCGTCGTGATCTTCACCTTCTCGCTCGTCGTGAACGAGTTCGTCTACGCGATCACGTTCATCTCGAGCTCGGCCAACCGCACGCTCACGGTCGGCGTCCCGACCGATCTCATTCGCGGAGACCTCTACAACTGGCCCGGGATCATGGCCGCGATCCTCATCCCGAGCATCCCGCTGGCTCTCGTCTACAACGCGTTCCTCAACCGCTTCATCGCCGGGTTCACGGGCGGAGCATTCCGCTGACCTCGAAGGGAGGACGTATGCCGAAAGGCAACGACGGCACGAGAATCGAGGGGAAGCGCCTCACCAGGCGCGATCTCCTGAAGAAGGCAGGTGTCGGAGCGGCCGCGCTCGGGGTATCGGGGGCCGCAGCTCCGTTCTCGTTCGCCGGGCCGATGCGCTACAAGGGCCGCTGGTTGAAGGGCGACCTGTCGATCATCCAGTGGGTCCACTTCGTGCCCGCGTACGACGACTGGTTCGACAACACCTGGGTGAAGCAGTGGGGCCAGAAGAACGACGTCCAGGTGAAGGTGGAGCACATCAACAACACGCTGCTCGACACGCGCGCCGCAGCCGAGGTCGCCGCGCAGAACGGGCACGACCTGTTCATGGCCATCCACCCGATGGCCCAGTACGAGGACCAGGTGATCAACCACGCGCCGATCATCCAGGAGATCGAGCACAAGGTCGGCAAGTACGGCGACCTCGGACGGCTGAGCACGTACAACCCGAAGACGAAGAAGTACTTCGCCGTCTCCGACTGCTACGTGCCCGATCCGGTCATCTGGCGGCACGACCTCTGGAACGGGATCGGCGAGGCGCCGTTCACGTGGGATCACGTGCGGAAAGCGGCGCCGAAACTGAAGGCGCTCGGCCACCCGATCGGGATCGGACAGTCGCAGGAGCTCGACTCGAACATGGCGCTGATCGCCTACCTGATGTGCTTCGGATCGTTCATCCAGAACGACAGCAACCGGCCGACGCTGAACTCGAAGAACACAATCGAGGCCGTGAAGTTCATGGTCGACCTCTACAAGAGCGGTGAGGACTCGGCGATCTTCGCCTGGAACCCTGCATCGAACAACAACTACCTCTACTCCGGCACCGCGTCGATGATCCTCAACGCGATCTCGGCGACGCGCACGCCGGAGGCGCAGAACCTGCCGTTCTCGAAGGACCTTTGGATCTGGCCGATTCCGCACGGGCCGCACGGCCGCTTCGGCCTCGAGCACGTGATGGGTGCGTACTCGATCTGGAAATTCGCACAGAACAAGGAGAACGCGCAACAGTTCCTCGCCGACCTCTGCATCAACTACAAGGACGCGACCAACGCGTCGCAGCTCTACAACTTCCCGAGCTTCCCGGGCGCGTATCCGTTCAAGCAGATCCGCAAGGCCGCGGCGGCGGACACGCATCCGCCCCACGGGAAGTACACGATCCTCACGACGATCGCCGAGAAGTACACGCACAACATCGGCTACCCGGGCACGACGAACGCGGCGATCGACGAGATCTTCCAGAAGTACCTCATCCCGCAGATGTTCGCCCAGGTCTCGCAGGGCCAGATGAGCGCCGCCGACTCGGTCAAGTCGATCTCGGGTCAGGTGAACGACATCTACAGGAAGTGGAAGGATCGGGGAAAGATCTGAGCCACGAGACGGGCCCCGGAGACGGGGCCCGTCTTGTCCTCGCGGGTCAGAAGAAGCAGTAGCCGACCTACGAAAGCTCGACGACGGCTTTGCCGCCGGCGCGCTGCCGCTCCCAGGCCTCGCCGACGCGCTCGAACGGGAAGCGCTCGGCGTCGAGGGCGATCCGCCCGGCCGCGATGTGATCGAGCAGCTCGAGGTGCGCGCGACCCCGCTCTTCGGGCGTCAGCGCGAAGTTCGAGTGACCGAGGATCTGCAGCTCCTTGCCGCGCACGTCGGCGGAGCGGAGCGGCGACTCCGGGCCCGCCGACTGCCCCAGGTGCACGACGCGCGCATGCCGCGCCGCGGCGTCGAGCGCCTGCGCGAGCGGCTCGCCCCAGAGAGGGTCGATGCAGACGGTGAAGCCGTCGCCGCCGAAGGCGGCCGCCAGCGCGTCGGCATCGCCGAGCTGCACGAGCTCGTCGGCCCCCAGCTCGCGGGCGCGCTCGAGCCTCGCGAGGTCGCGGCCCGCAGCGACGACCCGGTCCGCTCCGAGCAGCTTCGCCGCCTGAACTGCGACGAGCCCGACGGCCCCGCTCGCGCCGAGCACGAGCACGCGGTCGCCCGGGCCGACCTTTGCCTTCCAGGCGACCGGGACCCAGGCCGCGATGCCGGCGATTCCCGCGGCCGCCGCGAGCGCGGGGTCGGTGCTGGGTGGAAGGCGCAGCGGCAGGTCACGGCGTACACGCGCGCGCTCGACGAGGAAGCCCGGCTTGCCGATGCCCCGGCCGTCGCCGAACAGATAGACGAGCTCGCCGTCGTCGGTGCGGCCGACGGCCTCGCAGCCGGGCGCATACGGGAGCGGCGGATGCCCGCCGTAGAAGCGACCTGCCCCGACCGCGACGTCCAACGGGTTGAGCGCGACGGCAGCGACGTGCACGAGCGTGTCACCGTCGCCCGGCTCGGGCTCGGCGACCTCGACCGGCTCGGGTGGCGCTCCGAGCTCTGCGATCTGTGCGGCGCGCACGCCGGTAAGGATACTTGAGGCTTGATGTGGACTAGCCGCACGCACGGATGGTGTGCCAGACGCGGCGCGCTTCGCCCGTATCCGGCTTGAACGTAGAACCACTATGCCCTGCGCCGGATCCGGCCAAATCGCTTGGTCTGGCCCATCCCCGCACGCACGCCCAATCCACATCAAACCTCTAGGCGACCGTGCGAAGCACGACGTGCGCTGCGCGCACGAGCAGCTCGATGGGCATGCTCGCCGCACTCTGCGCGAGCGCCTGCTCGGGTAGCAGCGGAACGTGCACGAACCCGCCCCGGGGACTCGGGCCCGGTGGAACGATCATTGTCCGGGCCAGAGCCCCCGGGTGTGTCCGACTTGGGGCTACGCCCCTGGGGCTCGAGCCCGGTGGAACGATCATTGTCCGGGCCAGAGCCCCCGGGTGTGTCCGACTTGGGGCTACGCCCCGGGCCTCCGGCCGCTCCTGCTCGAGCGCCCGCATGAGCACGTAGAAGACGTGGTTGCAGAGAAAGCCGCCGGCGTCCCGCGACTCGGAGGCCGGGATTCCCTCCGCCCGCAGCGCGGCGACGATCTCCGCGACGGGCAGCGTCGAGCGGTAGGCGACGGCGCCGGCCGGGTCGATTTCCGCGCCGGAGGAGACGCCGTCGTTGTCCAGCGGCTCGTCCGAGTCGAGATTGTGCGCGAAGCGCTCGACCGAGATCCCGGTGCGCCCGTCGGCCTGGCCGAAGCAAATGACGACGTCGGGCGCCGCGTGTCGCAGGGCGGACAGCAGCGCTTCAGCAGCGCGCGCGTATGAGACCGGTAGCACCGCGGTCTCGAGCTCGACGCCGGCCGGGGGCGCTGCGGCCAGCTCCTCGACGAGCCGCTGCGACGGGTTGGCGGCGCCTCCGTCGAACGGCTCGAAGCCGGTGACGAGGACGCGCGTCACAGCGTCTCCTCCTCGACGCCGGCCGCCTCGAGCGCGGCCGCGAGGCTCGTCTGCTCGTCGACCCGTACGACACGGCCGTCGCGGGTGGTGACGATCGCGGCGTAGCGGCCGAGGTGGTACATGCGGCGCGACTGGAGCGGCCGCTCGTCCGTCGGATCTGCCGCGGTGCGCGAGAAGCGCATGCTCACGACGACGCGGTCGCCGATTCCGATGCAGCGGTCGAGCGTCACCGAGTACTGCTCCGCCAGGCGGCCGCGCAGGATCTCGAGCACGTCCGCGCGGTCGGCGGTGCCGGCCGCCTCGCCGACTCCGACCCACTCCACTTCCGGGTCGAGCATGCTCTCGATCGCGTCGAGATCGCCGGCGACGAAGGCGCGATAGCCGCGCAGCAGGAGGTCGACGCTCGCCTGGCTCACGCAGCCACGGTACCGAGCGCGACCTCGATCGCGGCGTGCTCGATGAGCACGGGGTCGTGCGTCGCGCAGACGATCGCCGTACCCGTCCGTTTCGCGAGATCGGCGCAGGAGGGCAAACCGCACCGGCGCGAGCAGGCTCACCGGCAAAACACTCTTGCCGGTTGCAGTCCGACGCGAGCGCGCGCGACGACACCGTCCGTCAATAGACCGAGCTGCTGGAACGCCTCGACGCGGACGAGCTCGCCGAGCTGCGCCGCATCGGGCTCTAGGAAGGACGGGCTACACGGTCTCGAGGCCGACGTAGTTCTCGGCGAGCGAGGTCGCCGCGGTGCGGGACGTCGTGACATAGCGCAGCTGGGAGAGCTGGAGCTTCAGGTCGAACGGATCGTCCCCGAGCCGGTGGAGCATCGAGGTCATCCACCAGGAGAAGTGCTCGGCCCGCCAGACACGGCGCAGGCAGGACTGCGAGTACGCCTCGAGCAGTGAGCCGTCGCCGTCTCGATACCAGCGCACGAGCGCCTCGCCGAGGATCCGGACGTCGTGCAGCGCGAGATTGAGCCCTTTCGCGCCGGTGGGCGGCACGATGTGCGCCGAGTCGCCGGCAAGGAAGAGCCGGCCGTACTGCATCGGCTCGGTGACGAAGCTCCGCATGCCGGTCACGCTCTTCTCGAGGATCGGGCCCTCGTTGAGCGTCCAGCCGTCGAGCGCGGTTCGCAGCTGCAGCTCCTCCCAGATCCGCTCGTCGGGCCACTCGGCGATGTCCTCGTCGTGGCGCACCTGCACGTAGTAGCGCGACAGCTCAGGCGAACGCAGCGAGAGCAGCGCGAACCCGCGCTCGTGGTGCGCGTACACGAGCTCGTCCATCGACGGCGCGACCTGGGCGAGGATGCCGAGCCAGCCGAACGGGTACTCACGCTCGAACGTCTTCAACACCCCGTCGGGAATGCTCGGCCGGCAGATTCCGTGGAACCCGTCACAGCCCGCGACGACGTCGCACTCGAGCTCGTGCGCCGCTCCGTCGTGGTTGTACCGGATCACGGGCCGCTCGGACTCGAGCTCGTGCACGCTCACGCCGTCGACCTCGAAGAGCAACGGGCTGCCGCCCTCGAGGCGCGCTGCGATCAGATCCTTGACGACTTCGGTCTGGCCGTAGATGACGATCGAGCGCCCGGTCAGCTCGCTCATCGGCAGGTGATGCCGCTCGCCGGCGAACTGGAGATGAATGCCGCCGTGGACGATGCCCTCGCGCTTCATCCGCTCTGCGACGCCGAGCTCGTCCAGGAGATCGGCTGTGCTCTGCTCGAGCACGCCGGCGCGGATACGGTGTTCGACGTAGTCGCGGTCGCGCGCCTCGAGCACGACGCTCTCGATGCCCGCAACCTCCAGCAGGCGCGCTAGCGTGAGCCCGGCGGGCCCGGCACCGACGATGCCGACTTGGGTCTTCAGCTGCCGTCCTCGTCGAGCACGCGCTGGAAGACGTGGAACGCGCTGTTCGCCGCCGGCACGCCGCAGTAGACGGCGGTCTGCAGCAGCACCTCCGCGATCTCCTCCGGCGAGAGGCCGTTCCTTCGCGCAGCCCGGACGTGCATGGCCAGCTCGTCGAAGTGTCCGTTCGCGACGAGCGCTGTCAGCGTGATGCAGCTCCGCGTGCGCCGGTCGAGGCCCGGTCGCGACCAGATCTCGGCCCAGGCATAGCGGGTGATGAAGTCCTGGAAGTCGCGCGTGTGCTCGGTCGCGCGCTCGGTCGCACGGTCGACGTGCTCGTCGCCGAGCACCTCGCGGCGAACCGCCATGCCGCGCTCGTACGCCTCGTCGCTCATGAAGCCACCCTATCCTGGAGATGCGAGAGCGTCGCAGCCGAGAACGCGACGGGCTGCTCGACATTCACGAGGTGCGCTGCGCCGGCGATGCCGAACGATCGTGCGCGTGGGATGCCGGTCTCGAGCTCCTCGACGACGGCGGCCGGCGTGACCGTGTCCTCTTCGCCGAACAGCAAGAGCGTCGGCGGGACGATGCGATGGAGGTCGGCGCGGAAGTCGAACGCACCGACGGCCTCGCAGCATGCGGCATACCCCTCCGCGGGAGTATCCCGAAGCTCCTCGAGGATGCGCAGCGCCGCGGCGGAATCGCGGAACGCCGGTGTGAACCAGCGCTCGCCGGCGCCGTCGAGGACGACCTCGACTCCCTCTCGCCGCACGAGCTCGGCGCGCTCCGCATACGCCTCCAGCGTGCCGAGCGAAGCGCCGGTGCAGGCGAGGACGAGGCGTTCGATGCGCTCGGGTGCGTTCGCTCCGAGCCATTGGCCGACCATGCCGCCGAGCGAGAGCCCGCAGAAGTCAGCCTGCGCGATCCCGAGCTCGTCCAGCAGCTCGACCAGTGCACGCCCGATGTCGTCGACGGCGACGCGACCGTCGGGCACGGGCGAGCGTCCGTGACCGGGATGGTCGATCCGGAGCACGCGATGCGACGGTGCGAAGGCCGGCATCTGCGCGTCCCACATCGCCGTCGTCGTGCCCAGGCCGCCCGAGAGCACCAGCACGGGCGCATCGTCGACACCGTCGAGGCAGTACGCCAACCTCATTGCGTCTCCCGGTAGCGCGCGAGCGCGCGGTCGACGAAGACGTTCGCGGAGCCGAGGTAGCTCGCATCGGCGCCCTCCTGGAGGACACCTCGATCGACGAACGCGTCGCGCTCAGCGAGCAGCCCGTCGCTCATGTTCGCGCGCATGCGGGCGACATCGACCTCGAGCCCGTCGAGACAGATGCGAATCGCCGCTGCCGCGCCGCCGGCGAGCGCGAGCGCCTCGGACAGCGCGTTCCACTCGGCGTGCCACGCGCCGGCAGCGCGTTCGAGCTCGTGCTCGCCGTCCGTCAGCACCGGGACCTGCGCATGCACGCCGCGCGCGCATGCGCGCGCGAGGACGGCGCGGGCGGGATTCCGCTTGTGCGGCATCGTCGACGAGGCGCCGCCCTCGACCTCCGACACTTCGCCGACCTCCGTCTGCGCGAGCAGCACCACATCGAGCCCGATCTTTGCCGAGGCGGACGCGACGGCTCCGAGCGCGCCGGCGAGCTCGGCCACGCGCCCGCGGTGCGCGTGCCACGGCAGCGCGGGCTCTGCGAGGTCGAGCTCCTCGGCGAAGAGCCGCACCACGTCCACCCCTTTTCCGCCGAATGCTGCGAGCGTTCCGGCGGCGCCGCCGAGCTGGGCGGGAAGCGTGAGCCTGCCGATGCGCGACCGTGCGTCGAGGACGGCGACGAGCCAGCCGGCCGCTTTCAGCCCGAATGTCGTCGGCACCGCCTGCTGCAGGAGCGTGCGCGCAGCCATCACCGTGTCGCGGTGTTCCTCGGCAAGACGCGCGCACGCACGCGCGACGCCTTCGAGCTCGTCGTCGATCAGCCCGAGTGCGTTGCGCGCGACGAGCATCGCTGCGCTGTCCATGACGTCCTGGCTCGTTGCCCCCACGTGCGCCCAGCGCGCGGCGTCGCCGCCGACCTGCTCGCGCAGCGCGCGCACCAGCGGCTCCGCCGGGTTGCCCGCCGTGCGGCCCGCCTCGCACAGCTGCTCGATGTCGTACAACGCCGGGTCGCACCGCTCGGCGACCGCGGCTGCGGCGTCGGCGGGCACGACGCCTGCGATGGCACCGGCGTTCACCAGCGCCCGCTCCACGTCGAGCATGGCATCGAGCCACGCCGCGTCCGAGACCGCCTGACGAAGGGGAGCAGGCACGAACAGCGCGCCGAAGGTGCTCAATGGGCGAAGAACACGGTCGCCGATTCGCCCTGCATCGTGATGTCGAACAGCAAGACGGCGCCTTGCTGCCGGGCGATCAGCGTCTGCCGCTCCCGTTCGTCGAGCGACGAGAGCACCGGATCGGCGTCGTTTGCCTCCGTCTCGTCGGGAAAGTAGACCCGGGTCAGCTGATGCCGGAGGAGCCCGCGGGCGTGGACGTAGACGTCGAGCCGCGGCGCACGACCGGCTTGCGCGTCGGGCTTCGCGACGACGAACGAGTAGCGGCCCTGGGCCTCGGTGCCGCTGCGGCCCCAGCGGCCGCCGGCCGCGTCCCACATCTCGATCACGCCGTCGCCGATCGGCTCCCCCTGACCGTCGAGCAGCCGGCCCGCCAGCTCGAGGGCACCGGGTGTGTCCTGCCCGACGAGCTCGTTGTCCGGCCGCCGGGACATGCCGATCGCGTAGTACGGGCCGACCGTCTGCGACGGCGTGCGGCCGAGCGTCACGCCTCCTCCTCGAACGGCGTCGTGCCGGGACCGCTGCGGCCGAGGACGATGTCCCACTGGTAGCCGAGGGCCCAGTCGGGCGTCGTCGTCTCGAGGTCGAAGCGAGAGACGAGGAGCGCACGGGCCTTCGGGTCGCGCACCGAGTTGAAGATCGGGTCGAAGGCAAAGAGCGGGTCGCCCGGGAAGTACATCTGGGTGACGAGCCGCTGCGTGAACAACCGCCCGAAGACGGAGAAGTGGATGTGCGCGGGTCGCCACGCGTTCTCGTGGTTTCCCCAGGGGTATGAGCCCGGCTTGAGCGTGACGAAGCGGTAGCGGCCGTCGTCGTCGGTGAGACAACGGCCCGCGCCCGAAAAGTTCGGGTCGAGCGGCGCCGGGTGCTGGTCGACCTGGTGCCGGTAACGACCCGCGGCGTTCGCTTGCCACACCTCGACGAGCGCACCCCGCAGCGGACGCCCGTCCACGTCGAGGACGCGACCCGTGACGATGATCCGCTCGCCGAGCGGCTGGCCGTCATGCTGGGCGGTCAGGTCGTGGTCGAACTCGTCGATGGCGCTCTCGCCGAACACGGGGCCCGCGAGGTCGTGCAGCTCCTCCGGCAGCGTGACGAGCGGCCGGTCCGGCGCGCGCCAGCGCGTCGAGCGGTAGCCCGGATAGTCCACCTGCACCTCGCTGCCAAAGCTCGGATCGTCCGGAAGGACGATCGCGGACTCGCTGTCGATCATCTACGTCCCTTCGTCTCGAGAGCACGGAGTGCCGACAACTCGTCGGCGCTCGGCGGCTCGGTGGCCCTCACGTCCGGCGCGATCCGCAGATCCCACCCGGTCGCCGCTTGAACGTCGGCGACCTCGACGCCCGGATGCACGGCGACGAGCGTCAACTCGCCGTCGTGCGGCTCGAGGATGCCGAGGTCGGTGACCACGACGCGGACACGGTCGCCGACGCTCGTGGTGAAGTCGAGCTGCTCGACGAACGCCCTGGGAGTCTGGCGCAGCATCACGAAGACGTCGCGCGCACCTGTTGCGATCTCCGGCGCGCCCCCACCTCCCGGCAGGCGCACCTTGGGGGCGTCGTAGTCGCCGATCACGGTGCTGTTGAGATTCCCGTGCCGGTCGATCTGCGCGGCGCCGAGGAAGCCGACGTCGATGCGGTTGCCCTGAAGCCAGTAGGCGAACATCTCGGGCACCGACACGACCGCGTCGGCGGTGTCGGCGAGCTCGCCGTCGCCGATCGAGAGCGGCAGCCTGGTGGGTTTCGCACCGATCGTGCCGCTCTCGTACACGAGGACGCAGTCGGGGGCGTGCGTGCGGCGGGCGAGGTTCGCGGCGAGGCTCGGCAGCCCGATCCCGACGAAGCAGACGGTGCCGTCGGCGAGCCGCCGTGCTGCTTCGACGGCCATCATGTCGTCCGCGGAGAAGCCGCCGTCGCCGTTCGTGCTCATGCGGCGGTCATCTCCGCCGCGAGGCTCGCGTGGTATTCGGCGACGTCGGCCGTATCGAGCACGTGACGCTGCATCCACGCGCGGAAGCGATCGCGGTCGCGGCTGATCTCGTCCCAGCGGACGTAGAAGTCGTTGTCGCGATCGTAGTAGCCGTGCGCGTACGACGGATGGGCGCCGCGCGGTGCGAGCGAGACCGCGTCCACCACCCAGCTCGGCAGGACGATCCCGCCCGGTCTCAGCTCGATCTCGTCGACGATCTCCTCGACGGTGACGATCGTGCGCGACGCCGCGAGCACGGCCTCCTTCTGCACGCCGAGGATGCCCCAGAGCTGGACGTTGCCCCGGCGGTCGGCCTGCTGCGCGTGGACGATACCGACGTCGGGCCGGAGGGACGGGACGGCGGCGAGCTCCTCGCCGGTGAACGGGCACGTGACCGTCTCGACGCGTGTGTGCGCCGGCAGATCGCCGCCGCTGTAACCGCGAAGCACGCCGAACGGCAGGTTGGCCGCCCCGGCCGCGTATGCCGTAGCCATTCCCGCGTGCGAGTGCTCCTCGATCTCGAGCTGCTGCGGCCACCCATTCTCGACCGCGTCCCTGAGGCGGTGGAGCGAGCCCACGCCGGGGTTGCCGCCCCACGAGAACACGAGCTTCCGCGCGCACCCGATCCCGATCAGCTGGTCGTAGACGATGTCCGGCGTCATGCGCACGAGGGTCAAGTCGCGCTTGTCCTGGCGCGCGAGCTCGTGACCCGCGGCGTGCGGGATCAGGTGCGTGAAGCCCTCGAGCGCGACGGTGTCGCCGTCGCGCACGAGGTCACGGATCGCGTCGTTGAGTGGGATGATCACGGGGCGCCTAGAACGGATAGGGATGCGTCCCGCTCTGGACCGTGATCCAGCGCAGCTCGGTGAACTCGTCGATCACGGCCTGACCGCCGAAGCGTCCCCAGCCCGAGTCCTTGACGCCGCCGAACGGCATTTGCGGCTCGTCTCCCACCGGCTGGTCGTTGATGTGGACGATGCCCGACTCGAGCTGCTGCGCGAGCGCCATACCGCGGTCCGCGTCGCTCGTGAGGATGCCCGCGCTGAGCCCGTACGTCGTCGCGTTGGCACGCGCGATCGCCTCGTCCGCGCTGTCGACGATCTCGACCGCGAGCACCGGGCCGAACGTCTCGTGCGTCGCGAACTCCGAGTCCGCCGGCACGTCGGTGATCACGGTCGCCTGGTAGCACGGTCCGACGGCCTCGCCGCCTGCGAGCACGCGCCCGCCCTTGGCGACCACTTCGTCGACGCGGCCCTTGACCATCGCGAGTGCGTCCTCGTTGATCAGCGGGCCGATGATCGTGTCGTGCTCCTTCGGGTCGCCCGCCTTGAGGCCGTTCGCCTTCGCGGTGAGCTTCTTCACGAACTCGTCGGCGATCCCGCGCTCGACGAACACCTTGCGCGCCGACATGCAGATCTGCCCCTGGTGCAGGAAGGCGCCGAAGGCGGTGGCGTTGACGGCGTAGTCCACGTCCGCGTCCGCGAGCACGATCACCGGGTTGAAGCCGCCGAGCTCGAGCACGACGCGCTTCAGGTGGCGGCCGGCGGCCTCGGCGAGCTTGCGGCCGACGTTCGTCGAGCCGGTGAAGTTGATCCTGCGCACGGCGGGGTTCGACACGAGCTCGTCGCCGATCGCGCCTGCCTGCCCCGGCGCATGTGTGACGACGTTGAGGACGCCGTCCGGCAACCCGGCCTCGGCGAAGATCTCGCCCCAGAGCAGGCCGCCGGCGATGGGCGACCACTCGGACGGCTTCAGGACGACCGTGTTGCCGAGCGCGAGCGGTGCCGCGATCGAGCGCGCCGAGAGAATCAGGGCCGCGTTCCACGGCGCGATCGCGCCGACGACGCCGACCGGCTTGCGAATCCCCATCGCGAACGTACCGGGATTGTCCGAGGGCAGGATCTGCCCGACGGGCTGGTACGCCGTGGCCGCCGCCTGGCGGAAGAGCCCGGGGACGAAATGCATCTGGAACATCCCGAAGCCGAAGGTGCTGCCGGTCTCGCGTGCGAGGATCGAGACGACCTCGTCCCGGCGGCTCTCGAGGATGTCGGCGGCCTTGAGGAAGATGCGCTGCCGCTCGGCCGGCGGCGACGCGGCCCACGCGGGGAACGCGGCGCTCGCCGCGTCGATTGCACGGCGCGCGTCCTCTGCGCCTCCGGCCGGCACGATCGCGACGACGTCGCCGTTGTAGGGGTCGCGATCCTCGAAGGTCGCGCCGTCTGCGGCATCGGCCCACGTGCCGCCGATGAACTGCCTGGCCTCGCGTACTGCTGTCTCTGCTGCGGTCGCCATCGTGCTCCTCCTTGCGCTAACCGATCCTGAGAACGGGCTTGATCACTGTGCCGGCCTCTGCGTCGTGGGCGGCCTGGTCGATCTGGTCGAAATCGTAGTAGGTCATCATGCGATCCACCGGGAACTGCCCTCGACGCCAGAGCTCGACGAGCCGCGGCAGGAACTGGGACGGGACGCTCTCCCCCTCCACGATGCCGCGAACGACGCGGCCGCCGGCGAGGATCGTGTTGACGTCGAGCGACACCTCGGCGCCGAAGGCCGGCGCGCCGACGACGCCGCACACGCCTGTCGGCGCGAGGCAGTCGACGGCCGAGCGAAGCACCTGCGGCACCCCCGTCGCCTCGAGGGAGAACTCGACGCCGCCGCCGGTGAGCGCTCGGATTGCCTCGACGGCGTCGGTCTGCGACGCGTCGACGACGTGGGTCGCTCCCACCTCGCGCGCGAAATCGAGCCGGTTCTGCCGGATGTCGACCGCGACGATCGTCGCAGAACCGGCGATCTTCGCCGCCATGACTGCGGCCAGACCGACGGCACCTGCGCCGAACACGGCGATGCTGCTGCCGGCGGGCGGGCGCAGGACGTTGAGCACGGAGCCGGCGCCCGTCTGGATCCCGCAGCCGAACGGCGCCGCGACCTCGAGCGGAATCGCATCGTCGAGGGAGACGATGTTGCGCTCGCGCGCCACCGAATGGGTCGCGAAGCTCGACTGTCCGAAGAAGTGCGCGTGGATGAGCTCTCCGTCGCGCGAGAGGGCGCTCGAGCCGTCGGCTGGGCGCGAGGCGGCGAAGTTGTGCTCGAAGAACTCGTGGCAGTAGACGCCGAGGTCCTTCGAGCACGTGGTGCAGCGGCCGCACGAGTCGTAGCTCATGCCGACGCGGTCGCCCAGCGCAAAGCGCTTCACCGCGCTCCCAAGCGCCACAACGACGCCGGCGCCTTCGTGGCCCAGCACCGCCGGCAGCGGCACGGGGTACCACTGGTCGCGGCAGATCAGATCGGTGTGGCAGATCCCCGACGCGGCGACCCTCACGAGCACCTCGTCGTCGCGCAGGAGGCCGAGCTCGAGCTCTTGCAGCACGAAGCGCGCACCCTTGCTCTCGACGACGGCGGCCGTGATCTTCACCGCTGCTCCTTCGTGGTGCGTAGTCGGTACGCGACGGGCAGCAGCTGGAGGTTGAACCGTTCCTGGAGCATTCCCCACACCCAGTGCCACGCTATGTGGTTCAGGTGTCGGCTGTCAAGAACAGCGTCCCGATTATTCGAACGAAAGGCTCGTGACGTCGGGCAGGACGGCGTCGGGACGGCGCGCGGGCGCGCGAGCCGCCGCCTCTGCTTCGGTCGCCACCCCGGTGAGAACGAGCGCCGAGCGCGCCCCCGCCCGGCGCGCCATCGCGATCTCGAGCTCGAGGTCGTCACCGACGACGAGCGTCCGCGCCGGCGTGACGCCGAGGGCGCGGCACATCTCGCGCAGCGCGACGGGTGACGGCTTC
This sequence comes from Gaiellaceae bacterium, assembly GCA_036564885.1. GTDB lineage: Bacteria > Actinomycetota > Thermoleophilia > Gaiellales > Gaiellaceae > Palsa-739. The sequence goes on along the minus strand of DATCOE010000122.1, from coordinate 18,953 downwards.
CCGAGCGTGACGGCGCGCGCTCCGGTCGTGTGCCGGATGCCCGCGACGATCGCGCCCGACCAGCCCGGTGCCGGACCGCCGTTCACCGAGAAGACCGAGGCCGTCGAGGTCGCCAGCAGCGGCGCGCCCGCCCAGATCGACTCGCAGGCCGCCCGCAGGGCCGCGTACGTGAGCACGTCGTCCCAGCCGACGAGCACGACGTCGGCGATCGCAGGCGACCCCGACCCGATCGTCTCGATCCCGAGCTCGTGCAGCGGTGCCACCACTCCCGGGCCGCCGAGCACGAGCACCGAGCGGCCCGGGTGCCGTCGGGCGATCCAGCGGGCGGCGACAACCGCCGGGTTCATGAACTCCTCGTCGGCGAGCGCGAACCCGAGCGAACGGAGATCCGCCACGTACTGCGCCGGAGCGCGGCCGGTGCCGTTCGTGAAGAAGAGAACGCGCCGGCCGCTCGCGCGGACCCGCTCCACCGTCTCGGCGGCTCCGGCGATCGGATGGGCGCCCTGCACCCCGCCCGGGTCGCTCGCGTGCAGCAGCGTCCCGTCTATGTCGAAGACGACGGCGTCAACGTCGGAGAGGAGGCTCATCGGGCGCGCAGGCGCACCCCGGGCGCCGTCAGGTCGATCTCGCGCAGCGGTCGCCGGGTCAGGCCTTCGACGAGCGTCAGGACGGGGTGTCTCACGGGCGGCCGCGGGCCCGCCTTCGGCCGGGCGAGCATGGCGTCGACCTGGTCCGGGGGCAACATCATTCGCAGCAGGAGCAGCTCGTCGTCGATCGCATCGCCGTAGCGCGCCCGCGCCTCCGCGAGGTCGAGGCGGTGCTCCTCGCGCCGGAACTGCTCCGCCTTCGGCGAGGCGAGCACGGTCGCGGCGACGTCCGGGGCGACCTCGCCGGGCGGCGGCCCGTACTGCCCGAGCACGTACTTCACGATCTCGTCGGGGATCTGCGAGTACCGCGCGCCGGTCGTGACGTTGAGGAATGCCTGCACCCCGACGAACTGCGACAGCGGCGTGACCATGATCGGCCAGCCGAGCTCTTCACGCACCCGGGGAAGCTCGTCGAGCACTTCGACCCAGCGGTCCTCCATCCCGACCTCGCGTAGCTGCCGGCGCAGGGTCGACGTCATCCCGCCGGGGAGCTGATGCCGATAGATCGAGACGTCGTACTCCACGGGTGCTCCGACCGGCCGTCCGATCCGCGCCGCGAGCCTGGTGAAGTACGCGGACATCTCGGCGAGCGCATCTTCGTCGAGCTCCGCAGCGAAGCCTTCCGCGCGCAGGTTCGCGAGCGTCTGCTCCGCCGACGGCTGCGACGTGCCGTTGGCGAGCGGCCCGACCGCGGTACAGACGAACGACGCGCCGAGTCGCACCGACTCCAGATAGACGAGCGGCGCCATGGTCGCGGTGCAGTGCGAGTGCACCTCGAGCGGCAACGACGGAGCGGCCGCACGCAACGCCGGCACCAGCGTGCGCACGCGCTCGGACGTGAGCAGCCCGCCGGGGTCCTTGAGGTTCAACACGTCGACGTCTGCGCTCGCGGCGATCTCTCGCGCGCGGACGGCGTAGTAGTCGTCGGTGTGCACCGGGCTGATGCTGTACACGAGGCCGACGAGCACCTCCTCCGCCTGCTCCTCCTTCGCGATGCGCGCGATGCGCAGCGCGGTGTCGACGTCGTTCATCGACTCCGCGACCCAGATCCGCCGGATCCCGTTGCGGATCACGCAGCGCAGTGCGAGCCGCATCACGTCGAGCGGCGCGCGCTCCCACGCCATGAATCGCATTCCCGGCGTGATGAACCCGAGCGGCGTGTCGGGCATCAGGTCGCGCACGACGCGGATGCGTTCCCACGGGTCCTCGGCGTGCGTCCGTACGGCCATCGCCATGTGCGTGCTGCTCGTGAAGTCGATCGCGCGAAAGCCGACTCGATCCATGACGGGTGCGACCTCGGCGATCATGGCCGTCGTCAGCGCGTCCGCGCTCCAGAGGCTCTGGTGCCCGTCGCGGACGGTCGTGTCGACGAGCCCGACCATTCTGTGCGGATCAATCATGTTGGGCGGATTCGGAAGAGCACGTCGCCGTACTCGACGGCCTCGCCGTTCGAGCGGCAGACCTCCGCGACGACGCCGCGCGCGCCCGCGACGACGGCGCTCATCAGCTTCATCACCTCGAGGATGCAGACCTGCGTCTGCACCTCGACCGGGCTGCCGATCTCCACGAACGGCGCGTCGCCCGGCGCGGCCGCACGGTAGAACGTCCCCACCATCGGGGCGGTCACGTCGACGAGCCCGTTCGGAGCGTCCGCCGGACACGCCGGCGGCGCAGCGCTCGTGGGCAACGCGGTCTCGCCGCGGCGGAAGCGGATCGTGAGGCGCGGAGTCTCGAGCTCGAACTCGTCGAACTGCGACTCGTCGACGAGCCGCAGGATCTCCTTCACGTCGTCCGGCGAAAGATCGGGTGAGTCGCTCATGTGCTCGGCTTCACGACGCCGCCGGTCATGGCAGCGGTGATGAGCGCCATGGCGCCGCCCACCACCGGCCGCGGAGCCTCGCGGCGGCTCCACACGGTCTCGGGCCTGCTCTGGAGGAGGAAGAGCTCGCCGAGCTGCCGGTCGATCGCCCACTCGAGGTCCTGGGGACATCCGTAGTGCGCCTCGACCCGACGGCCGAGCTCGGCGAGCCGCCCGATCTCCTCGTCCGTGAGGCTCGCCTGCGTGCGCAGCTCCTGGGGTACGTCGCGCGTGACCGTCGTCGCAGTCGCGGGGTCGGCGACGACTTCGATCTCCTTCGCGCCGATCTGACGGCGCACGATCTCGTGCGTCACCTTCGAGACGAGGAACGAGTCGGGCGTGACCTCGCCGCCGGCGACGGTGATGCCGAGCCCGTAGCTCGCGTCGATGGCGATCGACGACGGATCGCCGGAGACAGGGTTGAGGGTGAACATCACGCCCGCGACGCGCGCATCGACCATGTACTGGACGGCGACGCTCATGCCGACGCGTGTGATCCCGTGCATCTCGCGGTAGGTGACCGCTTCCGGGTTGAAGAAGCTCCCCCAGCAACGGCGGATCCCGTCGAGCACGGCGTCGAGCCCGCAGATCCAGAGATACGTGTCCTGGACGCCGGCGAAGCTCGCGTCCGGCATGTCCTCGGCGATCGCGCTCGAGCGGACGGCGACGGGTGGATCGGTGCGACGGACGCGTCGGCCGAGCTCGACGTATGCCGCCGCAACGGACTCCTCGATGTCGTCACGCTCGTACGCGGCGGTCGTCACCGCGAAGCCCGGCGGAACCGGGAAACCGGCCTGCGTCAGCTCGCCGAGATTCGCGCACTTCCCGCCGACGAGGTCCACCTGGTCGAGGTGCAGCTCGTCGAAGGGGATTGCATACCGCGCGCCCGCCACCTCAGGAGATGATCGTCACGGTGCCGTTGTCGCCGTCGACGCGCACGAGGTCGCCCGTCTTGATCAGCTTCGTCGCGTGACCGGTGCCGACGACGGCCGGCAGGCCGTACTCGCGGGCGACGATCGCGGCGTGGGACATCATCCCGCCGATGTCGGAGACCGCGGCGGCGATCTTCGGAAACACCGGGCCCCAGCTCGGCGCCGTCACCGTGCAGACGAGCACTTCGCCCTGCTGTACCGTTCCGATGTCGTTCACGTCGCGGACGACCCGCGCCGTTCCCTCGACGACACCGGGTGAGGCGGCGTATCCATGCACGCCCTCGTCCTCGGTCTGATTCGCCCAGGCGCGCAACCGGTCGGCGGTGACACCCCAGAGCAGCTGCACCGTCGGGTCGTTGATCACTTCCGGGACGACGCCGAGCGCCGGCGGCGGCGTCCAGTGCGAGAGCCGCTCGAGGATCTCCTTGCGGCGCTTGATCCGCGGCGGCCAGTAGACCGTGCCGCGCGCAGCCGCACCCCCCGACCACGCGAGCCCGAGGTCGGAGAGCGCCGCGTGGACCTCGTGGATGTTGAGATAGAAGACGTCGTCGGCGTTCTCGAAGAACCCGTTCTCCGACATCACTGCGCCGATCTCGCGCATCTTGTTGAAGAACACCGAGGTGCCCCAGTGCTCGATGAAGAACTTGTGTCCTTCCGCATGGGGGAACACGTGGCGGCAGAGGCCGAGCATCTCGTCGAAGCTCTTGCGCTCCTCCGGCGAGGACAGCAGCTGCGAGTACTCCGCGGCGATCCGGTCCCGCTCGGCGAGCAGCTTGTCCTTTGGCCGGGCGAGGCTCGTACCCTCGCGGATCTGCGCGATGTACCCGGTGATCGCCGTGAACGGGAGCCGCAGGTCGTCGGCCCACGCACGGTGGTGGTGGTAGAAGCCGTCGCCCGTCGACATGAAGAACCACGGGTGCTTGCGTGACTCGAGATCCTCGATCCACGCGCGGCCGTCGTCGCTTGCACCGAGCTCGGCGAGCACCTCCGCAGGCGTACGCCCTTCGGTGAACGCGCCTTCGACGCCGTGCTCGAGCGCGGACGCGGCGAGCGCCTTCAGCTCGTCGTCAGGCCGGAACATCGTCGTGTCGTACCCTGCGAGCATCTGCGTCATCACCTGCATCCCCATGTCGGGGAACGCCTGCTGGCAGAACTGGAAGAACGTCAGATACGCGCCGTACGCGAGCAGCAGCAACTCGAAGTGCAGCTGATTCAGCTCGTTGTAGAGGCCGATGCACCGGTCGTACGCGGTCATCAGCCGGAAGTTCGAGCCGAGCTTGTGGTCGTGCAGCAGCTCCTGCTCGTCCTCGAGCGCAGGCAGCCGCGGTACCTCGAGAGCCGTGAGCTCCCTGATCGCCTCGTCCACCGCCGCCTGCCAGCGGCCGACGAGCATGTCCCAGTTCTCGTAGTAGAAGCCGATGCGCGGCAGGAAGACCTCGAGCCGCTGCTCGATCTCCGCGGGGTCGCTCACCTCGTTCGAGGTGATGTAGACGTAGCCGTTGACGACCCGGTGCTCGATGCCGAGCACGGTCGGGATCTGGAAGACGCGGCCCTGGTAGAGACCGATCGAGAGGTAGCACGACTCGGCGGTGATCATGTCGAACGCCGGCATCGGCTCCGGAAAGTGCATCCCGTTGTAGAACCAGAAGCGGTTCTCCTCCGCCTCGCGCCGTTCCGGGTCGAAGAGGAGGTAGTACGGGTACATCTCCTCCCAGCCCTCCGCTCCTTCGGGAGTCGGCACGTCGAAGGGACTGAGGAACTTCGTCTCGGCGCGTGCCTCGGTCATGTGGACCTCCTGGCGGAATCGATTCGGATGAGCGCAGTCTGCAGCTCGGAGCGGGGAATGATCTCAGGCAGGACGAGCGTGACAGATGAACGACCCGGCGGTGAGCTTCGAGCCGCGGTGCGGCGCTCCACGAGATACCCCACCTGGCGGCGGAGCCTGGCGAGTTGGAGCTCCTGATGCGCCGCGTCGATGACGCTGAACGTACGGGTGCCCTTTTCCCCTTGTCAAGATGCTGTTCTAATCAGTGGAATGGTGACCAAAGCCGCCACGGGCTCGTCGTACTCGCAGTCGCTCGAGCGCGGCCTCGCGATCCTGTCCGCGTTCCGGTCGGGGCGACCGCTCCTCGGCGTCAGCGAGCTGGGCCGGGACATCGGCCTGAGCCGCAGCACCACCCATCGGTACGTCGCGACGCTGGCGGCGCTCGGCTACCTCCGGCAGGACCCCAGGACGAAGAAGTACCGCCTGGGCCCGCGCGTGCTCGACCTCGGGTTCTCCGCGATCAACTCGATGGAGCTGCGCGAGGTTGCGGCGCCGCATCTGCGGCAACTGAGCGACGAGACGGGCTACACGGTGAACATGGCGATCCTCGACGGCCTCGACATCGTCTACGTCGAGCGCAGCCGGAGCGCGCGCGCAGGCCAGCGGGAGATCGACCTCAACCTGCACGTCGGCTCACGCCTTCCGGCCTACTGCACGTCACTCGGCAAGGTCCTGCTCGCGTTCCTCCCGGACGGCGACCTGCAGGCGACGCTCGCCGGCGTCGACTTCACACGCCGGGGCCCGAACACCCTGACGTCGCGTACGGCATTCCTGCTCGACCTGAAACGCGTTCGCAAGAACGGCTTTGCGATCAACAACGAGGAGCTCGCGTACGGCCTGCGCTCGATCGCGGCACCGGTCCTGAGCCGCGACGGCGTCGCTGTGGCAGCGATCAACCTGGCGGTGCACAGCTCGATGGTGTCGATGGAAGACCTCGTCGCGCGCCTGAGCCCGACGCTGCGCGCCGCCGCGGCGGACATCTCCGCGCGGCTCGGCTACCGGCCCTAGCAGAGGCTCGGTCTACTCGACGCGAAGGCCGAGCAGCCCGATCGCGTTCTCCTTGAGGATGAGCGGCCGCACCTCGTCCTTCAGCGGCAGCAGCTCGAAGTCGGCGAGCCAGCGGTCGGGCGTGAGGAGCGGGAAGTCCGAGCCGAAGAGGACCTTCGTGCGCAGCTGGGTGTTCGCGTACTGCACGAGCTGCGGCGGGAAGTACTTCGGCGACCAGCCCGAGAGGTCGATCCAGACGTTCGCCTTGTGGAGGCAGATCGAGATCGCCTCGTCCTGCCAGGGGAACGACGGGTGCGCGAGCACGATCTTCAGCTCCGGGAAGTCGGCGGCGACGTCGTCGAGGCACATCGGGTTCGAATACTTGAGGCGCAGCCCGCCGCCGCCGGGCATCCCCGTGCCGATGCCGCTGTGGCCGCTGTGGAACAGCGCCGGCAGCCCGGCTTCCGCGATCACCTCGTAGAGCGGATACGCACTGCGGTCGTTCGGGAAGAACGCCTGAAGGTTCGGGTGGAACTTGAAGCCCTTGACGCCGTGCTCCTCGATCAGGCGGCGCGCCTGCCGCACGCCCTCCACGCCGCGCGCCGGATCGACGCTCGCGAATGGGATGAGCACGTCCGCGTTCGCGGCCGCCGCCTCCGCGATCTCCTCGTTCGGGATCTGGGGTCGGCCGCTCTGCAGCTCCCAGTCGACGGTGAAGACGACTGCGGCGATGTTGCGCGCGCGGTAGTACGCGGCGACGTCGTCCACCGTCGGCAGCGGCTCGTCGCTGTGGAAGTACGCCGCGGCCGCCTTGCGCAGCTCCGGCGACATGCCGTCCGCACCCGTGCGCGAGACCTCTGCGTGCACGTGCACGTCGATTGCCTTCACCTTGTCGACGTCGATCACGGCGCGAGCGTACCGAGGACGGCCTGCAGCTCGGCGCCCGCAGCGAGCAGGTCCCAGTCGGCGCGCGGCGGGCCGATCAGCGAGACCCCGACCGGGAGTCCGCTGCGCCGGCCCACACCGGAAGGCAGCGAGACGACGGGGAAGCCCGTCCAGTTCCAGTAGTGCGTGAGCGAGATCTCGGCCACGTCGGTGAACGCCTCGTCGTAGCCGCTCCCGCGAGGCCGCGCCACGATCGGCACCGTCGGCTCGATCAAGGCATCGATCTCGTGCTCGGCGAACCAGTCGAGCCAGCGGGCGGTGTCCTCTGCTCGCCGCTCCTGGGCCGCAACGTATTCCTCCGCGGTGAGCCGACGATTCTCGCCGTACTCGAGGAAGCCGCGGATCGACGGACGGTACTCGCCGCGCCGACTGTCGAAGCGCCGGTGCCAGACGAGCATCCCAGCGCAGAGCACGTCGAGGAACGACAGCCCGACCTCGAGCTCGACCTCCGGAGGCGCGACCGCCACGACGTCGAGGGCGCCAACCGCCGCGTCGAAGCCGTCTGCGACGTCAGGGTCGAGCTCGCCGACGCGTGGCGACACCGCCACCCGCAGCGACCGCCGCTCACGGGGCGGCGTGACGCCGGCCATCGCCGCGAGCAGCGGCTCGCAGTCGATCACGCTCCGCGCCATCGGTCCCGCATGGTCGAGCGTCGGCCCCAGCGGCACGAGACCGCGGATGGGGACGAGCCCGCGCGTCGGCTTCACCGTCGACGTGCCGCAGAACGCCGACGGGATCCGGAGCGAGCCCGCGGTGTCCGTGCCCGTCGCGGCCGGCGTCATCCGGGCGGCGAGGGCCGCCGCCGAGCCGCCGCTCGACCCGCCCGCCGAGCGGCCGAGATCCCACGGGTTGCCGACCTGATCGGTCGTCCCTCCCGCAGCGAACTCGTGCGTATGCAGGTGGCCGAGCAGCACCATCCCCGCCGCTGACAGCCGCGCCCACGCGTCGCTCGACCGCGCCGGAACCTCGTTGAGCAGGGAGCTCGAAGCCGTCAGCGGCTTGCCCGCGACGGCATAGAGGTCCTTGAGCCCGATGGGCACGCCGCAGAGCGGCGAGGCCTCGCCGCGTGCGAGCCGCGCGTCGGCGCGATCGGCGTCGGCCAGAGCGTCCTCCTCATAGACGCGCACCCACGCGTTGATCGAGCCCGGGTCGCCGTCGTGGCTGTGCGTTCCGTCGCGCTCCCGGATGCGGGCGAGGCACGACTCGGCGAGCTCCCGTGCCGACAGCTCGCCACGCTGCAGCAGGGTGCCCGCCTCGACGACGCCGAGGTCTGCCGGCTCGGTCACTTCCCCATCATCTCCTCTCTGGCGTTCGGGTCAAGACCGGCGTCGTGAAGCCCAAGGAGAAGAAGTAGGAACGCCTCCCGGTACGGGAGCCCACTCCGCCGGCTCCCGTGCTCCTCTCCGCGCCGAGCGGCCGGCGCGAGTCGATAATGCTCCAGATCCACGCCGCGCCGGACGAGATCCTCGCGCCGGAATCCACCAGAGGAGGCCCAGCCGTGTCACGTCGTACGTCGCCCCCATTTCGCGCCGACCACGTGGGCAGCCTCCTTCGCCCGCCGCAGTTGCTGAAGGCGCGCGACGAGCGCGCGGCCGGAGCGATCGACGCGGCCGAGTTGCGCGCGATCGAGGACAACGCGATCCGCGAGGTCGTGAAGATGCAGGAGGACGTCGGCCTGCAGTCGGCAACCGACGGCGAGCTACGGCGCGCCTCCTGGCACATGGACTTCATCTACCAGCTCGACGGGATCACGAAGGAAGCCGGCGAGATCGCCGTGAAGTTCTTCAACGAGGACGGCGAGATCGAGTTCACGCCGGCGGCGCTCCACGTCGACGGCAAGCTCGGCGTGTCGAAGACGATCTTCGGCGACGACTTCACGTTCCTGAAGGAGACGGTGACGACGAACGTCCCGAAGCTGACGATCCCGTCGCCGAGCATGGTCCACTACCGCGGTGGCAAGGCGTCGATCGACGAGAGCGTCTATCCCGATCTCGATTCGTTCTGGGCGGACCTCACCGCCGCATACCGCGAGGAGGTGCGCCGGCTCGGCGAGCTCGGCTGCACGTACCTCCAGTTCGACGACACGAGCCTCGCCTACATGAACGATCCGCATCAGCGCGCGTACATCGGCTCGATCGGGGGCGACCCCGAGCGGCAGCACGTCGAGTACATCCACCACATCAACGAGGCGCTGGCGGAGCGACCGCAGGGGATGTCGGTGACGACGCACATGTGCCGCGGCAACTTCCGCTCGTCGTGGGCGGCGTCGGGCGACTACGAGTTCGTCGCCGAGGCGCTGTTCAACGAGCTCGAGGTGGACGGGTTCTTCATGGAGTGGGACGACGAGCGGTCGGGCGGCTTCGAGCCGCTGCGGCTCGTGCCGAAGGGCAAGCACGTCGTGCTCGGCCTGGTGACGACGAAGCACGGCGAGCTCGAGCAGAAGGACGAGCTGAAACGCCGGATCGAGGAGGCATCGACGTTCGTCGACATCGATCAGCTATGCCTGTCGCCGCAGTGCGGCTTCTCGTCGACACTCGAGGGCAACGAGCTCAGCTACGAGCAGCAGGTCGCGAAGCTCCGGCTCATCGTCGAGGTCGCCGACGAGGTGTGGTAACCAACGGGTCGCGTAGCGACCCATTCCATTAGCTACCTGGTCGCAACCGAGCGCGTTTGTCATCGGTCGGCAATCAGCACGTACCCGGTTGAGTCAAGACCAGGTTGCGGCCGTTGTAGTTACGGAACCAGTACAGCTCTGCCGGTGACGTCGCCGTCGCGCAGCCGCTCGAGCACCTCGTTGACCGACTCGAGCGGATGTGTCTCGGTCACGAGCTGCACGCGGCCCGCCGCGTGCAGCTGCACGAGCTCCCACAGATCGATCCACGAGCCGACGAGGTTCCCGACGATCGACTGCTCGCCGACGACGAGCGCCGCCGACTGGCACGAGATCTCGCCGCCGTAGCCCACGACGGAGTACGTCCCACCCCGAGCCAGCGCGGCGAGGGAGCCGGCGTGCGTCGCGTCCGTGCCGACGAAGTCGAACACGAGGTCGGCGCCGCGTCCGCCGGTGACGTCGCGGACGGCATCGGCTGCATCCGCCCCGTCCACGACGTGGTCGGCGCCGAGCTCCGACGCGAGCCGGCGGCGGCGCTCGTCGGTGTCGACCGCGACGACAGTGCACGAGGCGAGCTCGCGCAGCAACTGGAGGGCGATATGCCCGACGCCGCCGACGCCGGTCACCACAGCCGTGGTTCCGGGACCGGCGAGGTGCGCGAGCCGCCGCACCGCGTGGTAGGCCGTGAGCCCTGCATCGGCATGCGGCGCGATCGCCGCCGGCTCCACGCCCGCCGGCAGCTTCACGAGCGAGCGCTCGTCCACCAGCACGTAGTCGGCGAACCCTCCGTCGACCGAGAGGCCGGTGAAGTCGTGCCGCTCGCAGTGCATGTCGTTGCCACGGCGGCACGCGACGCACAGGCCGCAGCTGTAGGGCGGGTACACGAGGACGGCATCGCCGGTAGCGACCGTCGACACATCGCTACCGACGGCCTCGACCCAGCCGGCGTTCTCGTGCCCGAGCACGCGCGGGAGCGTCACGCCGGCAGGTTCCATCAGGCCCTCCATCGCGTGGAGGTCGGTCGCGCAGACACCGGCGCCGCCGACGCGGACGAGCACGTCCCGCGGTTTCGCGGGCTCGGGTACCGGCACGTCGACGAGCTCGAGCGGCCGGTGGTACTCGCGCAGGACGGCGGCCCTCACGCCAGGTATCCGCTCTGATCCTCGTGGATGTGGCCCGCGAGCCTGCTCGCAAGCGCCATGAACGTCAGCGACGGATTGACCGACAGGGTCCGCGGGACGAGTGAGCCGTCGCCGACGTACAGCCGCTTGACGTCCCACGACTGGGCATTCGAGTCGACGACCGACCGCTCCGGGTCGCTGCCCATGCGGCACGTTCCCTGGACGTGCGTCGTAACGAGCCCCGTCCACTTCACGTCGGTCGCACCGGCGGCAGAGAGCACGTCCCGCGTGAACGCGAACGCGCCGTCCATCCGTTCGCGCTCGTGCGGCGTGAAGTTCGCCTCGAAGTGCTCTGCCCCGTCCTCGTCGAGCAGCACTGCGCCGTTGTTGTCGTCGTTCGTCATCACGAGCAGGCCGAGCCAGTTCCGGAACGAGCGCAACGTGTCGACGAGCGGGTCGCCCCAGAGAGGCCCGCCGTCGTCTTCGACGGTCGTCGCGAACCCGATCGGGTCCATGATCGTCGTCGCCTCGACGACGAATCCTCCGTCCTCGTCGTGCTGGTGGTTCAGGCAGTGCGTGGTGATCGGGTACACCATGTGCGCGTCCTGCGGCTCGTCGAACAGGCCGTAGACGATCCGGGCCGGATGGAAGCCGAGGTTGCGGCCGATCTGGGCGCTGCTCGAGGACTCCGGCATGCCGGAGCGCAGCAGGAGCTGCGGCGTGTTGAGCGTGCCGGCGGCCGCGACGACGACACCGGCGTCGACCCGGTGAAGGGAGCCGTCAGGGCCGGTGTACTCGACGCCCGTCGCCTCGCCGGCCTCGATGACGATCCGCTCCACCCTGGAGTTCGGGCGCAGCTCGAGCTGCCCGGTGGCCCAGGTGTCGTGGATGTACGTGTTGAGCGTGGACTTGCCCGCATTGGTGGGGCAGCCCTGCAGGCACGACCCGCAGCGCGTGCAGTTGACGTCGGTGTAGGAGCGCACGGGCTCCAGCCCGGCGCCGAGGGCCCGGAACCCCGGCTCGACGGTGTGGACGCTCTTCGGCCAGTCGAGCCGCTCGCGCACGCCGAGGCGCGCTTCGACCCGGTCGTAGTGCGGGGCGAGGTCATCGGTGGTCCAATCGAGGCCGCTCGCCTCCCGCCACTTCGCGAGGTCGCGCGCGTGGGCGCGCAGGGCGACCTTCGTGTTGATCGTGGTGCTGCCGCCGACGCAGCGGCCGGCGATGAGCCCGATCACGCCGCCCGCACCGCCGTCGATCAGGCCGAAGCGGATCGGCCACCACATGTCGTGCGCCGCCTTCGCCTCCCAGCGCGTGAAGTCCGCGGCGGTGAGGTGAGGCCCGAGCTCGAGCAGCAGCACGCTGCGACCGCGCTCGGCGAGCTCGCCCGCGACGACACCGCCGCCCGCGCCCGAGCCGATGACGACCACGTCGAAGCGCTCGCTCATCCGACGATTCCCAGGTACGACCAGTCCTTGGCGAGCCGGAGCGCGAGCGGCGAGTTGAAGTCGATCTCGGCCCAGGCGCCGTCTGCGACGACTCCGGGCGCGACGAAGTCGCTGTAGAACGCCTCGATCGCGAGCGCGCGGACCTGGGCGAACTCCGGCGTGCGCGACCGCTCCGCCAGATCGGCGCCGGCGAGCGACTCGAACGCGGCGAGCGCCGCAGCCCGCTCCGCAGCCGGCATCCGCGCGAGCAACGCATCGACGTAGACGGCCGGACGCACGCGTGACGACCCGGGAACGATCGCCTCGCACAGCGCCTCGACGAGCGGCGCAGTGCGGTCGTCGAGGATGCGGAAGGTCACCCGTCTCCTTCTAGCACGTCGCGCACGTAGGCGATGTGGCGCTCCATCGCGCGCTCGGCGCCTGCGACCTGGCCGCGGCGGATTGCGCGCAGGATCTCGCGGTGCTGCGCGAGGATCGCGTCGCCGTCGATGCGGGTGCCGATCGCCACGATGAGCGACGGTTGGAGAATGTCGAGGACCCAGCTCGTGAACGCGCTCATCAGCTCGTTCCCCGCGGTGGCCGCGATGACGCGGTGGAACAGGGCGTCGGCGACGCGGAAGGCATCGGACTCCGGCGGATTCCCCTCCGCGTCCGCGATCGCGGCTTCGAGATCGCCCACGGTGGCAGCCGTCGCATTCGCGGCGGCCAGGCCTGCGAGCGGCACCTCGAGGAACATCCGCGTGTCGACGAGCTCCCGCAGCGACACGCTTCCCGTCTCGAGCATCGTCCCGATCGACTCGCTCAGGCTAAGGCTCAACCCTTCGTTCGGCGTGCTCCGGACGAAGATCCCGCCCCCGGGGCCACGCGTCGCACGAATGAGGTGCGAGCTCGCGAGCATCCGCAGGGCCTCGCGCAGGGTGGGCCGGCTCACCCCGAACTCGGTCGCAAGCTCCTGCTCGGTTCCGAGGCGGTCGCCGGGCTCCAGCCCCTGCCGGGCGACGTAATGCCGGATCCCGTCTGCGATCTGCTCGCTCGCGTCTCCGCGGATGAGCTCGAAGCGCCGCTGCGTCACGGCGCGAAGTCCGGGTCGGGCTCGACGCGAATCTCGATCAGCAACGGCTCCTGACGGTCGCCGAGCGCCGGCAGCACCTCATCGAAGGTGTCGAGCAGCGACGCGTGGTCGGCGATCCGCCTCGTCGCGCAGCCGAAGGATTCCGCGAGTCCCGCCACGTCGACGTGCTCGAGCGCAGGCCACGGGCCCGCACCACCCTGTTTCTCGGCGAGCCTGTCCATGATCGCGTAGCCGCCGTTCGCGAGGATGACGAAGACCGCGCCCGCGTGATACTGCACCGCGCTCCAGAGCGCCTGGATCGAGTACAGCGAGGAGCCGTCGCCGACGACCGCGACCACCGGCCGGTCGGGGCGCGCCATCCGCAGGCCGGTCGCGGCGGGAAGGGCGAAGCCCAGCCCGCCCATCGCCGGGCTGAGAAAGCCGAGCGGCTCCCGTACGAGCACGCGTGCGAGGAGCTCGGGACGACTCGACGGCGTCTCCTCGACGACCACCGCGTTCCGCGGGACGCGGTCGGCGAGCGCCTGGAGCACATGGCCCGCACGCAGGGGCTCCCCGTCGGCCGGAGGCGCGGGCGGCGCCGGAGGCGCATACGGCTTCGGCGCAGGCGCGTCGCGTTGTCGCAGTGCACGCGCCAGCTCCGCGCAAGCCGGGGCAAGGGGTGCGATGAGCGCGATTGCGGCTGGGCTGCGGTGGGCTTCGACCGGGTCCTGCGTGATCACGGCGAAGCGCGTAGCCGCCGCGGCGAAGCGGCCTTCCGCGTACGGATACTGGCGCAGCACCGGCGCGCCGACCACGAGCACGACGTCGTACGGCTTCAGCGTCTCGCGCAGCCGCGGGCGATCGGCCGGCAGATGGCCGGCGAAGAGGCGGTGATCCTGCGGGAACCCGGCGCGCGCACTGAACGCCTCCTGCCACACGGGCGCCACGAGCCGCTCTGCCAGCTCCACGAGCGCCGCCCAGGTCGCGGCGTCGTCCGCGCCCGCGCCGACGACGATCGCCGGAGCCGCTGCTCCTTCGAGCAGGGCGGCGAGCTCCGCGAGCTCAGGGCCGACGGACGCTGCGCGCAGCACACGGTCGGCGGCAGCCGGCTCCGCCTCCCCCGCCGGCGCGGCCCAGTCGTCCATGGGCACGATCACGAGCGCCGGACCGCGGTGCGTCGTCGCCTCGTGGGCGGCGCGCGCGATGGCGCCCGGCACGTCCTGCGCGCGGACGGGCTGGTCGACCCAGACGGGGTAGTCGCCGGCGAGCTTGTCCAGCCGGCCGGCGAGGAACGGGTCGAGCGCAAGGTGGCGGCGATCCTGCTGGCCGACGAGGACGACGAGCGGCGCACGGTTCACACGCGCGGTCGCGAGCGCAGCGACGGCGTTGCCGAGACCCGCGGTGGTGTGGAGGATCGCGAGCGCGGGCTCGTCGCGGCCGATCGCCCAGCCGGTGGCCATCCCGACCACGGAGGCCTCGTGGAGCCCGAGGACGAACCGCAGGTCGTCCGGCAGCCCGGTGAGAAAGGGCACCTCGGTCGAGCCGGGATTCGCGAACAGCGTCGTGAGCCCGTGGCGGCGAAAGACGTCGAACGTCGCGTCGCGAACGGTATCGCTCATCTTCGAGAGAGCGTACTCGAAATCATTTGACTTTTTCAAATGAGGACTGACACGATGCGCGCGTGACGGTCGCCGCGCGCCGTGAAGAGATACGAGCACCTGCTCGTCGTCTGGGGAGGTGGGCCGATACCGGAGCGCGTTCGAGGTCGTAGCTGAGGGGGTCCACATCCCTGCACGAGAGGAGAGCACGTGAACACGTCTGCGTTGAACACCTGGCGCGAGATCGCGACGAAACGGCGGCTGACCGCGGCGCTCGTCGCCGGCGTCGTCGCGACGCACATCGCCACCGTGACCGGGTACTGGTACGCGATCGTCGGGCTCCCGAAGCTCGACTACAACCTGTTCAACGGAATCCTGCTCGTCCCCAACGAGAAGAACGCGACGATCCAGTTCGTGATCGGCGGAGCGGCTCACTACCTGACGGGCATCTGCTACGCCCTGATCTTCGCCTTTCTGATCCACCCGCTCCTGCGGGTGGCGAACTCCGTCGCCGGCAACATCGCGAAGGCCGTCGGATTCGGGCTCGTGCTCGCCACCCTCAGCGCTCTGCTGTGGGTGCCGCGGGACTTCCCCTCGTTCAACCCCGGGTTCTTCACGAACAACTTCGGCTGGAAGTTCGTCCTCGGGATCTACGTCTGGCACATCGTGTACGGCCTGCACCTGGGCGCGCTGTACAGCCCTCTGCCCGCGTCGGCGGCAGAGCCGGCGGCTGTCCGATCGGCCGCACCGGCGGCGACGCAGCCCGTCTAGAGGCTTGATGTGGATTAGACGTGCGTGCGTGCGGCCAATTCACATCAGGCCTCTAGGCGGAGCTCGGCGTCCCGGGTCGCAGTGCGGGCCCGGGACGCCGGCACAGATCGACTCCCCGCCGCGTGTCGAAAGGAGAGACACTGTGACCGTTCACGATTCCGGAAAACGCGACCTGTCGAGCGACGAGTTGACCCGGGCGGTGCTCGCGAGCTTTGCGGGCGCCGGCGACGACCGCTTCAGGGAGATCGCCGAGGGCCTCGTGCGCCACCTCCACGACTTCGTGACGGACGTGCGCCTGACGGAGGAGGAGTGGTTCAACGCGGTGGACTTCCTCACGCGCACGGGGCAGATCAGCAACGACAAGCGCCAAGAATTCGTGCTGCTCTCGGATGTGCTCGGCGTCTCGATGCTCGTGATCGGCCTCGCGCATCCACGCACCGGCGGCGCGACCGAGTCGACCGTGTTCGGGCCGTTCTTCGTCGAAGGCTCGCCGGCGATCGAAAACGGCGGCGATCTCGCAGCGGGCGCGCCGGGGAAGCCGTGCTTCATGCAGGGTCGGGTCCTGTCGACGACGGGTGAGCCCATTCCGTCGGCCTCGATCGAGGTCTGGCAGGCGGACGAGGACGGGTTCTACGACGTGCAGCTGCCCGAGCTCGACCAGCTGCGAGGCCGAGGCCACCTCAGCCCCGCCGCCGACGGCCGCTTCTGGTTCTGGTCGGTCCTGCCCGAGGCGTATCCAATCCCGGACGACGGTCCCGTCGGCGAGCTGCTCACCGCGGCCGGACGAGGGCCGATGCGTCCGGCGCACATCCATTTCATGGTGAAGGCGCCCGGATACGAGACCCTGATCACGCACGTCTTCGTCGACGGCGACGAGTATCTCGACCGCGACGCCGTCTTCGGCGTCAAGAGCTCGCTGATCGCCCCGTTCGATCGGCGCGAGCCCGGCACGGCGCCGGACGGTCGCGTGGTGGACACGCCCTACTACACGATGTCGTACGACCTTGTCCTCGCGGCCGCGGGGAAATCCAAAGGAGGAGAGGCTTGAGCACCGTCGAGACGGACGTGTTGGTCGTGGGCAGCGGACCGGCAGGCGGGTCGGCCGCTCTGTTCCTCAGCACGTACGGCGTCGACAACATGATGATCACGAAGTACCGGTGGACGGCCAACACCCCGCGGGCGCACATCACGACCCAGCGGACGATCGAGATCATGCGCGACATGGGCCTCGAGCAGCCCGTCATCGACCAGGGTACGCCGAACCACCTGATGGGCGACACGGTGTTCTGCACGAGCCTCGCCGGCGAGGAGCTGAGCCGCCTGCACACGTGGGGAACGCACCCCCTGCGTCGCGGGCACTACGAGCTCGCAAGCCCGTCGAAGCACGTCGACCTGCCGCAGACCCTGTTCGAGCCAATCCTGCTGCGCGCGGCCGCCGAGCGTGGCACGCACGTGCGCCTCGACACGGAGTTCCTGCACTTCGAGCAGGACGACGACGGCGTGACGGCGACGGTGCGCGACCGGGTGGGCGGCAGCACGTACGACATCAGGGCGAAGTACCTGCTCGGCGGGGACGGCGGCCGCAGCGTGATCGCGCAGCAGCTCGGATTGCCGTTCGAAGGACAGGCCGACGTCGCCGGGAGTATGAACATCGTCTTCGAGGCCGACCTCTCGCACCTCGTCGCGCATCGCCCGAGCGTCCTCTACTGGGTCCTGCAGCCGGGCTCGAACATCGGCGGGATCGGCCTGGGCCTCGTGCGCATGGTGCGCCCGTGGACGGAGTGGCTGATCGTCTGGGGCTACGACATCAACGAGCCGCCTCCCGACATCGACGAGGCGCAGGCGCGGCAGATCGCGCACAACCTGATCGGCGACGACTCGGTCCCGGTCCGGATCACCTCCACGTCGCTGTGGACGAACAACAAGCTGTACGCGACGCGGTATTCCGAGGGCCGCGTCTTCTGCATGGGCGACGCAGTGCACCGCCATCCGCCGTCGAACGGGCTCGGCTCCAACACCTCCGTTCAGGATTCCTACAACCTGGCGTGGAAGCTCGCGCTCGTGCTCCAGGGCAAGGCCGACGCGGCGCTCCTGAGAACGTACGACGACGAGCGCGCGCCCGTCGGGAAGCAGATCGTCTTGCGCGCGAACAAGAGCATCGAGGAGTTCGGGCCGATCTTCGAGGCACTGGGGTTGCTCGAGACGAACGACCCGGCGCAGATGATCCACAACATCGATGCGAGGCGGGACGATACGCCGGAGGCGGCGGTGCAACGCGAGAAGCTCCGCCTCGCGATCGAGCTCAAGAACTACGAGTTCAACGCGCACGGGGTCGAGTTGGGGCAGCGCTACCGGTCCGCGGCGATCGTGTCCGACGGGACACCCGAACCTCCCTACGAGAACGACCCGGAGCTGTACTACCACGCGACGACGTGGCCCGGCGCACGGCTCCCGCACTGCTGGCTCGGCCGGGACGGGCAGCGCGTGAGCACGCTCGACCTCGCGGGCAAGGGACGCTTCGCGCTCCTCACGGGAATCAGCGGCTCCGCCTGGGAGCCGGCGGCGCACGAGGTGTCGGAGGCGACGGGAGTTAAGATCGCCTGCTTCGTGATCGGCCCCGGCCGGCCGGTGACCGACCTCTACGACGACTGGGCGCGCCTGCGGGAGGTCAAAGAGAGCGGCTGCGTGCTCATCCGGCCCGACGGCCATGTGGCGTGGCGACGGGCGACGGTAGCCGACAATTGCGCAGCAGAGCTCCAGCAGGCCATGGACCAGATCCTCCGCCCGACCGCCGCGACAAGCTGAGGAGGTCTGGAGCCAGGCGGGTACACTGAGCGCCGTCTGGGGCCGTAGCTCAGCTGGGAGAGCGTCTGGCTGGCAGCCAGAAGGTCAGGGGTTCGAGCCCCCTCGGCTCCATCGAGAGAACCTAAGATGCGACGTACGAACCCTCTTGCGCGGCTCAAGGGTTCGTGTCCGTCGGTTGCCATCCCTCGATTCCCAGGGGGTAGCGTCGAGAAGCAATCGACGTACGAACCCCTCGCCGATTGACTTCCCCCGCGACCGCGCCTGGCTCTGGAGACTCCAGAAAGCCGAATCTCAGGGAGCGGCAGCGTCGTCGCGCACGATGATCCGCTTGCCCTCGATCCGCACGATCGCCTCCCA
>DATCOE010000121.1:0-38453 GCA_036564885.1 Gaiellaceae bacterium | reverse complement strand
TCGCACTCGAACTCGTGGTCGCCCTCCTGGGCGCCGCGGTCGAAGCCGAGGCCGTACTGGAAGCCGGAGCAGCCGCCGCCCTCGACCGCGACCCGGAGCACCGAGACGTCGGCGTCCTCGGCCATCAGCGTGCGGATCTTCTCCGCCGCTGCCGGCGTGAGCGAGATCAGCATTTCGGTGCGCTCCTGAAGCTCCATCGGTCTCCATCGTACCAACGAAGGAGGCCACTACCGAGCCGCGGCCGGGCCGAGCAGGCGTGCAAAGCCGAGACGACTCAGCCGCTCAAGCAGCGGAAGGCGAGGATCGGCCCTCGCCTGCGCGGGCGCTGGTTAGAGCGGCGGCGGCAAACGCGCGGGCTTCGCGCGATAGAGGGAGATGTGTCGAGCGTACACGCCGTTCTGCCGACAAAAGCGCCAGTAACGGAGGGGCCCGTCCGGTGCCAGGCACGTGACGTGTCTGCTCGAGCCCGCGATCCGGCCGGAGGCGGGTGAATGCGCCCTTCGCACGGGACACCGTCCCCCGGCACCTGCCCCCAACCCCCACGTCCGGTGACAGTCACGGGACGTGTCCGCGGGGGGCCAAACCCGGGTCCGGTCTCCGGCACGCGACCCCGGCCGGCCGACCTCACGGAGCCGAGTTTGTAACAGCCGCCTCACGCATGGCTTCTTGCGTTTCGCTTCCTCAAGTGCAGCGCTCTCGGCCTTGCTAACGTCCGCCGTTCGGTGGCTGGTTCGCCCATTGCAGCGGTCGGAAGGGAGTCGCGCCGGTAGATGCTGCGCGACTGGCTTCCATTCCTCATCTACGGGTTCATGGCCCTCGCGATCCCGAGCACGATGATCGTGATGTCCTTCGCGTTCGCGCAGCGACCGAAAGCGCGAACGCGGGCCCGGGTGATCCCCTTCGAGTCGGGCGTCTCCCAGGGCCAGATGAAGCCGCAGCGCTTCACGGTCAGCTTCTACCTCACCGCGATGCTCTTCATCGTCTTCGACATCGAGATCGTGTTCCTGTACCCGCTGGCCGTGCAGCTGAATGCGCTCGGCTGGTTCGGGTTCGTCGAGTTCCTCTTCTTCGTGGTCATCCTGCTCGTCGCCTACGTCTACATCTGGCGCAAGGGCGCCCTGGACTGGTGATCGGTGGCTCCTGACCAGCCCAAGCGACTCCGTGACTACGGCCTCCAGTCGGAGCGCCTGCTCTGGCCGACCAAGGGCCCCTCGCACTTCGAGGAGGAGCTCGGCGTCAAGGACATGGAGCAGGCGCTCGGCCTGACGACGCTCGCGAAGGCCGTCCGCTGGGCCCAGACGAAATCGATGTGGCCGGACACCTTCGGCCTCGCCTGCTGCGCGATCGAGATGATGTCGATCGTCTCGAGCCGTTACGACCTCGCCCGCTTCGGGATGGAGGCGTTCCGCTCCTCGCCGCGCCAGGCAGACCTCCTGATCGTCTCCGGCCGCGTGGCGCACAAGATGGCCGCGCCGCTACGCCAGATCTACGACCAGATGCTCGAGCCGAAATGGGTGATCGCGATGGGCGCCTGCGCGAGCTCCGGCGGGATGTTCAACAACTACACGATCCTCCAGGGCGTCGACCGCATCGTCCCGGTCGACATCTACGTCCCGTTCTGCCCGCCGCGGCCGGAGGCCCTGATGGAAGGGATCATCCGGCTGCACGAGGCGCACCTGGCCGGCGTGCCGCCCGCGTACGAGCGGCGCGAGGTGGCCACGTGAGCTGGAACGACCTGCCGGGCTTCGTCTCGGTGAAGGAATCGTTCGGCGAGACGACGGTGACGGTCGAGCGGGAGCGGATCCGCGACGCCTGCGCCCGCGCGCGCGAGGACGGCTTCACGTTCCTCGCCGACATCGTCACCACCGACTACCTCGGCTGGGGGCACAAGGGCGTCTCCGGCTACATCGGCACCGCCAGCGGCCGCGACCTCAACCATCCGTCGACGCAGGGCTACCAGGCGCTGCCCGCGCTGAAGCCGAAGCGCTTCTCGCTCAGCTACCACCTGCTCGCGATGCAACAGCCGCCCAGGCGCGTCCGCCTGCAGTGCTGGCTCGACGAAGACGAGCCGGTGCCGAGCGTCGTCAGCGTGTGGCCGACCGCCGACTGGCACGAGCGCGAGCAGTTCGACCTGATGGGCGTCCGGTTCGACGGGCACCCCAATCTCGCGCGCCTGCTGATGCCGGACGACTGGGAAGGGCATCCGCTGCGCAAGGACTATCCGATCGGCGGCGAGCCCGTCCGCTTCTCGGACGCCGAATGACGATCGCCCCCGAGAAGAACGCGCGCAGCATGCGCGACTGGCCGATCGTCTTCCCGCCGCCCTACGAAGGCTCGCGCATCCCGAAGCGGGTGCCGACGATCCTCGACGTCCCCGCCGAGCTGCTCGCAACCGACGACATCCTGCAGATCAACTTCGGGCCGAACCACCCGTCCACGCACGGCGTGCTCCGCCTGATCGTCGACCTCGACGGCGAGCACGTCGTCGGACTGAACGCGGTGATCGGGTACCTGCACACCGGCTTCGAGAAGACGATGGAGCAGAAGACGTGGTGGAAGTGCGTCACGTACCCGGAGCGGATCGACTACGTCGGCTACCAGAACGCGGAGCTCGTGTTCGTGCTCGCGGTCGAGAAGCTGCTCTCGCTCGAGGTGCCCGAGAAGGCGACCTGGATGCGCACGCTGCTGTGCGAGCTGAACCGCATCCACTCGCACCTCGTCTTCCTCGCCACGTCGGCGCTCGAGCTGGGTGCGATCTCGATGTTCTGGTACTGCTTCCGCGAGCGGGAGACGATCCTCGACCTGTACGAGATGGTCACCGGTGCCCGCATGCACACCCGCTACTTCCAGGTGGGCGGGCTCGCGGAGGACATCCCGGACGGCTTCTACCCCGAGTGCCGCAAGTTCGTCGAGTGGATGCCGCACGCGCTCGACGACTACCTCGCGCTGCTCGACCGCAACGCGATCTGGCTCGAGCGCACAAGGGGCGTCGGCCTGCTCTCCGCCGAGGACGCGATCGCGCTCGGGCAGACGGGCCCGAACCTGCGCGCGTCCGGCGTCGACTGGGACCTCCGCCGCGACCAGCCGTATCTCGTGTACGACCAGGTCGACTTCCGCGTGCCGGTGTACGCCGGCGGCGACGTCTACGCCCGGTACCGCGTGCGCATGGACGAGATGGCCGAGTCGACGCGCATCGTCGACCAGTGCCTGCGGCGGCTCGAGCGCATGGACGGCCGGCCGTGGATCGCCGACGACCGCAAGGTCGTGCTGCCGCCGCGCGAGGAGCTCCACACGTCGATGGAGTCGCTCATCCACCACTTCAAGATCGTCACCGAGGGCTTCCGCGTCCCCGAGGGCGAGATCTACGTGGCCATCGAGTCGCCGCGCGGCGAGTCCGGCTGCTACCTCGTCTCCGACGGCGGGCCGAAGCCGTGGCGCGTGCACTTCCGCGCTCCGTCGCTCGTCGCGCTCGAGGCGACGGCGACGTGCATGAGCGACGCGCTCATCGCGGACATGATCGCGGTCGTCGGCTCGCTCGACGCCGTGATGGGAGACACCGACCGATGAGCCTCGCAAGCGAGATCCAGGAGCTCGCCGAGCAGTACCCGGAGTCGCGCTCGGCGATCATGCCCGCGCTGCGCCTCGCGCAGGAGCGCTACGGCTGGCTGCCGCGGCATGCGCTCGAGGAAGTCGGCGAGGCGCTCGGCCTGACGCCTGCGTACTGCATGTCCGTCGCGAGCTTCTACGACATGTACCACCTCGAGCCGGTGGGCACGCACGTCGTCGAGGTGTGCACGAACGTCTCGTGCGCGCTCGCCGGCGCGCAGGCCACGCTCGAGGCGTTCGAGCGCGAGCTCGGCATCCGTCCCGGCGAGACGACCGCGGACGGCGAGGTCACGCTGCGCGCCGTCGAGTGCTACGGCGGCTGCGGCTGGGGCCCGGTCGTTGCGGTCGACCACCGCTACCAGGAGCCCGTGAAGCCCGAGGACGTGCCGCGAATCGTGCAGGAGTTGCGCGATGCCTAGGGGGAACATCGTCCTCTCCGGCGCCGAGGAGCGCCCGCTCACCGGGATTGCCGACTACCGCGCCGCGGGCGGCTACGCGCAGCTCGCGAAGGCGCGACAGATGGAGCCCGAACAGGTGATCCAGGAGCTGCTCGACTCGAACCTGCGCGGACGCGGCGGCGCGTTCTTCGCCACGGGCCGCAAGGCGAGCTTCATCCCGCGCGACTCGGCGAAGCCGGTGTACCTGACGGTGAACGCCGACGAGTCGGAGCCCGGCACGTTCAAGGACCGCGAGATCATGCTGCGCGTCCCGCACCGGCTGATCGAGGGCTGCCTGATCACGGCGCACGCGATCCACTCGAAGAACGTCTTCATCTACATCCGCGGCGAGTACCTCACCGAGTTCGAGATCCTCCGGGCCGCGCTCGACGAAGCGCGCGCGGCCGACCTGCTCGACGGTGTCACCGTTGTGCTCCACCGCGGCGCGGGCGCCTACATCTGCGGCGAAGAGACCGGCCTGCTCGAGTCGCTCGAGGGCAAGCGCGGCCAGCCGCGCTCGAAGCCGCCGTTCCCGGCGATCTCCGGCCTCTACGCGTCGCCGACGCTGATCAACAACGTCGAGACGATCTCGACCGTGCCGAAGGTGCTCGAGATCGGTGCTGCCGAGTACGCGAAGATCGGGCCGCCCGACTCGTCAGGCACGCGCGTCTTCTCGCTGTCCGGCAACGTCGCGCGCGGCGGCAACTACGAGCTCGAGAACGGCACGACGCTGCGCGAGCTGATCTACGACATCGGGGGCGGCATCCCCAACGGGCGCGAGCTGAAGGCGATCATCCCGGGCGGCTCGTCGACGCCGATCCTCACCGCGTCGGAGGTCGACACGCCGCTCGACTACGACGCGCTCGCGAAGGCCGGGACGATGTTCGGCTCCGGCGCGATCATCGCGATCGACGACCGCTGCTGCATGGTGCAGCTCGGCCTGCGCGTCGCGCAGTTCTACATGCACGAGTCGTGCGGCAAGTGCACGCCGTGCCGCGTCGGCACGCGCTGGATGGTGCAGATCCTCCACGCACTCGAGGACGGGAGCGCGCAGCAGGGAGATCTCGACCTCCTGCTCGACGTCTGCGACCGCATCCTCGGCAAATGCCTCTGCCCGCTCGGCGACGCAGCGGCGATGCCGGTCGCGAGCTACGTGAACCGCTTCCGCAAGGAGTTCCAGGACCACATCGACCACGGCCGCTGCCCGTACGGCGGCTCCTCGTCGCTCGACCACGTCTTCGCACCGGTCGACCAGCACCATCATTCGCCCGTCGCGGAGGAGGCACCCGTATGAGTACGCCCGAGCTCGTCCGCGTGACGATCGACGAGAAGGAAGTGCACGTCGCCAAGGGCACGGGTCTCGTCGAGACCGCGCTCAGCGCCGGCATCGAGATCCCCGTCTTCTGTTACGAGCCGCGCCTCGGCCCGCCCATCGGCGCCTGCCGCATGTGCCTCGTCGAGATCGAAGGCATGCCGAAGCTCCAGGCGGGCTGCACGCTCACGGCGCAGGACGGCATGGTCGTCCGCACAGCACGCACCTCGTCGAAGGCGGCCGAAGGTCAGAAGGGGACGCTCGAGTTCATCCTCGTCAACCACCCGCTCGACTGCCCGGTCTGCGACAAGGGAGGCGAGTGCCCGCTGCAGGACCTGACGTTCCGCTACGGGCCCGGCAAGACGCGGATGAACTTTGAGAAGACAACCTTCGAGAAGCCGATCCCGATCTCGCCCACGATCTCGCTCGACCGCGAGCGCTGCATCCTCTGCTACCGCTGCACGCGCTTCAGCGAGTCGGTGAGCGAGGACGGCCAGCTCGTCGCGCGCAACCGCGGCGCGATGTCGGTGATCACGACGTTCGAGGACGAGCCGTACACCGGCGCGTTCACCGGCAACGTCACCGAGCTCTGCCCGGTCGGCGCGCTGCTGCCGACGCAGTACCGCTTCGAGGCGCGCCCGTGGGAGATCGTCGCCGTCCCGACGGTCTGCGGCATGTGCCCCGTCGGCTGCAACACGTCCGCCACCGTTCGCGAGGGGAAGGTCAAGCGGATCCTCTCGCGCAACCATTTCGAGATCGACGAGGGCTGGCTGTGCGACAAGGGCCGCTTCGCGTTCACGCACCTGCGTGCGGCCGACCGCGTCGTCGACCCGATCCATCGCGTCCGCCGCCGCGGCTTCGAACCGGTCTCGTGGGAGGAGGCGCTCGACGTCGCCGAGTCGCTGCTGCGGGCCGCCGAGGGACGCGTCGTCGTCGCGCTTTCCGGCTCGGAGACCGTCGAGGAGGCGTACGCGCTCGCGAAGCTCATGCGCCAGGGTCTCGGCTCACATCACGCCGTGCTGCCGGAGGAGGTCTCGGACGCCCTCGACGCGTACCGCCTGCCGCTCTCCGCGATCGGCGACGCGCAGACGGTCGTCGTGCTCGGCGACGTCCCGCTCGAGGAGAGCGCGCCGATCGTCGGCCTCTGGGTGCGCGCGGCGCGCCGCAAGGGCGCGACCATCGTGCAGTCGGCCGATGATCCCGCGGTGAGCGCCGCCGACCGCGTCGTGTTGATCTGGTCCGGCCCCGGCGGCCGCGGCGGCGCGCGCGTCGGCGAGCTCGCCGAGCGGCTCGGGCTCGCCGGCAAGGACGGCTGCGGCGCCTTCTACATCCCCGCGACCCCGAACGGCCGCGGCGTCGTGGACGCCTGGGCGGCCTGCTCGGACGAGGAACCCGCGCAGGAGCCCGACTCGATCGGCCTGCTGCTCGTCTCCGGTGACGAAGCCGCGGGCAACCCGAACGTGCGCGCGCTCGCGGAGCACGCCGAGGCCGTGATCGTCGTCTCGATGTTCCACGGGCTCGCCACCGGGTGGGCCGACCTCGTCCTGCCCGGCACGAGCTACCTCGAGCGCGACGGCACCTACGTCAACCTCGAGGGGCGCCTGCAGCGCCTGCGCCAGGCGGCGACGCCGCCCGGCCCGACCAAGCTCGAGTGGATCTCGCAGCTCGCCTCCCGCTTCGGCGTCGAGATCCCGCCGTACGCATCGTCGGTGTTCGCCGAGCTCTCGGAGCGCTGCTACGGCGGCCTGTCGTTCGGCGAGGTCGGCGAGCGCGCACCGTTGCGCGTCTACGCGGAGGCGCCCGCACACGTCGAGGCGCCGCCGATACCGGAGACGCGAGCGCCGGAGCCCGTCGAGGCGATGCTGTCGGGCACCGGCCTGCGCCTCGTCGCGTACAAGCCCCTCTTCTCCGGCGCCGCCGTCGAGCGGGTGCCCGAGCTTCAGTTCCAGCGGCCGCAGGCGGAGATCGAGCTTTCGCGGGACGACGCTCGCGCGCGCGGGATCGCCACGGGCGACCGCGTCACGGTCTCGGCAGGAGGCACGTCGGTCGCGTTGCGCGCCCGCGTCAGCAAGAACCTGCGCACGGGCGTCGCGCGCGTTGCGTTCGAGCACGCAGGCGGTCTGCTCGGCACCGTCGAGGTCGTTGCGGCAGACGCAGAGGTGACCGCGTGACCCTGCACGAACCGTGGTGGATCTCGCTCATCAAGGCCGCGGTCATCGTCAACGTCGTGCTCCTCCTCTTCGCGTACCTGACGCTGATCGAACGCAAAGTGATGGGCCGGATGCAGCTGCGCTACGGGCCGAACCGCGCGGGCCCGTACGGGCTCCTGCAGCCGATCGCCGACCTCGTGAAGCTCGTGCGCAAGGAGGCGTTCGCACCCTCGAGCGCGATCGGGATCCCGTACATCCTCGCGCCGATCATCTCCGCGTTCACCGCGATCGCCGCCTTCGCCGTGATCCCGTGGGGCCCGGGCTGGACGGTGCACGGCTGGCGGATCAACGGCGAGGTCGCGAACGTCTCGATCGGCCTGCTGCTCATCTTCGCGCTCGGCTCGATCGGAATCTACGGCTTCATCGTCGGCGGCTGGGCCTCCGAGTCGAAGTTCTCGATCCTCGGCTCGATGCGCACCTGCGCGCAGCTCGTCTCCTATGAGGTGTCGCTCGCGCTCAGCGTGCTCGGCGTCGTGATGCTCGGCCGCTCGCTGAACCTGTCCGAGATCGTGCACCGGCAGGGCGAGTTCCTACCGTTCGTCGTACCGCAGTTCGTCGGCATGGTGATCTTCTTCATCGCCGGCATCGCCGAGACGAGCCGTGCGCCGTTCGACCTGCCCGAGGCGGAGCAGGAGCTCGTCGCCGGATACCACACCGAGTATTCGGGGATGCGCTGGGGCCTCTTCCAGATGGCGGAGTACATCAACCTGATCACGCTCTCGGCGCTGATGGTGACCCTCTTCTTCTCCGGCTGGCACGGCCCGTGGGGGCTCGGCCCGCTCTGGTTCATCCTGAAGCTCGCCGGCGTCCTCTTCGCGTTCATCTGGCTGCGCACGACGCTGCCGCGCCTGCGCTACGACCAGCTGATGCGCTTCGGCTGGAAGGTGCTGCTGCCTGCGGCGACGATCAACGCCGTGGTCACCGCGCTCGTGGTGGTGTGGGTCTGATGCCGCAGCCCTACTCGACACTGAAGGGGTTTGGCGTCACCTTCAAGCAGATCTTCAAGAAGCCGATCACGCAGCAGTACCCGGAGTACAAGCGGCCCGTCTATCCGCGCTTCCGTGGGCGGCACCGTCTCTGGACGCACGCGAACGGCCTCGAGAAGTGTGTCGGCTGCTCACTCTGCGCCGCCGCGTGCCCGGCCGACTGCATCCGCGTGGTCCCGGCGGAGAACACGCCGGACAACCGCGTCTCCGCGGGCGAGCGCTATGCGCGCATCTACGAGATCAACATGAGCCGTTGCATCTTCTGCGGCTACTGCGAGCTCGCGTGCCCGTTCGACGCGATCACGCTCGGCAACGAGTTCGAGCTCTCGGAGTACAACCGCGACGATCAGATCTACACGAAGGACATGCTGCTCGCGGCGCCGGTGAAGCGGATACCGGTCGCCGATCCGGTGCTCTACGACACGCCGATTCCCTTCTACAAGACCAACTCTTAACTCGTGATCCTCGCCTTCAGTGCCGGCAACGTGGTCGTCTGGGCGGTCTGGGTGATCGCGGGTTTCGCGTGCCTCGCGTCCGGCGTCGCCGTCGTTTCGTTCTCGAACCCGTTCTTCTCGGCACTCGCGCTGATCGGGAACCTCGGCTCGCTCGCCGTCCTGTACCTGCTGCTCTCGGCGGAGTTCGTCGCGGCGGCGCAGGTGCTCGTCTATGCCGGCGCAGTGATGGTGATGTTCCTCTTCGTGATCGCGTATGTCGGGCCGCAGCAGGAGACGCCGTGGAAGGGCGGGCCGAGTTGGCAGACGGTCGGCGCTGTGCTCGCCGCGGGCGCGATCTTTCTCGAGATCATCGTCGTGCTCGGCCTCAAGGCCGGCGGCCGCCTCTCGCACACACACGCCGTGAACGGGACGTTCGGCTCGCCGGGCTGGATCGGCCGCCTCTTCCTCACCGACCACCTGCTCGCCTTCGAGATCACGTCGATCGTGCTGCTCGTCGCGGCAGTCGGCGGCGTCATCCTCGGCGAGCACACCAAGCGGCGCGACGTCGCGACGACCGAGGACGCGGCCTGATGCAGGGACCAGGAGTCGTCTGGTATGTCGGCATCGCGGGATTCCTCTTCGGGATCGGCGCGCTCGGCGTGCTCGTGCGGCGCAATCCGCTGATCGTGCTGCTCTCGCTCGAGATCATGCTGAACGGTGCGAACCTCGCCCTGATCGCGTTCGCGCGCAGCGCGGGCAACGGGGCAGGCCAGATCTTCGCGCTCGCCGTGATGGCCGTCGCCGCGTCCGAGGTGTGTGTCGGCCTCGGCCTCGTCGTCGCGCTGCACCGGCGCCGCCTGCCGCTCGACGTCGACGAGCTCTCGGAGCTGCGCGGATGACGACCGGCGCGTGGCTGTGTCTCTTTGCGCCGCTCGCGGGCGCGGTCCTCATCACGCTGTGCGGCACGCGCATTCCACGGCGCGCCGCCGGCTGGATCTCGACGCTGAGCGTGTTCATCGCGTTCGGCGGCGCGGTCTGGTCGTTCCTCGCCCTGCGCTCGCACGGCAGCGAGCACGGTGTGATCTCGACCGCCTGGACGTGGCTCGAGAGCGGCAGCTTCAAGGTCGGGCTCTCCCTGCTCGTCGATCCGCTGAGCACGATGATGATGCTCATCGTCACCGGCGTCGGCGGCCTGATCGTCCTCTACTCGATCGGCTACATGGACGGCGACGCGGAAGAGCGGCGCTACTTCGCGTACATGTCGTTCTTCGTCTTCTCGATGCTGCTGCTCGTCGAAGGCGGGAACCTCCTGCTGCTGCTGGCCGGCTGGGGGTTGGTCGGTCTCTCGTCGTACCTGCTGATCGGGTTCTGGCACGAGAAACCGTCGGCGGTCGCAGCGGCGAAGAAGGCGTTCGTCATGAACGCGTTCGGCGACGCGACGATGGCGCTCGCGTTCTTCGTGCTGATCTTCCACTCGCGCTCGCTCGAGTTCGCGACGTCCTTCACGACGGCCGGCCATCTCTCGCAGACGACGGTCGACCTCGTCGCGCTCGGGCTGCTCGGCGGCGCGGCCGCGAAGTCGGCGCAGATCCCGTTGCACACGTGGCTTCCGGACGCGATGGAGGGCCCGACGCCCGTCAGCGCCCTGATCCACGCGGCGACGATGGTCACCGCGGGCGTCTATCTGATCGCGCGCACGCACCCGATCTTCGAGCAGGCGCGCACGATCGAGCTGATCGGAGCCGGCATGGGCGCGTTGACGCTGCTCGTGGCCGGGCTCGTCGCCCTCGTGCAAACCGACATCAAGCGCGTGATCGCGTACTCGACGATGTCGCAGATCGGCTACATGTTCCTCGGCGCCGGCGTCGGTGCGTATTCGAACGGCATGTTCCATCTGATGACGCACGCCTTCTTCAAGGCGCTGCTGTTCATGGGCGCGGGCCTCGTCATCCACGCGTTGGCGGGCGAGCAGGACATCAGGAAGATGGGCGGCATCGGGAAGCTGATGCCGTGGACGCGCTGGATGTTCCTCGCCGCGTCGCTCGCGCTCGTCGGCATCTTCCCGTTCGCCGGTTTCTTCTCGAAGGACTCGATCATCGCCGCGACGCTCAACGTCGGCTGGTACGGCTACATCCTCTGGGGTGCCGCGCTCGCCGGCGCGTTCCTCACCGGCCTCTACACGTTCCGGCTCTACTTCATCGTCTTCCCGGGCGAGCCGAGCCCGTTCGTGGAGGAGCACCACCACGACCACCACGGCCTCGAGGGCCCGTGGACGATGCTCCTGCCCGTCGCCGTGCTGACCGTTCTCTCCGTCGTCGGCGGCTGGATCCAGTTCTCGCCGTACTGGCATCTCGTCACCGACTGGCTCGACCCGGTCGCGCGCACGCTCGGCGTCGCCGAGCCGACGAACACGCAGGAGTGGGTCTCCACCGGGCTCGCGCTCGGCCTCGGGCTCGGCGGCATCGCCGTCGCGTACGCGATCTACGGCGCCGGCCGGCTCGTCGTTCCGCGCCTGCCCGCCGTGCAGCGCGCGCTCGAGCACAAGCTGTACTTCGACGAGGCGTACGACGCTCTCTTCTTCAAGCCGGCGGCCGCGCTCGCGACGCAGCTGCGCCGTGTGATCGAGGACCCGTTCGTCCTCGCCGCAGGCCCCGACCTCGGTGAGACGGCGATGGACGCCGCGCGCGTCGTGCGGCGGCTCCAGACCGGGATGCTGCGCACGTACGTCCTGTTCCTCGGCATGGGGATGGCCGTCATGGCCGTCGTCTTCCTGGTGGTTCGATGAGCGTCTCCTCGTTCACGACGCTGCTCATCTGCCTGCCGATGGGCGCCGCGGTCGCCATCTGGGTGCTCCCGCTCTCGCGCTATGCGACCGGCGCCCTCGCGGTGCTCGTGTCGCTGCTCGAGGTCGGCATCTGGATCGAGCAGGCGGCCCGCTTCGACTTCGGAGCCCACGGCCTGCAGTTCTCGCAGCGCGCGTCGTGGATCTCCGACCTGCACGTTTCGTACCACGTCGGCGAGTACGGCTTCTCGCTCTGGCTCGTCGGCCTCACCGTCGTCTGCATGGCGGCGGCGATCAGCTACGGCTTCTGGGTCGGACGCGACCGCGCGCGCGCGTACTTCGGGCTGATGCTCTTCCTCACGGGCGCGACGGTCGGCGTGTTCGTCGCGCAGGACCTGCTCCTCTTCTACGCGTTCTTCGAGGCGATGCTGATCCCGCTCTACGTCCTCGTCGGCGTGTGGGGCGGCCCGGGCCGGCTCGGCGCGACGATCAAGTTCCTCATCTACACGATGGCCGGCTCGCTCCTCATGCTCGCCGCGCTGATCGTCTACGGCCTGAAGGTCGGCACGTTCGACCTCGTCGACGGACCGACGAGCGCGAGCCGCTGGATCTTCCTCGGGTTCATGTTCGCGTTCCTGATCAAGTCGCCGCTCTTCCCGTTCCACGGCTGGCTGCCCGACGCGTATCGCGAGGCGCCGCCCGAGGTGAGCGCCGTGCTCTCCGGCGTGATCGCGAAAGCGGGGACATACGGGATGCTGCGCATCGCGATCGCGAAGTTCCCCGACCCGACGTCGTACTACCGCACGACGATCCTCGTGCTGGCGGCGGCGGCGCTCGTGTACGGGTCGCTGCTCGCGTTCCGAGCGCCGGACTTCCGGGGCGTCGTCGCGTACTCGTCGCTCGCGCAATCCGGGCTGATCGCGATCGGGCTCTTCTCCGGGACGAACCTCGGCTTCGACGGCGCGGTGCTGCA
Organism: Gaiellaceae bacterium; assembly: GCA_036564885.1. Classification (GTDB taxonomy): domain Bacteria; phylum Actinomycetota; class Thermoleophilia; order Gaiellales; family Gaiellaceae; genus Palsa-739. The sequence continues at coordinate 25,713 of DATCOE010000121.1, read as the reverse complement.
GATGGTCGCGCACGGCCTCGTGTCGACCTCGCTGTTCCTCCTCGCAGGGGCGATCGAACGGCGAACGACCACCGGCCAGTTCGCGCTGCTCGGCGGCATGGCGCGCGGCCGGCCCGCGCTCGCAACGCTGTTGGTGACCGTCGGCGTGATCTCGCTCGCCGTGCCCGGCTCCGCGGCGTTCGCCGGCGAGTTCCTCATCCTCGCGGGCGCGTACCAGCGCGCGTGGTGGTGGGCTGCGATCGGCGCTGTGGCGATCGTGCTCGCCGCGATGTACATGCTGAGACTCATCTCCGCCGTGCTGCACGAGGCGCGCGGCTCGACGGTGCGCGACGAGGCGCTCGACCTCCGCCCGGGCGAGCTGGCCCTCCTCGTGCCGCTCGTCGGCGTGCTGCTCGTGCTCTCGGCGTGGCCCGCCGGCATCTCGCACCACTCGTTCGCCGGCGATCAGCCGTCCCAGGCAGTCTCGGAGCAGTTCAAGTGATCCACACGCCGCACGTCGACTGGTTCGCACTCTCGACGATCCTGACGCTGCTCGGCGCGTCCGCGATCGCGCTGCTCTCGGCGGTACTGGTCCCCCAGCCGTACCGGCGTGCGTTCGCCGCGACCGTCGCCGGGCTCGGCTGCGTCGGTGGGCTCGTCACCTCGATCTGGCTGTACGTCGACAGCGCCTCCGGCCACCGTGTGGTCGGAGATGCGTTCTATCGCGACCGCTGGACCGCGCTCGCTCAGGCGATCCTCTGCGGCATCGGCCTCGGTACGGTGCTCCTCTCCGCCGAGCACATGCCCGCGTGGGGCCGGCGCGCGCCGCTCGAACGCCGCGACGACCACGTTGCCGAGTTCTTCGCGTTGCTACTCGCGTGCATCGCGGGGATGGCCTTCTTCGTCGGCGCGGCGAACCTGATGACGCTCTTCCTCTCGCTCGAGTGGTTCTCGATCGCGCTCTATGTGATGTGCGCGATCGACTACGACCGTGAGGGCTCGCTCGAGGCCGGCCTGAAGTACCTGATCGTCGGCTCGTTCGGATCGGCCGGCCTGCTCTTCGGCTCGGCGCTCGTGTACGGGGCGACCAGACACCTCGGCTTCGAGGAGATCGCGCACGCGGTCGGGCAGCAGAGCCTCTCGAGCGACGCGCTGCTCGTGCTCGGGCTGGCGATGATCATCGCCGGCATCGGCTTCAAGGCGTCCGCCGCCCCGTTCCACATGTGGACGCCGGACGTGTACCAGGGCGCACCCACGCCGGTGACCGCGTTCATGTCGGCGGCGACGAAGGTCGCAGCGCTCGTCCTGGGCCTGCGGGTGCTGCAGACGGCGTTCCCGCAGGAAGCGCACCTCTGGACGTGGGCGCTGGCGGGGATCGCCGTCGCGTCGCTCACGATCGGCAACCTCGCCGCGCTCGTGCAGCGCGACGTCAAGCGCATGCTCGCGTACTCGTCCATCTCGCACGCCGGCTTCATGCTGATCGGCGTCTCGGTCGGCACCGCGCTCGGCGGACGCGCGCTCATGTACTACCTCGTGCCCTACGCGGCGATGGCGTTCGGCTCGTTCGCGGTGCTCGCCGCACGTGAGCGCGAGCTCGGGGAGCCGGTCACGCTCGACAACCTCGCGGGCTTCGGGTGGGAGCGGCCGTTCCTCGGCGTCGCCATGTGGTTCTTCATGTTCGGCTTCGCCGGCCTACCGCTCAGCGGCGGCTTCATCGGCAAGTTCTACGTCCTCGCCGCTGCGTACAGGCACGGCTGGACGTGGCTCGTGATCGTCGGCGTCATCGCGACGCTCGTCAGCCTCTACTACTACCTCGGCGTCGTCCGGGCGATGTACATGCGCTCGTCGGAGCTCCAGGTCGCGCCCGTCGCCGGCGGCTCGCCCGCGCGGGAGACGCTGCTGCACGCGGCCGTCGGTATCGCGCTCGTCGTCTCGGTGGGCTCGCTCTTCGCGGTGCAGCCGCTGATCGATCTCGCGAAGCACGCCGCGTCGTCGCTTCCCTTCTGACGAGGACGTTGCGGCCGCCGCGGTCGACACGCCGGACGGGCTCGTCCGCTGCACCGTTGAGCGGCTGATGCGCGAGGACGGCCTCGCAGGGGTCGTGCGCGGCAGAACATTCCGCACGACAGTGCCCGGCGTGCCCCTGCTGCCGGCGGCGGATCTCGTCCGGCGGCGCTTCACAGCGTCGCGGCCGGACGAGTTGTGGGTCTGTGACTTCACCTTCGTCCGTGCCTGGGAGGGCTGGGCGTACCTCGCAGTCGTGCTCGATGTTGGTCGGCCCCAGGATCCCGCTTTCGCGTGGTGGAATCCGCATCGAAGCGCACTACACTGTGTGAGTCCTCCCCCCTCGGCGAGCTGGAGAGGTCTCCCTGCGGCATGGGCGCGAGTACAAACCTGGAAATGGACGCGACGGACGACCCGTCGGATCTTGCCGTCGTGCCCGGATCGTCCCGCGGGCGGCTGCTACGTGCCGGAGCGACGATCGCGGCCGCGATCGCGATCGCCAACCTGCTCCAGGGCGTGCTCCAGTTCGCGCTCGCACGCGTGCTTGCGCCGGAGGCGTACTCGGCGCTCGTCTCGCTGTTCGTCATCGTCACGATCTGCTCGGTTCCGACGCTCGGCATCCAGGCTGCAGTTGCGCGCGAGGTAGCGACCTACGACGCCGTCGGCGACACCGCGAGCGCCGGCGCGGTGCTCGTCGACACGCTTCGTTCTCTCGTCCGGGCGGTCGCGGTCGCAGCCGTGCTCGGAGCGGCGATCGGGATCCCGGTCGCACTCGCGCTGCACGTCCAACGGCCGGCCGCGCTCGCCGCGGCCGGAGTCGCGGTGCTCGCGACCGCGGCGATGCCGGTCGCGTGGGGCGGGCTTCAGGGCCAGGGGCGCTTCAGGGCGCTGGCGGGCGCCCAGGTTCTGTGGGCGGCGCTCCGGTTCGTGCTGGCGTTCGCCCTCGCCGCGGCCGGGTACGGCATCGGCGGCGCGATGTCCGGCGTGGCCGTCGCGACGCTCGTGGTGCTCGCCGGCGCACTGCTCATGCAGCGTCCGCTCCTCGCCGCGGCGCAACGAGGCCGTCGCGCCGCGCGGGTCCGCTTCGCCGGAGGGTACGCGGTGGGCGCGGCGGCCTCGCTCTGCGCGTTCACCGCACTCACCAGCCTCGACGTGCCGGTCGCGCGGCTCGCCCTCTCGCCCTTCCGCGCGGGCGCGTACTCCGCCGCCTCTGTCGCCGCGAGAGCGCTGCTGGTCGCCGCGATCGCCGCGACGACCGTCCTCTTCCCGCGCGTGGCGACGCTCGCCGACCGGCGACGCCAGCGCCGGCACCTCCGCGCGGGGCTGCTCGTGGTCGGCACCGTCGGCGCGATCGCCACGGCGGTCGCCGCGTCGGTGCCGCGGCTCCTGTTGCGACTGGCCTTCGGCAGCGAGTACACGCACGCGAGCGCCTACCTCGGCCTGCTCGTGCTCGCGTTGGCCCTCTACGGGCTCGTGTACGTCTACACGTATCACTTCCTCTCGCTCAGCCGCCTCTGGTTCACCGCCGTCCTCGGCGCGGCGCTCGTCGCGCAACTCGGTCTCTACACGGCCTTCCACGCCGACGGCCGACAGCTCGCGCTCGTGCAGGTCGGCTGCGCCGCGACCCTCGTCGTGCTCGCGGAAATCTTCGAGCTGACGGTGCGCAAGTGACGCAGACGACCGTCTCGGCGATCGTGCCGCTGCGAGAGCTGAACGAGCTCGGTCGTCGCTGCGTAGAGCGACTGCTCGCGCTCGACCGCGAGCTCGAAGTGATCGTCGTGTCCGACCGGCCGGAGCCCGGCCTCGACTCGCGCGCCGTGGGCCTCGTCGTGCCGGGGTCGACGGCCGCGAAGCGGCAGGCAGGTCTCAAGCGCGCACACGGTGAGCTCGTGGCCCTCATCGACGACGATGCGTATCCGCATCCGTCGTGGCTCGACGTCGCAGAGCGGGCGTTCGCGGACCCGACGATCGGGGCGGTGTGCGGCCCGACGCTCACGCCCGGCGACGACTCGGAGCTCGAGCAGCTCGGCGGCCGCGTCTTCGCCTCCCCACTCGTCGCCGGGCCGCACCGCTGGCGGTACGTCCCGCTCGAGCCACGTGACGTCGACGACGCCCCGAGCGTGAACCTCGTCGTGCGCCGCACTGCCGCGCTCGACGTCGGCTTCGAGACGCCCGTGCGCTACGGCGAGGACACGATCTTCTGCGAGCGCCTACGGCGGCGCGGCCTGCGGATCCGCTACGAGCCCGGGGCGATCGTGTTCCACAGCCGGCGGCCGCTCTGGGGCCCACACGCGCGGCAGGTCTGGCGGTGGTCGAGACGGCGCGGCGCGTTCGCGCGGAGCGTCGGGGGCAACTCTCTGCGGCCGTCGTACTTCCTACCGTCTGCGCTTGTCGCCGCCGCCGCTTCGTATCCGCTGACGCACGGAACCGCCCGGCAGGCGTGGTGGGGAGCCGCCGCCGCATATGCCGCCGCCTGCGCCGCGGCGGGCGCGGACCGCCGGCCCGCGAACTGGGTGCGGCTCTCCCTCGCGATAGCCCTCACGCATGCCGTCTACGGCGTCGGCTTCCTCCTCGGCGTCGCAAGCGTGCCACTTCCCGAGCAGCGCGAAAGTGCATCGTGACGTACCACATCGCCGACCACCCGGGCCTCGTTTCGGTCGTCATCCCGGCGTTCAACGAAGCGGAGCGCGTCGACCGATGCCTCGCCGAGACCGTAAGCTCGCTCGACGCGCTCGGCTGCCGATACGAGATCGTCCTCGTCGACGACGGCTCCAAGGACGGAACGGCCGACCGGGCACGCGCGGCCGCGAGCGAGCTCCCGCGCGTGAGAGTGATCGGCAGCGAGGTCCATCTCGGGAAGGGCTCGGCACTCATCCGCGGCTCAAAAGCGGCGCTCGGCGATCTCGTCCTCTTCGTCGATGCCGACCTCGAGGTCCACCCGGCGCAGCTCGAGCTCCTCTACGATCGGCTGCTCTCGGACGACGCAGACGTCGTGATCGGCTCGAAGCTGCACCGCGACGCGTCGATCGACTATCCGCGTTCGCGGCGGGTACTCTCGCGCGGCTACTACGTGCTCGTCCACATGCTGTTCGGACTGCCCGTCCACGACACACAGACAGGGCTGAAGCTCTACCGGCAGAAGGTGCTGCAGCGCGTGACCCCACGCCTCGTCGTCAAGCGGTTCGCACACGATCTCGAGGCGCTCGTGAGCGCGCACCGGCTCGGCTACCGGATCACCGAGGCTCCAGTCACCGTCACGCGTGAGCGGGCATACCCGCGCATCGGGTTGCGCGACGTGCTCGGCGTCGCGCGCGACACTGCTGCGATCTGGTACCGGACCTTCGTGACCCGGTACTACGACCGCGCCGGCGTCGAGATCGACCGCCTCGTCTCGGAGTCGTCGTCGCTCGACTTCGTCGAGGTCGAGCGTCTCGCGACCCACGAGCACGCGTGAAAGTCTCGGTCGTCGTCCCCACGCTCGACAACGAACGAACGCTGCGGCAGATGCTCGCGTCGCTGCGCGAGCAGGACTGGGATGGCGACGTCGAGACGATCTGCATCGACGGCGGGTCGCGCGACGCCACGCTGCGGATCGCACGCGACTACGGCGCACGCATCGTCGAGAACCCCGAGCGCGAGGAGGAGGCCGGCCGCGCGCTCGGAATCGAGGCCGCGGACGGTGAGCTCGTGCTCCTCCTTGACGCCGACAACGTTCTGCCGGCGAGAGACTGGCTCGCGCGACTCGTACGCGCGCTCGAACTGGCCCCCGACATCGTCGCCGCGGACTCTCTCTATCATGAGTGGCGTCGCGGGGACCCGCCCGTTGTGCGACTGTGCGCGCTCATCGGCGGCACGGATCCGCTCGCCGTCGAGCTCGGGTGGGCCGACCGCTGGGCCTGGCACCTCGACCGCTGGACGGGGATGCCCGTGCTCGAAACGCAGGACGCCGGCGACGCGCTGCTCGTCCGCCTCGACCCCGACCGACCGCCGCCGCTCGGCTCGAACGGGTTCCTCGTTCGTCGTGCCGCGCTGCTCGAGACGAGCTACCGGCCGTTCGTGCACTCGGACGTGGCCGGCGACCTCGCGGCAGCCGGTCACCGCTTCGCGCGAGTGAAGCAGGGAATCGTGCATGACTACGCACCGGACCTCCGCACGTACTTCGCGAAGGCCCGACGCCGTGCGCGCCGCGCCACCGCCGGCCTGCCCGTCCAACGGCGCGGATATCGCCCAACGCCCGCGCGGCTCCTCGCGACCGCTGGCGCGGCGGCCACGCAGGTGATACCGCTCGCGCGCGCCGCACACGGCTTCCGGCAGCGGCGTGACCCGGCGTGGGCGCTCTATCCTGTCCTCTACGACCTGACGCTGCTCGCGTACGCGCTCGAGTTCTTCCGAAGGAACGCGCGATGACCCGCCCGCTCGACGTCGTCCTCATCGCGAATGCGCTGGGGCTCGGCGGTACGGAGAAGGGACTCGTGACGCATGCGCGCAGCTTCGACCCCGCACGCGTACGCGTGCGTGTTGTCGAGGCGCGGGAGAACGGACCTCGCGCGCAGGAACTGCGCGCGGCGGGCATCGACGTCGCCGGCGCAGCGGGAGACATCGACGCGCTCACACCCCTGCTCGCCGGCGCGGACGTCGTGCACGTCTTCCGCAGCGGCGGCTTCGAGCCGCTCGTGCCCTCCGCGGTGCGCCGGGCCGGCGTGCCCGTGCTCGTGGAGACGAACGTCTTCGGCCAAGTCGACGGCTCGGACGACGAGCGCCTCTTCTCGATGCACCTGTTCGTGAGCCGCTTCTGCGCGGCGCGCTACCGCGAGCGGCGCGGGCTCGGCGAGGACGCCTTATTCCACGACCGGCACCGCGTCTCGACGTGGCCGCTCGACATCGAGCGGATTGCCGAGGAGATGCCTGAGCGGCGGGCGGCGCGCGCAGCGCTCGGGCTCGACCCCGACCGGCCCGTCGTCGTGCGCGTGGGTCGGCCCGACGAGCGGAAATGGCGCGACCTACTCGCCGAGATGGTGCCGCCGCTGCTCGACGCGGTACCGAACGCGCAGGTGCTGCTCGTCGGCGCGCCGCCCCGGGGCCTTCGCCGCCTGGCGGCCCTGCACGTGCTCGACCGCGTGTACCTGCTGCCGGAGACGCCTGCTGAAGGCGTCGTGCTCGCCGCCTACGCCGCCGCCGACGTCGTCGTCAGCGCCGCCGCGATCGGCGAGTCATGCAGCGTCGCGATCGCCGAGGCGATGGTCGCCGGCCGCCCCGTCGTGACGTCGTCGACGCCGTGGACCGACAACGCGCAGATCGAGCAGGTGAACGAAGGACGCACCGGCCACGTCGCCGACCATCCGGCCGCCTTCGCCGACGCCGTCGCGTCGCTGCTGCTCGACCCCGATCGTGCCGCGGAGTACGGCGAAGCGGCGCGCAGCCACGCGGTCGCGCTGCACGACGCGCGCCTGCTGACGCGCCAACTCGAGCGCCTCTACGAGGCGCTCGCCGCCGGCGCACGACCGCCGACCGAATGGACGCCGTTGCCCATCGAGGTCGACGCGTTCCCGGCCGAGTACGCGCGGCGCCTCGACTGTTCCTTCCGCCCACTCACGGTGCGCGAGCACGCGGAGGCGGCGCGTGCCCGCCGCAGCGAGCGGCTCCGCTGGCTCGCCGGAGCCGCCCAGCGGCTCGACCGCGGCACAGCGGCGCTCGCCGTGTCGTCGCTCATGGGGAGGCGTCGGCGGTGAGCGCCCAGCCCGGCGGTGCATGTTCGACGGCGGAATGGAGCACCGAGCGGTTGCCGCCCAGCTCCAGAGCTCGCCCATACGCGCGCCGCGCCGCCTTCACCACCTCGTCGTTCGTCGCGCCGTCGTCGGGGAACGACGCGATGCCGACCGCGATCGAGAGGTTCATCAGCTCGCCGGGCGCGAACTCGACGCTCTCGGCGGCAAGCGCGAGCCGCAGGCGCTCGGCCGCAACACGCGCGTCGAACGCCGGCGTCTGCGGAAGAATCACCCAATGGTCGAAGCGGCCGTCGCGGAGCGCAACATCGGTCGCGCGGAGCTGCCGCGCAAGCACCCGCTCGATCCTTTCGTGCACCGTGTGCAGGCCGGCGCCGCCGAACCGCACCTCGACGTCTTCGACGTCGTCGAGACGCAGCACGAGGAGTGAGACCTGATGATTGTGGCGGCGCGCACGCTCGAGCTCGTAGTCCAGGGGCGGGAGCCCGCGGACGCCGATGCCGGTGCTCTCGGCAGCGTCGCGCGCCTCGAGCGCCGCCTGCGCGTCGAGCAGACCGATCCGGCGCTGCTCGCCCGTCAGCCGGATGTAGGCGGCCGCGAGCACGCCGCAGCCGATCGCGGCCGCGAACAGTGCGTCGATCCAGTAGTGCCTGGAGTCGAGACGGCCGTAGCGCAGCTCGAGCGCGAGGAACGCCACGATGCCGCCGACCGCTATGAAGCGGCCGGCGCGCCAGCTCGCGGTGTAGCCGGCTGCCATCGCAGCCGTCGCGGCGAGCAACTCGACGGCACGGCCGGCGCCGCCCGCGAGGAGGAAGCCGGCGCCGAGCAGCGCCAGGAGTACCAGGAGCCCGAGGAACGCGTCGCCGACCGACCCCGGGCGCGGCAGGAGGGCAGCCTGCTCGGCCGTCGACCGGACGTCGGCCGAAGGCGAGGACGGGGGCACCATGGGTTCGGGAGAGATCTCGCCCACCATTCTGTGGCGGTATCCGACCGGCACGCTAGTGTGATCCGTAAGGAGAGGTCTCCTAACGATGACTGACGAGCCGCAGTACTACAAGCCGGCCTTCCGGCTTCGCCTGCTCGGCTATTCACGCCGCGACGTCGCGGTGGCTTTTGCGGAGGGCCGGATGGCCCTCCACCAGCTGCGGGCGCAGGCGGTGACGCTCACCGAGCAGGTCGCGAAGCTCGACCGCGAGGTTGAGCGGATGCGTGCGGAGCTCGACGCGACCCGTGCGCGCGAGCACGAGCTGCAACGGCTGACGATCGCGGCCGAGCAGAAGGCCGCGGCGATCGAGGACGGTGCCCGAGGACGTGCGCGCGAGATCGTCGCGGAGGGGGAGGAGCGCGCCGCGCTCACGCGCGGTGAAGCGAGCCTGCGCGCGGAAGAGGTGAGCCGCCAGATCGACGAGCTCCTGCACGTGCGCGAACAGCTCGTGCGCTCGGCCCGCGGCGCCGCCCAGCGCCTCGAGGACGCCGTCTCGCGCATCGAACGCGGCGAGGTCGACGAGCCGACTGAGGCGGAGCGACCGCAAGCGACTGCACCTCCTCCCGAGCACGCACCGGCCGTCGCCGCAGCCGCGCAGAGGGCGCGCGGCGACGAGCGGATCTTCGAGACGACGGTGGAGCTCGACGCGGGACCGTTCGCCGACTTCGCCGAGCTCTCCGCCTTCGAGCGCGCTCTCGGCCGCATGGCGAAGACGCAGGACGTCTACATCCGGCGCTTCGCCGACGAGCGGGCGACGATCGAGGTGACGCTCGTCGAGGCGGCGCCGCTCATCGACCTGCTGGGCGACGTGCTCCCGCACGGCTTCGACGTCGTCGCGTCGACGGAACGCACGCTCAAGATCACGGTCGTCGCCGCGCTGCCGAGCCTCGGAAGCCGCTAGGTGTCGATCGTCCGCCGGTACCGGCTCGCCGCACTCTCCGTGCTCGTGCTCCTCGTGCTGACGGTCTTCCTCGGCTTCTTCTTCCTGTTCGTCCTGGCACCGGTCGTCGTCATCGGCCTCTTCTACATCGTCTACCTCGTCGCCGAAGAGCGCCTGCACCTTTCGTCCGCGCTGCGCGAGGGCATGATCGGCCGCCGTTCGCAACTCGCGCGCGAGTCGGAGGCGCGGCACACGCTGCTTCGACGCGGCGGCCACGCGCGACGTGCATGGTTCGGGCGGCGCGGATGACCGAGAACTCATCCCTCGCGGGAGCTGTGTCGACGCGCTCGCTCGAGGGCGAGGCATTGCTCGCGGCGCTGTCGGCTCGGGCGAGGCCGGGCGAGCGCCCGGAGGAGCTCCTCTTCGACCTCGGGCTCCTGGCGTCGCGCGACTATGCACTCGAGCTCGCGATGCGCAGCAACATGCCGTACCTCGGCCTCCGCGGGTTCCTCGTCGACGAGCGGCTGCTCCTCTACATCACGCTGAGCGTGGCTGCCGCGGAGCGCGTCTGTCCCGTCGTGATGGTGGGCGACTCGCTCAAGGTCGCGAGCGCCTTCCGCGATCCCGATCTGACGTCCGTGCGCAGCCGCTTCCCGCGGCTGGATCTCGAGCTCGTGCTCTCGCCGCGAGACGAGATCCTCCAGGCACTGCGCGACGTCTCGTTCGCGGCGCGCTAGCCGTGAACGCTCGCGAGGCGTTCTTCGAGCGCGCCGCCGCCCACGCCGGGATGCCCTTCGTCGCACTCGACCCGCCGCCCGGCGGACGGGACCCCGTGGACGAGAGCTCAGCGCGGCTGCTGAGCCCCTGGTCCGCGCGCGCGCTCGACGCGATTCCGATCGCGCTCGACGGCGCGACGCTCATCGTCGCGCTCGCCGACCCGACCCCCGAGCACATCGCCACCCTTCGCGCGCTCGCGCGCCGCCCGGTGCGGGTGGTGGTCGCGGCGCCCGACGCGCTCGCGCGCGCACGCGAGCGCGTCTACGGGCCGGAGTCGGACGCCCAACCGGCCGCAGCCGCGGCGGCGACGCCGACGGTGCGGCGGAACCTGCGCGCGCTCGCCCATCACGCCGCGCTCGACTATGTCGACCTGGATCCGGAGAAGGTCGACCCGGCGGTCGCGCAGGCCCTGCCGGCGACGCTCTCGCGCCGGTTCGGCGTGCTGGCGCTCGGACGGGACGGAGACGTGTTGCGCGTCGCGACGAGCGAGCCATTCGATGAGCTCGCGCTGCGCGTTCTGCGGATCGTCGCCGGCGTCGAGATCGAGCTCGTGGTTGCCGAGGAGCAGCAGATCGCTGCGGCGGTCGACCGCGCGTTCGCTGCCGACGCTCCGGCGGCGGCGGCGCTGCCGCCGGAGCTCGCGGCGGCGGCGCAGCAGAACGTCCCGCACCTGCTCGGCGAGCTCCTCGTCACGACGGGATTGATCACCCGCAACGAGCTGCTGTCGGCGCTCCACAGGCAGGAGCGCACCGGCGACCGGCTCGGCGTGATCCTCCTCCATGCCGGCGCGCTGTCGGAGTACGAGCTCGCGGGGGCGCTCGCCGACCAGCTCCGCGTGCCGCTGCTCGACGTGTCGCGCTTCTCGCCCGACAAGGAGGCGGTCCAGCTCGTGCCCGAGCAGCTCGCGCGCCAGCACCGGTTCGTTCCCCTGGCGCTGTCGAATCACGTCCTCTATCTCGCGACGGCGGAGCCCCTCGGCCTGGACGCGCTGCACGACATCAGGCGCCACACGAGCCTGCAGATCCGCATCGTGCTCACGTCGAAGCGTGCGCTCGAGCGCCTCTTGCAGCGCACGTATTCGGACCGCTGGGTCCGGCTCGCGACGACTGACCTGCTCAATCGGCTGCCGGAGGAATCCTCATATCGCGTGCTCTCGCCCGGGCAGAAGGTCGCCGGCGCGGTGATGCTCTTCCTCGCCGCGCTCGCGCTCGTGAAGGACCCCGTGCTGTCGCTGATCGTCTTCAACATCGTCTCGGTCACCTTCTACTCGTCGTTTTCGCTCTACAAGTTCAAGCTGATCTACGACGCGCTGGGGCACACGCTCGAGCTGCCGGTGACGGCAGAGGAGATCGAGGCGCTCGACGAGGCGACGCTGCCGGTGTTCACGATCCTCGTTCCGCTCTATCGGGAGGCGGCGGTCGTCCCACGCCTGACTGCCGCGCTGAACCGGCTCGACTATCCCGTCACTCGGCTGGACGTGAAGCTCATCGTCGAGGAGGACGACGAGGAGACGATCGCCGCGCTCCGCGAAGAGGACCTGCCGCCGCAGTTCAGGCTCGTCGTCGTGCCTGACGCCATGCCGAAGACGAAGCCCAAGGCGTGCAACTACGGGCTCATCCAGGCCGAGGGCAAGTACGTCGTGATCTACGACGCGGAGGACCGGCCGGAGCCGGACCAGCTCAAGAAGGTCGTCGTCGGCTTTTCGAAGGCGGAGGACCGGATCGTCTGCATCCAGTGCAAGCTGAACTACTACAACCGCTCGCAGAACATCCTCACGCGCTGGTTCACGACCGAGTACTCGAACTGGTTCGACCTGCTGATGCCCGGCCTCGACGCCGCCGATGCGCCGATTCCGCTCGGCGGCACGTCGAACCATTTCCTGCGCGACAAGCTGATCGAGCTCGGCGCGTGGGACCCGTTCAATGTGACTGAGGACGCCGACCTCGGAATCCGTCTGCACAAGGCCGGCTACAAGACGGCGATCATCGACTCGACAACGTTCGAAGAGGCGAACTCCGACCTCTACAACTGGATCCGGCAGCGCTCGCGTTGGGTGAAGGGCTACATCCAGACGTGGCTCGTGCAGATGCGCCATCCGGTGCGCCTGTGGCGGCAACTCGGGACGCGCTCCTTCTTCTCCTTCCAGATGATCATCGGCGGCACGTTCTTCTCGTTCCTGCTCAACCCGGTGTACTGGCTGCTGACGACCTCCTGGGTGATGACGCAGGCCGGCTGGATCCGGCAGCTGTTCCCGGGCTTCGTCTACTACGCCGCCGCGTTCGGCCTGTACATCGGGAACTTCACGTTCACCTACATCAACGTCGCAGGCGCCATGCGCCGCGGCTATCACGACCTCGTGAAGTACGCACTCCTGTCGCCGCTCTACTGGGCGCTCATGTCGATCGGCGCCTACAAGGGGCTCGCCCAGCTCATCTACCGCCCCCACTACTGGGAGAAGACCGTCCACGGCCTCGACCTGGAGATCTCGGGCACGAACGAGGCGGCACGGCCGCAAGCATGACCTCTCCCGCCAGGACCGACGCGCCTGCGCCGCCACGCGCGAGCGTGTTCGAGAAACGGCGCCGCAACGCGCTGCGCGTCACGAGGTCGACGCTCTGGAGCGGAGGCATCTTCCTGTGCTCGTTCGCGGCGTACTTCGCCGTCGGCTACCGCGTGGTCGTGCGCCAGCACGTCGTGCCGTTCGACGCGGTCGCACGTCTGGCGCACGCGTACTTCGTCTGGTGGAACGCGCCGCCGAAGCTCGCCGCGATCGGTTTCGTCTGGCCGCCACTCTCGACGCTGGTGTTCCTGCCGGCCGCGGGCATCCGCCCACTCGCGACGTCGCTCGTCGCGCTACCACTTACGACCTCGTTCTTCGCCGGGCTGCTGCTCGCGCTGATCGACCGCGTGCTCGCGCTCGCACAGATGAGCTGGAAGCTCAGGCTCCCGCTCGTCGTCGCGTTCGGCGCCAATCCGATGATCGCATTCTACGCGGTCAACGGCATGAGCGAGATCGTCTACCTGACGTTCCTCGTCGCGGGCGTCTACAGCTTCCTGCGCTGGTTCCTCGTCCGTGAGGCTCGCTTTCTCGTGCTCACGGCGGTTGCGTTCGCCTTCGGCGTGCTCTCCCGCTATGAAGTGATCAGCTGGGCGGTGGTGCTGGTCGGCGCGCTCGTCGTCGCGATGATGCGACAGCACGTCACGCGCTCCGAGGTGGAGGGCAGCGTCATCGCCTACCTCGCGCCGGTCGTGTATGCGCTCGGGCTCTGGCTATTCGTGAACTGGCTGATCCTCGGCCACCCGCTCTACTTCCTCTCGCAGCAGGCTCCGGGTTTCGCACAGACGACGCCCGCGAACGCACCGCCGCCCCCCGCGCAGGTGAGCACGCACATTCCGGCGGCGACGACCGCGCGCGACCTCGTCACGTTGAACTGGCATCTGTTCCCGATCACGATCGTGATCGTCGTCGCCCTCGTCGCGACGTTTCTCGCGCGACGCGATCTGATGGCGGTCACGCTGGCCGGGTTCATCGCGCTGAACGCGTTCTTCACCGGTGTCCTCATCTGGACCTCGGGGAACCCCGGCCTGCTGCAGCTTCGCTACAACATGCGCGCGATGCCGCTGGCACTCGTCGGCGTCGCGTGGCTCTTCCTCACGCTGCGCAGCCGGCGGTCGCGCGCGGTCGTCTGGCTCGCCTCGCTCGCGCTGCTCGTCGGATCGGCGGCTTCGACCTGGCGGACGATGGAGACCTACGGGTACCAGTTCCTCGAGCAGGCGTTCACACGCGCCGTCGCAACCGGAGACGATCAGGAGGGCACGCGCTCGATCGGCGGGTACGTCGTCGGGATCCAGCCGGAGCGGCAGATGGCTGCCTGGATTCGCACGCACGTGCACCGACGAGACGCGATCCTCACCGACGACGCGCAGTCCTTCGCCGTGATGCTCCTGACGGGACATCCCGACTGGTTCGTCGACCGGATCGACCGCGGCGACACCGACTGGCTCGCAACCCTCGACGCACCCTACGGCAAGGTGCAGTACCTGCTTGTGTCGAGCATCGCGACGAACGACCTCACGCGCTTTCGCTACCCACAGCTGTTCACGACCGGCGAGCCCGCCTTCACGCGCGCGTACGCGACGTCTCATTTCGCGATCTTCCGCGTCGCGCGCACACCGCCGAGGACGCGCGAGCATGGGCCCGGCTGACGTCGCTGCCGCGGCCCGGCTCATCCTGCGGGCGGGCGGTAGCAACGCGCCCCGGCGTTCGGAGCGGCTCGCGTACGCGGCGCGCCAGGCGTGGCAACGCAGCCGCGGCCGCTACGTCGAGGCGCTGACGACGTACCGCCGCGTCGGCGAGCAGCTCGCGTGCGTCGAGACGGGAGAAGGGCCGCTCTACGTCCCGGCGTCGCTCGGGCGCGACGAGCTCGCGGCGTTGCTCCGCTACACGTACGACCCGGCGGCGTGGCACCGCTACGACGGGCCGTGGGCGCCGTTGCCCGACGGCGCCGTCGTCGTCGACTGCGGCGCGTCGGTAGGGCTGTGGGCGTCGACCGCGGCGGCGCGTGCGCGGCACCTCGTGCTCGTGGAGCCCCAGAGCTCCTACTGCGACGCGCTCGAGCGCACCTTCGCGGAGCGTCTGCGCGCGGGCACGGCGGAGCTTCACTGCTGCGCGCTCGGCGCCGTCGACGGCGACGTGTCGCTCGCCGGGTCCGGACTCACGGCGAAGGTCGCGCCGGAGGGGCGCACGGTGCCGCTGCGCCGGCTCGACGCGCTGCTCGGCGGCCGGTGCGTCGACTACGTGAAGGCCGACGTCGAGGGCGCGGAGCTCACGCTCGTCGAGGGAGCGCTCGAGACGATCCGGCTCCACCGGCCGACGCTTGCGCTGACCGTGTATCACGCCGAGAACGACTGGCGGTCGATCCGGGACGTCGTCCTCGACGTCGAGCCGGGCTACCGGTGGCGGACGCGCGGGCTGACTCCGGAGGGAAAGCCGGTATTGCTGCTGCTCGTCCCGCCAGAATCCCCCATTCGAGGGGTCTAGTCCGGCGCGTTCGGAGGGATAGAATGGGGGTTGCGGTCGGCGCAACATTCGGAAACGCGCCGAGAAGTGGTAGTCCAGGGGAGACGATGGTGACTGCGGCAACCTCGAGGTGTGGCTCGGCTGGGCGACGCGCGCTCGCGCTCGCCGCCGTGCTCGCGTCCGTCGCGACCGTCGGCCTCGTGCATACCGGGACGGCGGCGGCGGCGAGCTGCTCGATCGGTTGCCCGGCCATGTTCGGGTTCACCCCGCGGAACTCCGGCGACATCGCGGACACGACCGCCACGCTCTCCTTCTTCGCGATCGGCTCCTCGAGCGTCGGGAACACGTACAGCTGGCACTTCGCGTGGGGACTGTCAGGCGGATCGCTCGACCAGACGACGCTCGGCTCCGACACGATCGATCCCGGCACGTTCGCGAGTCACGGCACCACAATCACGGGGCTGCAGCCGAACACGACCTACGACGTGCAGGCCGTTGCGACGAACACGCTCAGCGACGAGGTCGACGGGCCGGTGCTCACCTTCACGACGACCGATCCCTGCGCCGCCGGCCACTGCCTGTCCCTCTCCGGCGCGCACACGCCGAACACGTTCGCGACGGGAGCCGACGTCACCGTCACCGTCCACACCGGTGGCTATCCGACGCAATGGCACGTCGAGTGGCAGAGCGGCAGCGAGACCGGCTACCCGAACCACTCGAGCCCGGAGCAGTCCGTCCCGGGCAACGCGCCCGACCAGGCGTACACGGTGCACATCGGCGGGCTGACGCCGAGCACGGCGTACACGGCGCGGATCGTCGCCACGAACACTGCCGTCCCCGTCCAGACGGCGGAGGTCGACTTCACGTTCTCGACCCTCGACTCGTGCTCGGCGGGCGGCTGCCCCTCGATCCTCTCGGCGGCGGCGCAGGTCGTCTCCGACACGAGCGAGCGCATCGTCGGGAACATCGCGACCTTCGGCACACCGACGCAGTGGGCGCTCGAGTACAGCACCGACACGTCGTACAGCTTGTCGCTGCCGGTGCAGACTCTCCCCGGCTCCTCGGCCCCCGACGTCGTCGACGTGACGCTGACCGGCCTGGCCCCGCTGACGCTGTACCACTACCGGTTTGTCGCGGTCAACAGCGCGGGCACGGTGGCGGAGCCTGACCAGACGTTCACGACGGACAACCCTTGCAATTGGAACCACTGCCCGACGATCACGTCGCCGGGCACCGCGGCGGTCGGACCGCACGCGGCCACGGTCTTCGCGACGGTCGCGACGGGCGGCCTCGACACGACGTGGGCGATCGACGTGTGGACGGGTACGGGCGCGCCGCAGACGGCAGCCACCGCCGTGATGCCGGGAGCGCAGGGATCCGGCGAGGTCTCCGCGCAGCTCTCGAGCCTCCTCGGCAACACGCCGTACAACTTCCGGATCAGCGCGACGAGCGCGACCGGCTCGGTCTACGTCACCGGCTCCTTCACCACCGCGGACCCCTGCGGCGCCGGAGTCTGCGCCGACCCGAGGCAGCCGACGGTCATCCTCGTCACCGACACGACCGCGCACGTGATCGGCTTCGTCGGCACGAGAAACCAGCCGACCACATGGACGCTCCAGCTCTCGTCCGACGGCGGAACGACGTGGACGACGGCGGACACGGGTGCGCTCGCAGCGTCGAGCATCGAAGCAAGCGAGCTCGACGTCGACCTCTCCGGCCTCACGCCGCAGACGAACTACCTCGTGCGCATCGTCGCCGACAACGGCGAGGGCCCGGTGACCGGCTCGCCGGCCGCGTTCTTCACCGGCGACGCATGCGCGTTCGGCAGGTGCCCGGCCGCGAGCATCGCGACGACGCTCGTCCGGGCGACGCGCGCCGTCCTCGGCGGGGCGATCGACACGAAGGGCTCGGACACCAGCTGGACGATCAACTGGGGCATCAGCACGGCCTACACCGGCGGCACCATCACCGGCGATCCCCTGCTCGGGGCGACGGGCGGCACGAGCCCCGTCGACCCGGTGACGATCTCCGGCCTGCAGCCCTCGACGACATACCACTTCCAGGTCGTGGCGACGAACGGCTGGGGCACGACGACCGGCATCGACCAGACGTTCACGACGAGCGCCGCATTCGTCGACACCGACTCGATCGCGTGGCAATCCGGTCCCGGCCTGCCGAAGGCGTGGAGCGGTTTCACCGCCGCCGACCTGAACGGGACGATGTTCGTCACAGGCAACGACCTCAGCGGCTCGCTCTACACGTTCGACCCCTACCACGGCCAGGACGAGTTCGCTCTCCAGAGCGCCCACGCGCCGTACGCGACCCAGGAGGAAGGGAGCGCCTACCTCGGCACCGACCTCTGGCTCATGTCTGTGGGCCTGCCGGTCGGGTCCCCGAGCCAACCGCCACAACGGGTCGCCGAGATCTACCACTCCGCCACCGGCACGTGGTCGACCGGCCCCGTCGTGGTGAACGAGGACACGCTGTCGCTCATCCATCCGGCCTTCGTGAACGCCGGAGGCACGCTGTACGCATTCGGAGGGCGCGGCGTCCCCGGGCCCGGCCGCTCGCACATCTACGACGAAGCGTGGAAGCTGAGCGCCGACCAGACGCAGTGGCTGCCGATCACCGCGCCGCCGACGCCGGTCGCCGATCCGGGCGTCGCGAGCGGAGCCGACGGACGTGTCTACCTGTTCGGAGGCGTCGCGTGCGTTCGCGGCGGGTTCGACGGGCATCCGTACTTCGCCGATTGCCTCCAGGGCAGCGTGACGAACATCACGCAGATCTACGACCCGGCGACGGACACATGGTCACAGGGCGCGCCGATGCCGACCGCGCGCTACTCGCTCACTGCGATCCACGCCGGCTGCGCGCTCTACGCGATCGGCGGGCTCAGCAGGCGCCCGCTCGAGCCGAACTCGACCGGCAATCCGACCGACCAGATCGTGTACGGCGCGAGCGTGTCGACCGTGGAGGTCTACAACCCAGTCGACGACCGGTGGATTCCCGCCCCCGCGCTGCACGAGGCGCGCGCCGACTTCGCAGCGGCGTTCGTCGGGCATCAGATCTGGGTACTCGGCGGCGGGCCGGAACCGGAGTCGGCGACGACGGAGTACCTCACGCCGGCGGTGGTCGCGAGCTCGACGGTCTCGCCTGCGCAGCCTGATGGGCTCCACGGGTGGTATATGACCCGGCCGAATGTCACCGTCGACGCGTGCAACGGCATCGGCGGCCCTGCGTCGCTCATCTACGGCTTCGACGGCACGACGACCGGCCACGCCTACACCGGCTCCGCGCAGACGACGTCCGTGCCGGAAGGACAGCACGACTTCACGTACGGCGCGTTCGACGCGGAGCACAACGCGGCGACGAACGTCACGCGCCACTTCAAGGTCGACCTCACGCCGCCGGCGATCTCGTTCTCGGGCATCGTGGCGAACGCGTACTCGTTCTCGGTCACCGACGCGGGATCCGGCGTCGACCATGTCGTCTTCGCGGCCATGACACCGAGCGGAACGGTCGGCCTCGGGACGCAGACGAGCGGGTTCTCGATCGCGCTCGCCTCGCTCCCCGCCGGCACGACGTCGGTCACGGCGACGGCGTACGACATCGCCGGCAACCACGCGAGCTTCATCCAGACGGCGGGTCTCCCAACGCAGCTCTCGCTGCTCAGCCCGACGAGCGGGACGTACGGCCATGTCGTGATCCTCGCCGCGCGGCTTCGAGACCTGTCGCACACGCCGGCGACGCTGCTCTCCGGCCGGCACGTCACCCTGAGCGTCGGCTCCCAGAGCTGCACGGCCACGACGGTCCTCGGTCTCGCCGTCTGCTCGGTGAGGCTCGCCCAGGCACCGGGCACGCTGCCCCTCACCGCGACGTTCGCGGGCGCCGCGCAGTACCTGCCGGCGCAGGACACCGGCAGCTTCACGCTGCGCAAGGCGCCGACCGTGGTGAAGCTCACCTCGGACCTCGTCTCCGCGAGCTCGCCGCGGCTGAGCGCGACGCTCGTCGACGACGCCGGTCACCCGCTCGCCGGCCGCACGATCGTCTTCACCGTCGGCTCGACGAATGCGACCGCGGTCACGAACGCGTCCGGAGTCGCGACCACCGGCGTGCTCTCGCTCACCCCGGGGCGCTACCTCGTGCGGGCTGCGTTCGCCGGCGACACGTACTACGGTGCCGACGCGGACGGGCCGGACGCGGTGATCGTGTACCGCCCGACGAAGTTCGTGGTCTGGGGTGACCCGGACTGGAGACACCTATACGCGGGTCGCTCGTGCACCTTCTGGGGGTCGCAGTGGTCACGTCAGGTCTCGCGCGGCGACTCCTTCCCCGGCGCGTCCGCCTTCACGGGCTATGCCGACTCCGACAACGGAGATCACTGGAGCGCCAAACCGGGGAACGCGTCCGCGCCGCCTGCGACCGTCGACGCCTACATCGGCGTGATCGTGACGACGCACGCGTCGAAGTCCGGCTCGACGCTCAACGGAGACACCGACGGCTACGTCGTCATCAAGGTCGACAACCCCGGCTCATACCGCCCGAATCCGGGCCACGACGGCACGGGCGTCGTCGTCGGCATCGCGCCTTGACCGGCTAGCGTCGTACTACGTGAACGCGTAGCACGACGAGCCGTATCCGGGCACCGGCTCGACGTGTGCGCCGAGCGACCGCACGACCGGCTCGAGGTGGGCGGCATCCGGAAAATCGGCCGCCCCGCGCTGGAACGCAAGCAACAGATGTGTCGCGCCGAAAAAACGCCCGGCCGCGACCGCGTCTTGCACGTCCGCCGGCGACTCGCTCAGCGCCCACGTCGAGATGAAGAGGTCGGCAGCGAGCGGCGTCGACGCGACGGCCGGCATGAGGTTCACGCGACCGGCGACCGGAGCCGCCGGTCGCTCGTGCAGCACGACCTCGTCCTCTCCCAGCACCGACGCGAGGTACAGCCACTGAAGGGCTGCGACGAGGGGTAGGTCAAGGATCGTGTACGTGTGAACACCGAGCAGCTGCCAGAGGCGGCACATCGCGCCGTACCCACCGCCCCACTCGACGACCGATCGCACCGCCTCAGGCTCGACGCCGGTGCACTCCGCGAAGCGCTCGACGTGCGCCAGCTGGTGCACGCGATTCGGCGACGTCGGATAGAGCTCGACGAGCGCAGGTCGCCCGACCGGGTCTTCGACGAGCAGCCGTGCGAGCTCGCTCTCGTCGCGGCGGCTGCGTAGGTGCGCGAGCTGCCGACGGCGCGCCCGCACCGAGTGCGGCAACATCGTCTCCATCACCACCGGTAGACGGAGGAAGTCGGGCGGCGGAACCGGCAGGAGCGCCCGCTCGAGCTCCCCGACGTAGGCGCGCCACGGCCCCGCCGTGCGGTCTTCGGGCGCCGCCTCGGCGAGCGCACGGTAGCGGCTCTCGAACTGCGGCGCGAGCCGAGCGAACCTCTCGAGCTGGTCGCGGCCGACGGCGGTGAGGCGCCGCTCGGCGCGCACGTGCGACCGTCCGGCGAACGCGCACAGGACGCGGCGACGCGCTCGGAGCGCAGAGCGTGGGACCCTCATCGAGGGAATCCTCTCACGCGATCCGCGTCGGCCGGTGAGAGGGAGACTGGAGCGCGGGCTCCTTCGGCGGCGACAACGTCGTCGTGCAGATGTCCCCGCACCCGACCCCGGCGGATCATCTACACCACCAAGACGGCGACCGCGACTAGCAGTCGATCGTCGACCGGCCTAGGCCGCTTCGGCGGTGCGCGCGTCGGCGTGCCGGGGCGTCTGGCGAACACGGCGCGGCTCGCGCCTCCGTGGCCGCAGCGGCTCGAGCAGCCAGCCCAGGAGCGGCACGGAATACACGACGAGAACCGCTACCAGGGTCGACACGGCCAGGGCGGGAACCGCCGCTCCGGCGGGTGCGCCGGCCCGCACGGCCGCGCCGAGCAGGAGCAGCGCGAGAGCGAGTGCCGTGGCGATTGCGCGCGCCCAGGCCTTCTTCCCCTCGAGCACGTCTGCCACGCCGACGAAGGCGGCCGCAGCTGCAGCCGGGACGGTGAGGAGCACGAGATAGGAGGCGCTCTGGTGGAGGCCGAGCCCGTCGGCAAGCAGGGCGCCGGCGGCGAGCGCGAGCGGGAGTAGCCTCGATCCCATGCACCGCAGGGTTCGCCCTCACGCCGGGCGGTCCTTCTCGTTACGCTCGCGCCACATAGAAAGGAGACGGATGGCGGACTCAACCCTCACGTGGCTCGGCCATGCTGCGTTTCGGATCGACACGGCGGCCGGCAAGCGCATCTATGTCGACCCGTTCCTGAACGGAAACCCGAAGTGCCCCCCGGGCGAGCAGGAGCCCGAGCGCGCGGACATCGTCGCGGTCACGCACGGCCACGGCGACCACGTCGGCGACACGGTGGCGATCGCCCAGAAGCACGGCTCGACCGTCGTCTCCCAAGTCGAGCTCAGCGGCTGGCTCGGCAAGCACGGTGTCGCCGACGACAAGCTCGTCGCCTTCAACAAGGGCGGTACGGTCGACGTCGACGGCGTGAAGTTCACGCTCACGAACGCGTTCCACTCGAGCTCCGCGCCCGACGGGTCGTACGGCGGTGAGGCGGCCGGGTACGTGATCGAGCTGGAGAGCGGGACGACGCTCTATTTCGCCGGCGACACGTGCGTGTTCGGCGACATGCAGCTGATCGGGCGTATCTACAGCCCCGATGTGGCGATCCTCCCGATCGGCGACCACTACACGATGGGCCCGCGCGAGGCGGCCGTCGCGCTCGAGTTGCTCGGCGTGCAGCGCTGCGTCCCGTCCCACTGGGGCACGTTCCCGGTGTTGACCGGCACGCCGCAAGAGCTCCAGAAGCTCGTCCCGAGCGTGACAGTGGAGCAGCTCGAGCCGGGCGACGCGGTAACGCTGTGAGGGAGCGGTGGTTCGGCGCGACGGGCCGGCGTGTACCGGAGCTCGCGCTCGCAGGTCAGGTCGAGCTCGCCGACGCACTCGTGCTCGACGCGGTCGACGACGTCGCGCAGCTGCGCATGGCGTTCGACGCCGGCAGGCCGGTCGTCGTGCGCGCCGCCTCCGCGGAGCAGATCAAGGCTGCGCTCGAGCGGCCCGAGGTGGCATGCGTCGTGGTTCCCGACGACCGGCCGGAGCTGCTCGACCTCGATCTCACGGAGCTCACGTACGGATGATCGTCGCGACGTACTCGATCGCAGCGTGCGACCTCGGCGCGGCGCAGTGGGGCGTCGCGGTGCAGTCGAAGTTCCTCTCGGTCGGCTCGGTCGTGCCCTGGGCCGAGCCCGGTGTCGGCGCGATCGCGACGCAGGCGTACGCCAACCCGCGCTACGGCCCCGACGGGCTCGCGCTGCTGCGTGACGGGCGCAGTGCGGAGGAGGTCGTCGAGCGGCTCGTCGCCGCGGACGACGGCCGCGACGAGCGGCAGGTCGGGATCGTGGACGCGCACGGCCGCTCCGCGAGCTGGACCGGGCCGGGCTGCCACGACTGGGCCGGGCACCGCACCGGGCCGTCGTACGCAGCCCAGGGCAACATCCTCGTCGGGCGGGAGACGGTGGACGCGCTCGCAGAGACGTTCGAGGCGACGGCGCACCTCTCACTCGAACGCCGGTTGATCGAGTGCCTCGTCGCGGCGCAGCTCGCAGGCGGCGACCGGCGCGGGCAGCAGTCGGCGGCGCTGCTCGTCGTACAGCGCGACGGCGGGTACGCGCAGCTCTCCGACCTCGTCGCCGACCTGCGCGTCGACGACCATCCGCGCCCGATCGAGGAGCTGCGCCGGATCTACGCGCTCCACGACCGGCTGTACGGGGTCACGCCGCGCGAGGACTGGCTGCCACTCGACGGCACGCTCGGCGACGAGGTGCGCGAGCGGCTGACACGTCTCGGCTACGAGGGCGGGCTTGCGGCCGCGCTCCGCAACTGGGCCGGCGTCGAGAACCTCGAAGAGCGGGTCGACGGCGCCGACGCGATCGATCCGATCGTCCTCGAGGCGCTCCGGGAGGTATCGCAATGAAGCGGCTCTCGCTCGACGAGGTCGAAGGAATCCCCGTCTTCGGCTCGCTCGTCTGGAAGCCCGTGCGCAAGACGCTCGGCGTGACCGCGTTCGGGATCAACGCGTACACCGCCGCCAACGCCGGTGACGAGGTCGTCGAGGACCACACCGAGTCGCAGCTCGGGCACGAGGAGATCTACGCGGTCGTGACCGGGCACGCGACGTTCACCGTCGACGGCGAGGAGGTCGACGCGCCCGCAGGGACGCTCGTCTATCTCGACGATCCCGCGCAGCGCCGCTCTGCCGTTGCGAAGGAGCCGAACACCACCGTGCTCGCGATCGGCGGCCGCCCCGGGCAACACGAGATCTCCGCCTGGGAGTACTTCTTCCCCGCGCTGCCGCTCGTGGCCGCCGGCGACTACGACTCCGCGCGGCGCCTGCTCGAGGAAGCGCTCACGGAGAAGGACGCGCCGGTCGTGCACTACCAGCTCGCCTGCGTCGAGGCGCTCTCGGGCAACACGGAGCGCGCGCTCGCAGAGCTGAAGATTGCGATCGACGGAGAGGCACGCTTCCGCGAGCACGCCGCGAAGGACGAGGACTTCGCCTCGATCCGCGACGATCCGCGCTTTCCCGGCTGAGCTCCAACGGCGTCAGAGACCGAGAACGAGCATCAGAGCTTCGTCGACGGCACGCAACTCACTCGCATCGAGACGACCGCCGGAGCGGCCAAGGCGCTGCGAATCGACGACCGTCGTCTGCTCGACGAGGACGCGTGTCTCGTTCCCCTCCAACGTGATCGTCGGACGGAAGCTCGCCGGCCGGGCGCTCGTCGAAGTGGGCGCGACGAGGACAGTGCTGAGCTCGAGGAACTCGTCCACCTGGACGATCACGGCAAAGCGAGCGCCCCGCTGCTCATGCCCGCGCGCAGCGCGAGGGGCCGGCAGGCGGAAGACCTCGCCGCGCACCATCTCAGTCCGAAAGCGGGGGAGCCAGTTCTGCCAGTTGCTCGCGGATGATCCGCATCTCCGCTCGATCGCCCTCGTCGACCGCGAGGCGTCGCACCTCGTCACGGATCGCCGAGCGGATTCGCCTACGACCTGCAGCCTCGCGCAGTGCCGTCCGCACGGCTTCCGAGTCAGTCAAGCCGTCGGCGCGGACAATCTCGAGCGCGGCAGCGGAGGCATCGTCGAGGCGAACGTGGAGCGAGCGGGCCACGTCCGTACTGTAGCATGAAACGTGCTACAGCATCCTCGCGGAAGTGTGACGACGAACTGTCAGCGGTCTCCCGGAAGCCGCAAGCCTCCGGCCTGCGCGCGGAGCGCAGGCACGGGATCGCTCTCCGGCCGCGCCACGAGCAGCACGGCGCCGAACGCGGGCTTGCGGAGCAGGGCCTGCACGAGCAGCTGCAGCCCAAGGCCGAGCGCGAACGCCTTGTGCGCGTGCTCGCCGCCGAACGGGACGAGCTCGTCCGGCTGCGCGAGACCGGCGAGCACGTCGCCGTACGTGACGCGCCCCATCGACACGTCGCTGACGACCGGATCGCCCTCGGAGCTCGGGATCCCGATCGCGAGCGGCGTGGTGCCGATCAGCGCCGGGCCGCCGGCCGGATGCGCGAGGCGCGCCGGCGAGGTCGCGGTAAGCGCCGCGACGAGGCCTCCCTCGGCCAGCCGGCGCACCCAGCCGCCGAGCATGCCCGTCGGAAAGGTGTCCTCGCAGACGACGACCCGTGCCGCGGCGGGCGGATCGGCGAGCTGCGCACCCACGACGGCGTCGAGCACGAGATAGCCGAGCGCGCCGCGACCGTCCCAGCGCTCGAAGCCGGGCTCTGCCTCGACACGCTCGGGCCGCGCCGCGGTGTCGAGCTCGAGGGTCTCGAGCCACTCGACGCGCGAGAAACCGTGGCTTCGCTTGCCGCGCGCCTCCGCGTCGGCGAAGTGCGCGAAGAGCCGCTGCGCGTCGTCCTCGGCGAAACCGAACGCACGCAGCCGGGCGAGCGCCTCCTCAGGCCCCACGGCGTCGCCTGCTCGCCGCGAAGCCGGCGCCGAAGAGCCCGGCGGTGGCCCAGAGCAGCGGCGGCACGCGTCGCCGCGCGTGCGGGTACGCCTGCGCGCCGAACTCGAGCGTCGGCCACCCGCGCTCGCCGGCGATGCGCCGCAGCTCACGGTCGGGGTTGACCACGACGGGGTGCCCGACGGCCTCGAGGAACGGCAGGTCTGTGTGGCTGTCGGAGTAGGCAGTGCACTCGGCGAGATCGAAGCCGCGCTGCTCGGCGAGCTCGCGGAGGCCGCTCGCCTTGTTCTCGGCGTGCAGCGCGCGCACGGCGTGGCCGGTGTACACGCCGTCGCGCACCTCGCA